>JAJYYI010000114.1 GCA_021801125.1 Deltaproteobacteria bacterium | reverse complement strand
GCCGCCTTTTCCGGCGATAGCCGGGGCCTTCGGGTGTCCCACGGTGGTCAACAATGTCGAGACGCTCTCGAACGTGCCGCATATCATCGCGCGCGGCGCGCAGTGGTACCGCAGCATCGGCCCTTCAACCAGTCCGGGGCCGAAGCTGTTCGGTTTATCCGGCCATCTAAACCGCCCGGGGCTCTATGAGCTGCCGATGGGGTTCCCGCTCAAGGACATGATCTACAACGACGATCTCGGCGGAGGGATCCTGGATGGCAAAAAGCTCAAGGCGGTCATCCCAGGAGGCAGCTCCTTTCCGGTCTTTACCGCCGATGAGGCGGTCAAGGTCAACATGGACTTCGACTCGGTGCGGGCCGCGGGATCATTGATGGGCACCGGGGGCGTGATCGTGATGCACGAGGACACGTGCATGGTCGATGCGCTTCGGACGATCGCTAATTTTTACCACCATGAATCCTGCGGCCAGTGCACGCCGTGCCGCGAAGGATGCGGGTGGATCGAGAAATTGTTGATCGATCTCGAGGCCGGGCGCGGTCAGGCCGAGGACCTCGACAGGCTGATCGACGTCGCGAACCACATGGAGGGCAACACGATTTGCGTGCTTGCGGACAGTCTCGCGATGCCCGTGAGAAGCTTCGTGACCAAGTTCAAAGACGAGTTCGTCGAGCATGTGCGCCAGCGCCGATGCCCGTTTCGTTTTAACCTCGAGCAGGCAGGCGGCACGCCGTCGCAAGAGACCGTTCTCGCCTCTAGAGAAGCGGGTGCGGCGCCCTGAGGCGCCGCACGGCGCGAGGCTTGGTTGCAGCCGCCACGCCGCGCGGGATTCGCTAAAGCGCGTGGCGTGAGCGAGGCCCTTCAGGTAGCGTTCGTTCGCCAGCGTTTAGGAGAGCTCATCTGACGGTCTGCGAAGGCCGCTAATCACAAAAATGCCTAAGCTTACAATCAACGGACGAGAGCTTGACGCCCCGCAAGGACTGAACCTTATCCAGGCGGCGGCGATGCTGGGAATTGAGATTCCTCACTATTGTTTCCATCCTGCGCTCAGCGTGGTGGGCAACTGTCGGATGTGCCTGGTCGAAATCGAGAAGGCGCCGAAGCTTCAGATCGCTTGCAATACCAAGGTTGCTGAAGGAATGGTTGTGCACACCGAAAGCCCTCGCGTGAAGACCGCGCAGGCGGCGGTGCTCGAGTTCCTCCTGATTAACCATCCGATTGACTGCCCTATATGCGACCAGGCGGGCGAGTGTAAGCTCCAGGACTACTACATGGATTATGACCGCAAGCCCTCGCGGTTCCCGCTCGGCAAGAAAAACAAGAAGGGCAAGGCGCTCGATATCGGGTCCGACCTGATGCTGGACCAGGAGCGATGTATTCTGTGCGCCCGATGTACGCGCTTTTTCGACGAGATTACCCGCACGAGCGAGCTAGCTATCCTTGAGCGGGGCGACCGCTGCGTCGTGGACACTTATCCAGGCCGCAAGGTCAATAACCGTTACGCCTGCAACGTGGTGGACATCTGTCCGGTCGGGGCGCTGACAGAGAAGGATTTCCGTTTCCGCGCCAGGGTTTGGTATCTCCACCGGACGCCGTCAGTGTGTGGCGGATGCGCGCGCGGCTGCGCGATCGATATCGATCATCGCCAGGGGCGTATCTACCGTTACAAGCCGCGCTACAACCCCAACGTAAATCGTTGGTGGATGTGCGACGAGGGGCGTCATTCCTTTGTATCCATGCAGGGCGAACATCGCTTAACCCGGCCTTTGGTCCAGCTTGAGCAGCGGTTTGCGGCCGAGAGCTGGGAGGACGCGCTCTCGCGCGCTGCGCAGGCGATACGCCGCTGCGCGCAGGAGCACGGTCCCAACGCCATCGGCGCCTTGGTCGGCGCGCAGGCCACCAACGAGGAAATCTTCGCGCTCAAGCGTTTTCTCTCCCGTACGATAGGGTCCGCCAATGTTGGCGCGATCAGCTTCACTCCGGCTGACGCCACTGCAGGCGATAATCTTCTGATTCGCGCCGACAAAAACCCGAACACCCGCGGGCTTGAGGCGCTTGGTCTGCCGCTGGACGGGCTTGCCCGTCTGGCCTTTGCCGCGCGTCAAGGCGAGCTTAAGGTTTTGGTCGTTCTGCGCGCGGACCCGGTGCGCGCGCTGGGACGAGCGGAGTTCACACGGGAACTGGGCAATCTCGACCATCTGGTTTTGCTCGACGTTATCGGTAACCAGACTGCTCCCTTCGCCAGCCAGGTGCTGCCGGTTGCGGCGTACTTTGAACTCGAAGGAAGCTTTACCAACTTCGAAGGCTGGGTGCAGCGGCTGCAGCCGGCGTTTGACGCGCCAGGCCAAGCGCGCGACCCGTTGGAATTGATCGGCGCTTTGGAAAAAAAGCTTGACGGGGTTGAGAGCGACTATTCGGCCGCCGCGGTTTTTGCGGAAATGGCACGGGCTGAAATGGCTTTTCGCGGCTTATCGCTGGACGGACTCGCCGGACAGGGCGCTCGGATCAACGGGCTGAATCTGCCACCGGAGAGCGCCCATCCTTGAGCCCTGATGCGCCGCTATCGAACCTGAGCGGCCTTTGTCCTTTGGATGAATTCGCCCTGCCTAGCTCGATAAGCGGCGAGGTAGAATGGAAGCGCTAAGGCCACGCCTCGCGTCCCTTGGCCCCTTGGTGAATACGCGAGTCGGACCCAGGCCCGTTAGGGAGGAACGCGACCGAGGCGCGCTTGACCGGCGAGGCAAGCAACTGGGCCGCGGGCTGTGCCGAAAAGCTTGTATAACAGGGGCCGAAGCGTTTAGGGCAATATGGGTGAAGGTCAAATGCGTGCATTGGTGATCGGTGGCGGCGTAATCGGCAGCGCGATCGCCTGGCGGCTAAGCCGCGCTGGCGTAAGGACGCAGGTTTACGACCGCGGCCAGTTGGGAGAGGAGTCGTCGTGGGCGGCCGCCGGGCTGCTCGGTCCTCAAGCCGAGGCTGACGGCCCTGGCAAGCTGCTGAATCTGTGTATTGACGGCATGAACGCATTCAACGCGATTTATCGCCTGTTGCTCGAGGAAAGCCGGGTGAACCCCGAGTACGATCGCGCAGGCTTGGTCTACGTTGCCCTCGACGCCAAGGAGCGCGCTGAGTTGGAGGCGCGACTTAAGTGGCAGCGCGAAGCCGGGTTGAAACTCGAAGAACTTAGCGGTGCTCAAGCTCGAGAGCTTGTCCCCGCGCTCTCGCCTGACGTGATTTACGCGCTCCATTTTGCGGGCGAAGGGTTCATCGACAACCGCAAGCTTACCGAGGCCTACATTCAAGCGGCGCTCAGGGCAGGAGCTGGCTTTTATCCCTGCTCGGCGGTCGACGAGGTTCTCGAACGCGGCGGCCGCGTGGCCGGCGTCCGCATGAGTGACGGCACAATTAAGGAAGCGGATGTCGTGGTAAACGCCGCGGGATCCTGGGCAAGCCGGATCAAAGGGTGCGCTGCGGACGGAATCTCGATTCGGCCTGTCCGCGGGCAGATTCTGTGTTTCGATGCGCCGGTGGGCACGCTTCGCCATGCCATCCTGTCGCCGCGCGGCTATATCGTGCCGCGCCGCAGCGGGCGTTTGCTTGCCGGCACCACGCGAGAGGAGGCGGGCTACGACAAGAGCGTCACGCTCGGCGGCGTGGCAGGTATTGCGCACGGGGTTCATGCGTTGGTCCCTGCGCTGGGTTCGGTGCCGTTGCGCCAAGTCTGGTCCGGGCTGCGTCCGGCGGCGCCCGACTATATGCCGGTAATCGGTCCCTCGCCCACGTTGCCAGGCTTGTATTACGCAACCGGTCACTACCGCAATGGAATCTTGCTCGCGGCGCTGACCGCCGAGGTGATCGCTGAGCTTGTAGCCGGTGGTACACCGGCGCTTGATTTGACGGCGGTCCTGCCGGCCAGATTTAGTAGCAACGGGACGGAGCAATGATGCGCCGGCCGGATGCGCGGTCGGCGCGGCGCCCGGTGAGGTTGCCGGCACACCGAAGCCGTCTGACCAGGTTTTGGCCTCTTCTACCGGCCGAGAGGTCGTGTTCGTCGACCGGCGGGTAAACAACGCGGCTAGTAAGCGCGAATGAAGCGGATGAAAAGGGATGGTGTTAACCGATGAGTCGACCGAGGGCCCTGGTATTGGTCCGAGACCTCATGTTCAGGTCGAAGATTGACGCTGCTGCCGAAAGTATCGGGGTCGACGTCTCTTACAGTATCGACCTCGGTAAAGCTCGCGAGCTTTGCCAGACGCTCAAGCCGGCGGTGATCCTCGCCGACCTGTCGGACGCCAGCTTTCCGTCTTCGGACGTGGCTCGAATGGCACGCGAGTCGGTACCGTTCGCACTTTTGACCGGTTTCGCCTCCCACACGGAGCTTAAAACGCTTTCCGCCGCGCGCGACGCCGGCTTCGGCAGGGTGCTTTCGCGCAGCGAATTTACGGTGCAACTACCAGCGCTCCTGTCTGCCGCTCTCGACCGTTTCGCCGGCTGACCGCTCGGCTCCGGCAAGTCGCCAGTCCGACCTTCTCCTGCTGCGCGAGCCATCGGCGCGTTTTTCTGAGCGGCCGCGATCTCTTTGAATCGGAATTTTCCGATCTGCGTCTGAACATGTCAGAAAAGCGCCGGCGAGCGCACCCGGCCCCAGGTCCGAGATTCGCTTTGCCCGCCCCGACGAAACCGCGGCTCGGATGGGCAGCGTTGGGGAAGCAGCGCAAGGCCGCTCCCAGGGGCATTTAAGATGAAACGTGCCAACGCCAGCTGGACGATCGCCCTGCTTGTCCCCTTCGTCGTTTCCAGGCCTGCGGAACAGAGTTTTGGCGCGGACCAGAGCTTCCTGACGGGCCTGGCCCTTCGATGACTGAATTTACTTCACCTTCAACGGTGGGCACGCTCCGGTCGAACCGGGTTCAGGCACCGAAACAGCCGAGGACTTTTACCGTCAGTGATGGCTTTGCTCACGTTCGGAATCGCCGCCAATCGTTATCTGGGCGAAAATTTCACCGTGGAGTGGTCCCTAGAGAGCAACTGGATTAACCGCTAGAACTCGCTGCGCAACGAAGGGGGACGAACTGGGCCGCGCAGTACGGCGGCGAATGGCATCTCAGGCTATACTACGCCAATCCGGCCTACCTCGGACCCGTTCAGTTGATGGCGGGCGGCTTCTTGTACTACTACTCGCAACTGGAGAGGTCGCCCGGGGACGGCAACTATCTGCAGTGGGGCATGGGCGGGCTCGAGTACGGATTGGTCTGGCTGTTCGAGTTGCGGGTTTGGCGATATTCCGCGGGGTTTTGAACGTGAGCCAAGCCCGGGCGCGCCATTCTGACCGGTTATAAACCTCCGCTTTGGCCGCACTTGCCCCCGCGCATTTTTCAGCCAACCAACGGCCAACGTTTAACTGAGTCGAGCGCATCCGCGGCTTTGCTTCCGTATTTCTATTGATGGAACAAGACGAGCTAGTTGCACGCGTTGCCGTCTCGGCGATCGCTTAGCGCAATTATTTTCGCTTTGAGCTAGACTTCGAAGCTGAAGTGGAAGAGGCGCTCAACGGCTTTCATCACGCGGTGCGCGAATGGTTCGAGCATCGCTTCGGCGCGCCGTCGCCGATTCAGGCGTTGGGATGGCCCGCCATCGAGGCCGGCCATGACGTGCTTTTATGCGCCGCCACCGGCAGCGGCAAGACGCTGGCCGCCTTTCTGTGGGCGCTCGACCACCTGGTGCGCGAGGCCGAGAGCGGAGACCTGCGGGACGAGGTGACCGTCGTTTACGTCTCGCCGCTAAAAGCGCTGGCCAACGACGTTCGCGCCAACCTGGAAGAGCCGCTCGTCGGTATCCGTGAAACCGCCGCACGCCGCGCGATTGCGCTGCCGGAGGTGCGCGCCGCCGTGCGCACCGCAGACACGTTGGCTTCGGAGCGGGGTGCGATGCTGCGTCGGCCGCCGCACATCCTGGTTACGACCCCTGAATCGCTGTTCATTTTGCTCACCTCGCAGCGCTTTCGCACCAAGCTTTCACGCGTGCGTTTCGTGATTGTTGACGAGCTTCACGCCCTGGCGGGCAACAAGCGTGGCGCTCACCTCGCGGTAACGCTCGAGCGCCTGGAGAAGCTGGTGCGTGAAACGCTCGGCTTGCGCCCGACTAGGATAGGCTTGTCGGCGACGCTAAACCCAATCGAGCGCCTGGGGCAGTTCCTCTGCGGCACGCAAGCGGACGAAGGTGGAGCGCCGCGATGGCGTCCGTTTCGATGCGTGCGTACCGACACGGGCCTTCGCGCCGCCGACCTTCAAGTAATCGCGCCCGGACCCCAGTTAGGGCCGATCGCGACTCATCAGCACTGGGAGGCGATGTACGAGGAGATCGCTAAGCTCGTCCAGGCGCATCGAACTACTCTGGTCTTTACGCTTAGCCGGCGCTGGGCCGAACGGATCGCGCTCAACCTGCAAAAACGTCTGGGCACGGACGCCGTCATGGCGCATCACGGCAGCCTCGCGCGCGCTGAGCGGCTCAAGGCCGAGCAGCGGCTTAAGCGTGGCGAGCTAAAAGCTATCGTCGCGACGTCGTCCCTGGAACTGGGGATCGACGTCGGCGCGGTCGAGTTGGTCTGCCAGGTGGATTCGCCCAAGTCGATCTCCGCGGCGGTTCAGCGGATCGGCCGTTCCGGCCATATGTTGGGCGGCAAGCCTAAAGGCCGGTTCTTCGCGCTTACGGTCGACGACCTTTTGGAATGCGCCGCTGCCGTCCGCGCGATGGGCCGTGGGCGGCTCGACGAGGTTGAGATACCGCGCGGATGCCTCGACGTGGCGGCCCAACAGATCGTTGCTATCGCCGCCGAGCAGGGCGAGGTTGCCGTAAGCGAGTTGTTGCGGTTGCTGCGGGGAGCCTACAACTTCGCTGAACTTCAACGCGATACGCTGACGCGCCTGCTCGACGAGATGGCGCGTGAGCTGCCTGAGCGAATCCGCGGCGCTGAGCCGAAAATCTTTTACGATCCGGATGCCGGCACGGTCAGGCCGCGGCGCGGCGCCCGTCTGATCGCGCTGACTTGCGCAGGGACGATCCCGGAGACCGGAAATTACGACGTCATAATCGAATCGGAAGGACGTAAGATCGGCGAGGTCGAGGAAGATTTCGCGCAAGAATCGTCGCGCGGAGACGTCTTTGTGCTGGGCTCGATGCCGTGGCAGATCCAGCGTCTCTCGCGGGGTCGCCTGATGGTCGAGCCGGCTCCGGGCATGGCGCCCTCGCTGCCCTTCTGGGAAACCGAAGCCGGCGGACGCAGCCCGGCCTTGTCCGGCGAACTGTGCGAGCTGCGCGCGGAAATTGCCGCGCGCCTGGCTGACGGCGAGGAGACCGCCGTCCAATGGCTTTGTCGAGAATGCGCGCTGGAGCGCAAGGCGGCGGTGCAGGCGGTGCGGTACGTGCAAGCGGGTCTTGCCGCGCTCGGCGCGCTGCCGGATTTTCGCACGCTGATACTCGAACGCTTCTTCGACGGGCTTAGCTCAACCCAGGTCGTGATTCACTCGCCGTTCGGGATGCGCTTCAACCGCGGCTTCGGACTCGCCGTGCGCAAACGGTTGTGTCGCAGCTTCAACTTCGAGATTCAGGCTTCGGCCACCGACGACGGCGTCTTGCTCTCGCTCAATTCCCGCCACAGCTTTGCGCCCGACGACTTGTTAGGGATGGTCCGGGCGAAAGATGTAGGTCAAGCGCTATCACAGGCGGTGCTCGACGCCCCGATGTTCGAGACGCGATTCCGCCATGTCGCGTGTCGCGCGCTCGCGCTGACGCGCCGAAATGGCGGCCAAGCCACGCCGGCGTGGATTCAGCGCTTGCGCGCCCAGGATTTGTTAATCGCGCTGTTCCCCACGCAACAGGCCTGTTTCGAGAATCGGCCTCGCGAGGTCGAGATACCCGAGCACTTCGTTGTCGACGAGGCGATGCGCGAATGCCTGGAAGAGAGCGCCGACCTACCGCGCCTGGAAACCTTTCTCGCGGCGCTCGAAGCGGGGCATGCCGGTCTTCAAGTGGTCGACGCGGTTACCCCGTCGGTGATGGCGCAGCGATTGCTGTTGGCCTGGGACTACTCCTTTCTTGACGGCGGGGAGCGGGCGAATCGCCGCTCACGCACCGTGTCGACCAGCCGCGAACTGGTCGAGCAGGTGCTCGGCAACGGCAAGCTCCTGCACCTGCTGGACCGCTCGGCGGCCCAGCGCGTGGCCGCTGAGGCCGACGCCGTTGATCCGCGTTGCCAGGCGCGTGATGGTGACGAACTGTACGAGATGCTTCGCGCCCACGGCGCGCTGAACCCGCAGGCGTTAAGGCAGCGCTCTACGCCAAATGCCCAGGCGGCGCTCCCTGAACTCGAGCGGCGCGGTCGCGTGGTGCGGCTTCAAGGCGACAGCGAGCGCGGCGAGCTGATCGTTGCGCGCGTCGACCTGCCGCTGCTTCGCGCCGCATATCCAGACCTCCGAGTCGCGGTCTTAGGCATTGACGTTGCCCCTGAGGTGCTCCTCCCAAGTCAGGAGGGAGCGTTAAAGACCCGCGAAGGCAACGTTCCGCGCGAAAACGAGTGCTCCCCCGACCGCGGTACGAGTCCCGAGAACGGACGGCTAGATGACCGCGCGCAGACCGGCGCGGTTGCGCGTCCGCATGACGCCGTCAACGGGCTCGCGGCCGTGAATATGCCGCAGGGAGCGGCGGCGGGCTCAAAGGACGGCTTGCCCGACCGTGACGAAGCGATCGAGGAGTTGGCGCGACGCGCGCTTAGAACTTCGGGGCCCGTCAGCGTAGACGAGTTGGCGGCGCGCCTGCGGCTTGGGTCGTCCGAATTGATTAAGGCGCTGTTTGCTCTTGAGGTGCAGGGTATCGTCTTTCGCGGCCATTACACCAGCGCGCGGACCGAGCAGTGGTGCGACCGCTACAACCTGGAGCGGATCCATCGCTTGACGCTGGAGCGGATGCGCGGCGGGGTCGAGCCGTGCGAGGACGCCGAGTTCGTCGATTTCCTCTTGAAATGGCACCGTATCGGCGGGCGCAACTTGGAGCCGGGGATCGAGGGCGCGGCGTTCGTGCTCGCGCGATTACAGGGTCTCGCGTACGCGTCAGAGTTTTGGGAAGAGATGGTCCTGCGGGCGCGCGTGCCCGACTACCGGGCGGAGCATCTGGACCTATTATGCGCGAGCGGTCGCTTCGTGTGGATCGGCGTTCCTCAGGAGGGTGTCGCGCGCGAGCGTCCGGCTCGAGTGGCGCTGCTGCCGCGCGCGACCAAAGCGGTATGGCCGCTGCCGGCGCAGACCGTTGCCGAGCCTGGCGACGCGCGGGTTTACGAAGCTCTTGCCGCCGGCGGGGCGCAGTTTCTCGATCAGCTATGCGCTCGGACCGGCTTGAGCGAAGTGGAAGTGCTAAATTCGCTATGGCGTTTAGCCTACGCCGGATTGGTCGCTAACGATAGCTTTGCGCCGTTGCGGATGCCGGCTCCGTCGAAGAGCCAGCACCAGCGAACGGCGCGGCGCCGGCGATGGTCCTTGGCGCAAAGCCGGCTTCGCTCCGGCATGGCCGGCCGCTGGACCACGATCAATCGGCCCGCCGTGAAGCTGGATGGCGCGGAAGCAGACACGAGCGAAATCGCGTTAAAACTTCTTGAGCGTCATGGCGTCCTTGCGCGCGAAAGCTTGCAGGTCGAGAACGCCGACCTCAAATGGGCGCGTCTGGCCTTCGTACTGCGCCGGATGGAGTACGCGGGCGTGGTTAGACGCGGCTACTTCGTGCGCAACCTTTCCGGCGAGCAATACGCGCTGCCGGAGGCGCTCGAACTGCTGCGCGTGGGGCAGGGGCGCCGCTTGGCCGAGACGCGGCCGGTCGCCTTGAGCGCCGCCGACCCGGCCAACCCGTATGGGACTCTCCTGCCGGGAATCGGGGTGGCGCGCGAACCGGCCAACGTCGTCGTCTTTGACCGCGGGACCCCGGTTCTCGCCCTGGCCGGCTCAGACCTCAAGACGTTCGGCGCGTCGGATAGCAACCAGTTGGCGGCCGCGGTCGGCGCATTGCTAGCCTTTCGGCGGAAGGTCAGGGTTAGTACGATAGATGGCGAGCCGGCGCTGAGTTCGACGCGCGCCGCGCCTCTGGTCTCAATGAAGTTTCATTCTGATGGGGCGACATTGACCTACGACGGGTTGCCAGGCCCGATGCCGCTGAGATTGCCGGCAGGTTAGCCGTTGCCCGCCAGACCAGAAGGACGAAGACGCGCTGCGGCTCTACGAACCACTGATCAACGCTTGAAGAGAGAAGAGCATGAGCAAGGATAGCTTCGGCACCCTAGGTACGCTTACCGTCGGTCGGCACGATTACGCCATTCGCCGACTGAACGCGCTCGAAAAGCGCGGCTTCTCGCTCGGTCGATTACCGTATTCGATCAAGGTGATGCTGGAAAACGCGCTTCGCCGCGAAGACGGAAACGTCGTCACCGCCGAGATGATCGAGACGCTCGCGCGATGGCCGGAACGCGCCGGACAGAGCGAGATTTCTTTTATGCCGGCCCGCGTAATCCTGCAGGATTTCACCGGGGTGCCGGTAGTCGCGGATTTGGCCGCGATGCGCGACGCAGTGCGGCGCTTGGGCGGCGACCCGGGTCGGGTCAATCCGCTCAACCGCGTCGATTTGGTGATCGACCACTCCGTGCAGGTCGACGTTTTCGGCACCGCTGATGCGCTCGAGCGCAACGTCGAAATTGAGTACCAACGCAATCAAGAGCGTTACATGTTTTTGCGCTGGGGCCAGCAGGCGTTGCGCAACTTCAGCGTTGTGCCTCCGGGCACCGGTATCGTGCATCAGGTGAATCTCGAATACTTGGCGCCGGTGGTTTTTGTCTCGGAGCAAGGCGAAGCCTATCCGGATACGGTGCTGGGCACGGACTCCCACACTACGATGATCAACGGCTTAGGCGTGGTCGGATGGGGCGTGGGAGGTATCGAGGCGGAGGCGGCGATGCTCGGGCAATCCCTGCCGATGCTGGTTCCCGAGGTAATTGGAGTACTCGTGCGCGGACGTATGCGTCCCGGGACGCTCGCGACCGACGTCGTGTTGACCGCCACGCAGATGCTGCGCGCCAAGGGCGTGGTGGGCAAGTTTGTCGAGTACTTCGGACCGGGGCTCGCTTCGTTGAGCGTTGCCGATCGCGCGACGCTTGCCAACATGGCGCCCGAGTACGGCGCGACGGTCGGCTTCTTCCCGATCGACGATATGACGCTTCAATACCTGCGGTTGACCGGACGCAGCGCGGAGCAGATCGCGCTGATCGAGGCGTACGCGAAGGAACAGGGCCTGTTCTGTACGGCTGAGGCGCCGGCGCCTCAGTTCACCGACGTCGTCGAACTGGACCTGGAAGCGGTTGAGCCGTCGCTCGCGGGGCCGCGCCGCCCGCAGGACCGCGTCCGGCTGGCCTCGGCTAAGCGCGAGTTTCGGCGCGAGCTGGCGCGCGAGATGAAGGCACGCGGCGTTGAGGTCGACGCCGGTGCCGTCGAGCGCTGGGTCGAGTCCGCCTCGGCGCGCAACGGGGTGCGCGACGCGGCGCCGGGCGAACTCGGGCGCAGCGTTAAAACGGCGACCGAGGCGGGGTCCGTTGACCTCGGACATGGAAGCGTGCTGATAGCGGCTATAACAAGCTGCACGAACACGTCGAATCCGACCGCGATGCTTGCGGCGGGCTTGCTCGCGAAAAATGCCGTTGAAAGGGGACTGCAGTCTAAGTCTTGGGTGAAGACCAGCCTCGCGCCGGGCTCCAAGGTTGTGCGCAGGTACCTGGAGAAGAGCGGTTTGATGCCGTATCTGGAGCGGCTGCGCTTTAATCTGGTGGGCTATGGATGCACCACCTGTATCGGCAACAGCGGGCCGCTTAGCGAGCCGATAACGAACTCCGTCAAGCAGGGCAGCCTCGTCGCGTGCGCCGTGCTCAGCGGCAATCGCAACTTCGAAGGGCGGATTAATCCGCTTACGCGCTTCAGCTACCTGGCTTCGCCGGCGCTCGTGGTGGCCTACGCCTTGGCGGGCTCGCTCGATTTTGATCTGGACACCGAGCCATTGGGAGTAGGGCGCGACGGCAAGCCGATCTTCCTCAGGGATATTTGGCCCAGCGCTGAGCAGCTAAATGACGTGCTCGGGCGTGCCGTCGACGCCGACATGTTTCGCGACGAATACGGCCGGGTCTTCGAGGGTGATGAACGCTGGCGTGGCCTGCAAGCCGAAGGCAGCGAGCTTTTCCCGTGGGAGGAAGCTTCGACGTACGTCAGGCGGCCGCCTTTCTTCGATGGCGTCTCTCCGAAGCTGCCCGAGCTGACCGACATTCGCGCGGCTCGCGTGCTGGTTTTGCTCGGCGACAGCGTTACGACCGACCATATCTCGCCGGCGGGCTCGATCTCGCCCGAGAGTCCGGCGGGCAAATATCTTATTGAGCATGGCGTGGCGCCGCGCGATTTCAACTCCTACGGTTCGCGCCGCGGTAATCATGAAGTAATGATGCGCGGGACGTTCGCGAATCTGCGATTGCGCAACTTGTTGCTGCAGGGTGTGGAAGGCGGCTTTACCCTTCATCTGCCGGACGGAGAGAAGAGCACCATCTTCGAGGTCGCTGAACGCTACCGCGCCGAGGGCGTGCCGCTCTTGGTGATCGCCGGCAAAGAATACGGATCAGGTTCCTCGCGCGACTGGGCGGCCAAGGGCACGCAGCTTCTGGGCGTCAGGGCGGTTATCGCGCAAAGTTTCGAGCGTATCCATCGCAGCAACCTTGTGGGCATGGGTGTGTTGCCGCTGGAGTTTATGCCGGGCGAAAGCGCGAGTTCGCTTGGCCTCAGCGGGCGTGAGCAATACACGATCGAGGGGCTGTCGGCGGGCTTCCAACGAGGAGCGCAGCTCAAGGTGCGTGTCGAGGACGGCGGTCGAACGCGCGAGTTCATGGTGCGCTCGCGGATCGACACCCCCGAAGAACAGGAGTATATGCGCCACGGAGGCATCCTGCCCTACGTGTTGCGCCAAGCGCTTGGCGCCGGCGCTAAAGACTAGTGTCTCTTCGGCTCATGCCCTGTGGCTGACGTAGCGACGGCGGTGGATCGCGCCTTTCGGCGCCATCGGCGGTAGCGTGACGCCGCGCGGCTGAAACGGCCGCGCGGCGTCGAGTGTATGCCCGCTATTTCGCGCTGTTCACGCAGCGGAAAGGGTGGGCCGGTCTAGAGCGATCTCGACGCCGGTCTTGCGAGCCGCGTAGCACGACAGCAGGCGCAGCGCCCCCGGCGTGATGTCCCCCGCGGCCTCCGGTCTGAATCCTTCCAACTCGGCGCCGCGCGAACGCATGATGCCGAACATCGAAAGTCGATGCAGCGCCGCCACCGCCTGGCAATAGCGAAAGCGCTGAAAATCCAGCGGCGCCATCGAATGATATAACGCCACGTAAAGCGTGCTGTAAATTTTCCTCAGCGTATTCCCGCAGATGTTCGCTCGAAGCCATCGCGGACGCTCGAAAGCGTATGACGATATGATCATCGCCGTCATCGCGGCGTCCAGATGGCGGTCGCCGAGGTCCGCGAAGACCCAGTCGATCACGCCGGTCAATCGTGCGCCTTTTACGATCGTGTTGAGCGGGTGGTAGTCGAGGTGGAGGAAGGAAGCTGCGCCTGGGGTGAACCCGGGCGCGCGCGCCACGGCCCAATCCAGCGCCGGCTTAAGCTGCGGCAATGGCCCGGCTTCGACGCGCGCGGCGATCGTACGCAGCATTCGATTCAACAGCGGAGCGTCAGCGCGCTCGCCTTCGGGCATGAACGCCGGAGCAATACGGTCGAGGTGATGGCTCTTGACGTCCAATCGATGCAGCTCGACCTGCATGCGTACGAAGGCGAAAAAAGCAAGCGAGAAATTCTTGAAGGCTTCGGAGAAACTGCGTGTTGCCAGTAGCGGACCACCCGCTACGCGCTCCATGAGCAGGAAAGGAGCGCCCAAAGCGTCGGCGTCAGGCTCGAAGCGGTACGGCCTGGGCACCACGCATCGGGTGTCCGCCAGCAAGGAGAGAATCTGAAACTCGCGCGCGCCTTTGCTCGCGCCATCCTTTGACTGGTAAAAGCGCAGAGCGAGAGGTCGGCCGACGGGTAGTTTGGCCGCGCTCGCGCCACTATCGAGGACAAACTCGAAAACGGTGGTCTCCCAGCCGCTCGCCAACACCTTACAGGTGGCAACCGGAGCGCCGAGGTACTTGGTCAACCGTTCGCCGATTTCCGCCGCCCCATGATTCATCATTTTTCCCCACCGCCGGCGAGCGCTTATGCCGTGCCGGAGCGTTCGCGCTGCTCGTTGTCATGGATACACGGTCGACGCTCCTCGCGAGCGGCCTGCCGAGAATCAGCGCTTAAAGTTAAGATGAGGCCCCAGCAATGATTGGCCGCCTTTAGCAAGCGGGTGACGCCGAGCGTAATCTCAATTCTATACATGACGCTGACGCCAGTGTCATCACTGGCAGGCGGCGCGTTAGTGGGACTCCGAAAAGCTTCGGACGAAGGTGAAGAGAACCCTCCCGCCGCCCCCGACGAGCTCGCAGGCGATTGAAGAGCCACCTTCTACTCCTGGTGAGCGCGGTCCGCACGGGATTGCTTTGACGGCCAGAATACCGGGTGCCGTTATAGAAATCGCGATTCGGAAAACGCGTGTACTAAGAGTCACCTAAATCGCCGCGGGAGAGTAGTTTTGCGGTTTGCCGAGGTTGCGTTCGAAGGTGCTGCTGGCTCTATGTCGCGGCGGGCGCTAGACTTAGATTTAAACTTCTCGGAGCGTGTGAGCCGTGGACAGGCAAGCCCCCAGAAAGGCGATTATTGTCCCGATAGAGAAGGGCCGCCTCCGGCGTCCCAAGCCCGTGCCGGTGGTTGAGCAACGCCCGGCGCGCAAGAAGCTCAATCCGCTCGCGATAGTATTGGTCGGGTTGATCGCCCTGTGCGCCCTTGCCCTGGCGATAAAGGCTACGCTGGGGCGCTGGGCGGCTACCGACTCACTGGCCGCAGCTACAGGCACCGGGTTGGCTATCGTCGTGGGTCTGGCAAGCGTAGCGGCGTTAGCTTACGTGAGGCGGGGCGACTTCGCACGTCGTGTCAGGCCGGGCAGCGGACCTCCGCGTCGCGGTCCGAGAAGCGGCGCGTTTCATTCCTAAAAACTGAAGAGCACCGCGCTAGCCGCGGCGCTTGGATTGCGCGCGGCCGAACGATACTGGCTCGTCGCGTCCGGCAAGGCCGAGGCTGCTTTGTGTGCTTTTCGCGCCGGAGCGCCGGGCACGCGCTCGGAATCATGCGCTTGGCCCTCGCCTTGAACTAGCAGCTTGAGCGTTTTCACCAGCTTCAGCGTTTCAATTGATAATCGCCTTGCCGGGCGGTGGCACGTGATGCCTCTGCTGAAGCGTCGAGGTCAGCAGCGGCCCGTGCGTGTCGCTGATGTCGATCGAGGCCTCAACGGAAAGCCCGACCCTGAGCTGCCGGTCATGCGGGATTGGTCCGTCGAGCAGAATTTTTACCGGTACGCGCTGAACGACTTTGACCCAGTTGCCGGTGGCATTCTCCGGAGGCAAGAGAGCAAAAGCCTGGCCGGTGCCCAAGGCGATGGAGTCCACGTGCCCGTGGTAGACGTAGCCGGGATAAATATCGGCTTCGACCTCCGCTTCCTGTCCCACGCGCACGTCCGTTAATTGGGTCTCCTTGAAATTCGCGGTGATGTAAAGATTGTGCGTGGGTACCAGCGTCATCATGGGCTCGCCGGGCTGCACGCGATTTCCCACTTGAACGGTTTTGTGGGTCACGACTCCGTCGAGCGGCGCGTAAATTTTTGTGTAGCTTAGGTTAAGCTTGGCCGCAGTCACGGCGGCTTCGGCCTGTCTGACAATCGGCCGCGCGTAGCGCTCGTGGTCGTTCAGGCTGAGTCCCAAAGCGGCGCGCGCCCGCTCCAACTCCTGCTTGCCGAGGGCCTGATTCGCCTGCGCCACCTTGAGCGCGGTCAAAATGTGATCGTAGTAATCGTGCGAAACGACGTTGGCTTGATGCAGAGCTTTGGCTCGCGCGTAATCCAACTGCGCTTGGTGAAGCTGCGACTCAAAGAGCCGCAATGCCGACTCGGCCGAAGCAACGGCCGCGAATTGCTGGTCCACCGTCTGGCGCGCGTTCTCGAGTGCGGCTTGCGCCGCCGCCAACGCGGCCTCGGTATCGCGCGGGTCGAGTTCAACCAGCAGCTCGCCGGCGTTGACGAGATAGTTGTCGTCGACGTAGACGCGATAGACGGTGCCCTGGATGCGGGCCGCGATCATCATGACCGACGCGTCCACGTAGGCGTCGTCCGTCCAGACGTGCTCCATGTAATAGTGCAGGAATCGATATCCGGGCAAGGCCGAACCTGCAATTGCAATAAGAAGGGCCGCCAACAGGAGGCGTCGAAAACTGAAGAGCTTCATTTAAGAGGTCCCGCCGTTTATCGGCAAGCCGGGGTCGTGGTGCCGCGGCAGAGGCAGGAGTTGCGCTCTTGAAAATCGAAGCTACGTTGATCCGGCTCTGCTGTCAAACTCTCATCTAGCGTTGTGGGCTTAACTGCAACTATAAAATAAATAACTAAACTCCGTGCTGGTCTTTTGCGCCACTCTCCGCGGGACTTTCCTCTTGAAAGCGCTTACCCACCGTGAGTGGTAGGGTGACCGCCAAAACCAACCGACGTCCATCAGATCCCCGCCGGCAGCACCATCCGGTCAAAGAGCGTCCGTAAGGGCGTGACCTGTGTTCTCCCTTCTCAGGGCGGGATGAGAACGTTCGGTCCATTGGTGACGGTGCTGGTCAGGGCGCCGTTCTGAAACAACTGCACCGTCATCGGGCCGAAGCCGATATTATTTTCCGTAAACTGGCCGGTAGTGGGGCCGTTGGGGTTTTTGAAGATAAAGACGACCGGCGCCGTTGCGTAAACCTGAAAGAGCGAGGCGGTGTCCTCGATAGTTCCGTTTACAACCATCCCAAACGGCGAGAGCACGAGATATCGGATGTCCGGGTTGGCTGGAGCACCAATTGCCGGCACCGTGCTGGTCAACTGCAATTGGGTGGTCGCGAAAGATTGGCTCGCTTCGTTGGCGTAGACGATAGTGCTTCCACCCAGAGCGTCGACGCTCATCAAGGAATAGTCATCGTCGCGCAGTTTCGTCAGCACCATTCTGAGCGGCGGCGTGGCGTTTATGACCAGGATGGTTAGCGGGATTGCGCCTTGAATCTTCCACGAAGTATCCAGATCGGAGATTGTGGCGCTGAACGGAAGACCTGGCGTCCCGACTAACTGAAAGCCATGCTGGCTCGGCGCGCGCGGTCCGAAAACCTCTGAGAAATAGTTGCATCCGGCCGCGAACAGGCACCAGCTTCCAAGTATGGCGAAGCGCAGCCAAGCCGCAGCCCGAAAATGGCGAAAAGCGGTCAAGGATGTGCTTAGGGTTGACGCGTGCGACATCTTAGCCCTGCCTGTCGTCTATCATCGCGTTTTCCCGGGGCGCCGGCCATGCCTAACGTCGTCCTCGTCCTCAGGGGCAGCGAAAGCGCATCACGCAGGCGCCCGAAACGTTGCATCCCGCGCCTCATATCAACCTCCGCTGGCCGGACTTAGGTTCCCGAGATTCGTGGTTGAGCAAACCCCAGGGCATCCAGGCCCCGGACCTTGGCATACGGTGGGGCACGGAGTGGAAATAGGCGCAGGGGTGGGAACGACGACAGTAGTTGGCGATGCCGCTACGCCGTTGTCTATACGCGTCACGGTGTATTGGTCGGGCGGTAAGCAGAAAGAAAACTGTCCGGCGTTGGCGGCGAGCGAAGGTGCAACGGCTGATTGTTGCACGTCAACCAGGCATCCGGGCGTTGAGGAACTCTGGATCGTACAGGCTGGCGCGGTGCAGCTCTCGCCAGGGCGCAGCGGCGCACACTTGGATACTTGGATTGCCGTCTCCGGGATGGGGCTGACGGCGGTGCCAGCGATGCTGGCATGACCGACGCAATCAAACGTGCCGAGGTTTAGCCCGCTTGTGTCGGCGGGAACGCCGGTTGCCGTGAGCAAGTTGTGGCCGGTGAAAGTGCTTGGGTCGATTTGTTGATAAAAATCTAGCGTGGTGGCCACCAAGTCGTACACCCCAGGTTTGGTTGGCACGTCGATGGAGAAGGCGGCTGAAGTCTGACCCGCAGGTATCACCACAGGAAACAACGTCGAGCCGACGATGTTTTGCGTGCCTGTTTCCTCGGCTATAACGACGAATTCTACGTCGGTGCCGGGTGGAGGAGCAACCTGAACGCTTGCCAGGCCCGTGATGGTCGCGCTGGTCAGCGCGAAGCTGCAATTGCCGGGATTCGTGCTCGGCGAGCAGGTGACCGTGCCGCCGTTGCTGGTCGGCGCGTTGACCGTGACCAATTCCGGGTCGTGGCCGGAATACGACGCGCGCAAAGTATAGCTTGGTCCGTTCGCGGGGAAAGGCACCGTCAGTACATGGGCGAAGGTGTAGCTTCCGTTGCCTGGCGTGGCGTTGGTGGAGGCGACGACCACGCATTGGGTCGGCGTGCTCAGGCAATCGGCCCCAGAGTTGTTGCTCGCTGGCACCAAAAGCTCGACTAATGCTCCCCCAAGTGGATTGTTCGCGCTATCCGTGACGGTGCCGCCAATGTTGCCAAAAACGGTCGCGGGAGACACGCTCAGGTTGACCGCGGGCGCGGCGATTCCATTGGAAATCGGCAGGGCGCTGTAAGCGTCGAAGCCGACGCCAGGTCCCGTGGCGAATAGGTCATAAGTGGCGCTGCCTCCGATCGGTGCAGGGAGCCCGAACGCGAACGAACCCGAGGGAGTGACCGGCACCTGCGCGACGATGTTGCTCGTTCCGCTGACCACAGCGCTGACCAGCGTGCTGGCGTAGCTGGTGAAGCCGGACACGGTTCCTCTCACTTGGCCCAGGTACTGGTTCGACGAAACGACGCTCAAGGTCGGCGACATCTGGTAGCTGCCGCCCGGTTCGCTCGGCGGAGTTAGTACGGTCGGGTTAAGCTCTAAGATGAGTTGGGTCATGCTGTTGACGGTGACCGGGACCGGCGCGCTTACCCTGAGTTCTGAGCCGCTGGTGATGGTCAAGCCGTAAGCGATACAACCCTCAAGCAACGGCGCACCGGTGCATGACGGGACGATCACCCCCGGGTCGTCCAGGAAGATCACTTCGATCTGATTGTAAACTTGTTCGGGCAACTTTACGGTGTTCAGTAGCCGTGCTTCGGCCTGGATATTGTTGAAGTTCAGCTGCATCGATGCGCCTACTCCGCTGACCTCGGGCGCGGGGTAGATGGTGTACCAGTTGTTGTCGCTGTCGCTGACCTCGGGGTTGGTGCTTGGGTTTACGCGGACTTGGTAAATTGAGAGCGCAATCTCTTGAAAGCCGGCGGACGGGCTATCGATGAAACCGATTTGGAGAGTCCCGCTCGGAGGAACGGGCGTCGCCGCGCTCGTGGGCTTCAAGTTGGTCTTCGGACCCCAGGGCAACAAGAGCAACAGCAAGGCTGCAACCAGAGGCGCGAGAAGAAGCGTCAAGATGCGAGAGGACAATGCTCGTTTCACTTGATTCCTAGCGAACCAAGATTGAGTCAAAGAGTGGTGGGCGAACAATGGCGGTCACGACTCCGAGCTGACGATGCTCGGCGGCGTCTAACCCGCGTTTCATAGGGCAAGTGGCGCGCCCGTCAATGAGCAGGGTATATTGTACAGCAGCAAGCTAGGCATGCGTATTACACCACATTACTTCGCGAGAAGGCTCGGTTCTGCGTCCGTCGTTGGTTTAACAGCGCTGTGTTTAGCGTTTGTTTTAGCTGGCCCGGTGCGTTCCGCGCAAGCAGCCCTTCAATTGTCCGTCGGGAACCCCGGCCTGCAGCACTTCGACACCGATGGAGGCGTCGACCTCGATTTCGGCCTTACGGACCAGAGCGGCGCTCCCGTCGGTAACCTCAAACAGGACGACGTTAAGGTTTTTGAGGACGGTACGCCGGCCAAAATCCTTAATTTCCGCGGCCTGGGGCAGGGGCGACCGGTTGACATCGTCTTTGTCATCGACATCACCGAGTCGATGCAGCCGTATATAGACGCGGTGAAAGAAAACGTTATCGCCTTCGCGCAGGACCTGGCCGCCAACCATCGCGATTACCGTTTGGGCCTGGTTACGTTCGAGGACTACGTGGTGTCGTCCTTTCCGGATTGCGGATGCCCATACCGCGACAAGATGACTTCGGACGTGCACGAGTTCATCAACTGGATCGGCACGCTGCGCGCCGGTGGCGGCGGCGACATCCCCGAAGACCAACTGGACGCGTTGGCCTACGCGTCCAACTTTCCCTTCCGCCCGGCGGCGCAGGGAATTCTGATACTCATAACCGACGCGCAAAACCATCATGCCGGCGACGGGTCGGCCTACACCCAGCATGACGCGGCCTATTGGGCGCATCATAAGGCCGGTACCCAGGTCACAGACCTTACCGCCGACAAGGTGGCGGAGATGCTCAAACGGCAGGGGCTGACGCTCTATGCGGTTGTCCCGCCTCCGTTTATCGCGCCGGATTACGCCTCCTTGGTCCAAGCGACGCACGGGCGCTCCTATAACATCGTCACCGAAGAAAGCCGCTTTCCCGAACTCGTGCGTCAAATCGGACACACGATAGCCACGGAGTATTCGCTCACCTACGAGACTCCTCGTCCGATCGAAGACGGCACCGAGCGTCGCGTCGAGTTGCAGGTTAACTACGGCGGGCAGAGCGCGGTGGCTCAGACGACCTACCGAGTGCGCGGGATCGGAGGTGCCAGGATTAACGTGCCCGAGCCTGGTGCCACGGGTGCTCAGGCAGCACGTGGGCAAGAGCTTTTCTTCGCTTGGTGGAATGGAATAATTCCCTTGATCGCCGTGCTGGGGCTGTTGGCGCTTTCACGCGCGCGCTTCGTTCAAGTGGACGAACTCAAGGCAGCGCTAGCCGCGGCCGAACGTGGTCCAACCGGCGCGGTAGGGGCTCAATTTTCCCGCGCTCAGGCGCCTGCGCGTCCGGCGCCAGCGCCCGCTCGCGCGGTGGCAGCGGGACCTGCGCCCGGGCCACGCGTCGCCCGATTAATTGCAATCAATCCATCGGAACCCGTAGCGTCCGAATACAACGTTGCCAAGCCGGAGGTTACGCTTGGTCGAGGGGAGGAAAACGACCTCGTTATTCCCCATCCAAGCGTTTCGCGCTCTCATGCTCTGCTTCGCCGGCGCGGCCAGAGTTATGAAATCAGCGATCTGGGCTCTACCAACGGGACCTTCGTTAACAATCAGCGCGTGAACGGCTCGATGGCGTTAGGGGACGGAGCAGAAGTTCGCTTGGGCGAGGTCGCGTTTATTCTGCACTGCTGAAGCGCGTCAGCGCCACTCGGCGTGCGCCGCACGCCGCGCATCACACCATCGCGGTACGCACGCGCGCACGCACCGCCATCCACGACTCGTTCGGTGAGGTTTGCCGCCTTTCCGTGCGCGCGGAGACGGACAAGGGAATCCAAAAAATCCATCTCAGGGCGATCGGTCTCGTGATGCGCCCCGACGTGGAGGACGCACCTTTCGCGGGATCCTCCGCGCTGATTTTAGGAGAAGGTGCGCCGAACGATACACAGAGTTTCCGGTTGAATCGAATGGAACTATGTCAAGTATGATGGCTAAAAAACAATTATGATGGCATACAACACCTGGCGCTAAAAAATCTTGGTGTAGACTGCGAAAAATTTAATTCGCCTCAATGCAAAAGCAGTTGCAGCAAGTTAGCCGCCGTGCTTATTTTCCAATGCGGGGCCTTATATCTCTCAGTCTTTCGTGACGTGACACCTGTGGATGCCACGGTGGTCGCCCGGGCCGTTTCCTCTACCTCGAAGCCCGTTGAAGCGCTGGCGCCCGTCAGCACCTGGGTCGTGCAAGATGCGCGGAGAGCACAGCCGGGTCGGGTCCTGGCAACTCTTGACGCTACGCCGTGAGTGGGGGGGTCGCTTGCAGGGCCAGTCGGAACAAACAGCATGCGTGGGAACGCTGGCGTTGGAGAGGCTGGCGTGCCTGGATGTTTTAATGTCCTTTAGTTCAACGCGTCATTCGACGTTTTGACCAGCGAGGCAAAGATATGATTCGTCTCAAGGTAAATGGGGTAGAGCGCTCGTTCGAGGGCGACGCTGACATGCCGCTATTGTGGTACCTGCGAGACCATCTGGGTCTTACCGGCACGAAATTCGGATGCGGCGAGGCGCTGTGCGGTTCCTGCACGGTGCATCAAAACGGCCAAGCCGTCCGCTCCTGCGCGCTCCCGATGAGCGCGCTGAACGGCGCGGAGATTGTGACGATTGAGGGGCTTAGCAAAAACGGCACGCATCCCGTGCAAAAAGCTTGGATCGCCATGAACGTTCCACAGTGCGGCTACTGCCAGGCGGGACAAATCATGCAGGCGGCCGCGCTCTTGAAACGCACGCCGTCACCTACTGACGAAGAAATCGAGCGCGCTATGGCGGGCAACATCTGCCGGTGCGGAACGTACCAGCGGATTCGTGCGGCTATCAAGGCCGCGGCGAGGGAAAGCGCATGAACACGAACACTATTGAAAACGTAAGTCGGCGCAAATTCTTAAGAGGAATGTTTTCCACCGGGGCCTTGGTGCTCGGCGTCCATTTCTTCCCCGAGGCGCTATGGGCGGCGGTGCGAAAACCGCTCTTCGGGCCGGATGTAAAGGACACGACGTTTAATCCGAATTTGTTCGTCGGCATCAACCGGGACGGCACGATTACAATCGTCGCGCATCGTTCCGAGATGGGCACGGGAATCCGCACGTCGCTGCCGCGGGTTCTGGCCGACGAGCTGGACGCGGACTGGACTCGCGTCAAACTGCAGCAGGGAATTGGCGATGCTCGCTACGGTTCGCAGAACACCGACGGATCGCACTCGATCCGCGAGTTCTTCGACGTCATGCGCGAGATGGGCGGCGCGGCGCGCCTGATGCTCGTGCGGGCCGCGGCGCAGCGCTGGAAGGTGTCGCCGGACGAGTGCGAGACCCGCAACAGCATGGTTATTCATACGGCGAGCGGCCGCAAGCTCAGCTACGGCGAGTTGGCCAGCGCGGCTGCCAAGCTGCCGGTGCCGCAGAAGCAGGAACTCCAGTTTAAGCCCAGCGCGAGATGGCGCTATATCGGCAAGAGCGCTCCGATGTATGACTTGGCCGGGGTATGCACCGGCAAGCCGCTCTACGGCTTGGATACCAATCTCGATGGAATGGTGTATGCGTCGGTGGAACATCCTCCGGTGCTCGGCGGGCAGGTCAAATCCTATGATGACGCCGAGGCGCGACGCGTCAAAGGTGTTCTTAGGACCATTCAGATTCCCACCTTCAAACCGCCGTACGCGTTTCAGGCGCTGGGCGGCGTCGCGGTCGTCGCCGACAATACCTGGGCCGCGCTAAAGGGACGCCAAAAGCTGAAGGTCGAGTGGGACAACGGGCCTAACGCCTCTTACAACTCTGGGGAATACCGCAAGATGCTCCAGGACACCGCGCGCAAACCCGGCAAGGTTGTGCGCAATGAGGGTGACGTCGATGCGGTGTTCGCCAAGGGAGGTAAGATCATCGAGGCTGAGTACTACACGCCGCATCTGGCGCACGCCCCGATGGAACCACCTAATGCCGTCGCCGACTACCGCGACGGCAAGGTCACGATATGGGCCCCGACGCAAAATCCGCAGGCTGCACAGGATGCCGTTGCGGGCGCGCTCGGAATCAAGAAGGAAAACGTCATCTGTCACGTTACCCTTCTGGGCGGCGCGTTCGGACGCAAGTCGATGCAGGACTATATCGTCGAAGCCGCGCTGCTGTCCAAAGAGGTCGGCAAGCCGGTGAAGGTGACGTGGCGTCGCGAGGACGATATCAAGTTCGACTACTACCACTCCGTCGCGGCGATGTATATGAAGGCCGCGCTGGATGACAGCGGCAAGCCGACCGCTTGGCTGCAACGCTCCGTGTTCCCTTCGCTGATGACCACCTTCGACGCGAACACGATGTACGGCGCGCCGCTGGAGCTGGGAATGGGATGGAACGACATCCCGTACAGCATTCCGAACCTCCGCGTGGAGAACGGGCCGGCGAAGGCTCACGTGCGCATCGGCTGGTTGCGCTCGGTTGCGAACATCTACCACGCTTACGCGGTGCAGTCGTTCTCGGATGAGCTGGCGCACGTCGCGCAGCGCGACCCGGTCGAGTACTTGCTGGACCTGATCGGTCCGCCGCGGATCATAGATCTCAAGAGCATCGGATACTGGAACTACAACGGCAATGCCGAACAATACCCAATCGATACCAGCCGCCTGCGTAAAGTCGTCGAAATGGCGGCTGAACAGGCGGGGTGGGGAAAACGTAAGTTCGGTAAAGGGAGCGGACTTGGAATCGCGGCCCATCGCAGCTTCTTGACCTACGTTGCTACCGTCGTCGAAGTTGAAGTGAGCGACAAGGGCGAGGTTAAGATCCCGCGTGTCGACACCGTTGTGGACGCCGGACTAGTGGTTAATCCGGAGGTGGTGCGTAATCAGTTTGAGGGTGCAGCGGTCTTCGGAACCAGCGTGACGCGCACCGGTGAGATCACGGCCACCAATGGCGCGATCGATCAGTCAAACTTCCATAACTACCCCGTCGCGAGGATGAACGACGCGCCGTACTATACGAAGGTGACGTTGGTTGAGAGCACCGCTCCGCCAGCCGGTGTGGGCGAGCCAGGCGTGCCGCCCTTTGTGCCGGCCATGTGTAACGCGATATTCGCCGCCACGGGTAAGCGGATAAGGGAGCTGCCTCTCTCCAAGCATAGCCTCAGCGCGTAGTTTCGCATCGCGGCTGCGGCGCCGACTTCGCGCCGCGGGCAAGTGGCTACACAGCAAGCGGCGGGCGGTAGCGGTAAGCTATCGCCCGCCGCGGCTTTTCGTTGACGCTTTTGTTGGTTAAACTATGTTTTCCTATTTGGATGTAGGGGCTAAGGAGAGCCGCATTTAGATGAAAAAGCTCACGGGAGCGCGAATCGCCATTGAAAGCTTGATAGCGGAAGGGGCTGACCTGATCTTCGGTTATCCCGGCGGTGCGATTCTGCCGACCTACGACGCGCTGCTTGACTCCAAAATTAGGCACATCCTGGTTCGTCATGAGCAGGGTGCGGTCCATATGGCCGAGGGCTACGCCAGGGTAAGCGGCCGGCCTGGAGTCGTGCTCGTAACCTCGGGCCCCGGAGCGCTGAATACCGTTACCGGAATCGCCGACGCCTACATGGACTCCACTCCATTGGTCGTGATTACCGGCCAGGTTTCGACAAGCTTGATCGGCAACGACGCCTTTCAAGAGGCCGATATCGTCGGTGTAACTCGGCCGTGCACCAAGCATAGCTACCTGGTCAAGGACGTGAGCGATCTTGCGCGCATTGTCAAAGAAGCCTTCTACATCGCTACGACCGGCCGGCCAGGTCCGGTCCTAGTTGACCTGCCGAAGGACGTCCAGCAGGCCGAGTGCGCTTTCAAGTTTCCGGACAAAGTCGATCTGAGGGGCTTTAAGCCAGTGGTGCGTGGGAATCTGCGGCAGATCGAGCGGGCGGTCGAAGCGATCGAGCGTGCCTCGAAACCGCTGTTCTACGTCGGCGGCGGTGTGCAATGGTCGGACGCGTCGGCCGAGCTGACGGAGCTGGCGGTTGGCCTGGGGATCCCTGTTACCGAAACGCTGATGGGTCTGGGATGCTTCCCCGCGTCGAATTCGTTGTGCTTGGGGATGCTCGGGATGCACGGCTCGTACGGGACCAACACGGCGGTGTGCAACACGGACTGCTTGATCGCTGTTGGCGCGCGGTTCGATGACCGCGTGACCGGTCGGATAAAGGACTTTGCCCCCGAGGCCGAAAGCATCATCCATATCGACATCGATCCGTCATCGATTTCCAAGAACGTGAAGGTTGACGTTCCGATTGTGGGCGACATCAAGGTGGTGCTCGCCGAGATGCTGCGAATCGTCAAGGGCCGCGAGAGCTTGGCCAAGCGTAAGGCGGTTTGGCAGAAATGGCACGCGCAGATCCTCCAGTGGCAGCGAGAAAAGCCACTTTATGAAAGGCGCAATGGAAACCACGTCGCGCCGCTTAACGTTGTCGAGGAGCTGCACAATCTCACCAAAGGGGATTGCATCATAGCCACCGACGTCGGCCAGCATCAAATGTGGGTCGCACAGCTATTTCCGTTCGAGCACCCGCGGTCGTTGCTGACCTCGGGCGGCTTGGGGACGATGGGGTATGGCCTGCCCGCAGGAATCGGGGCGAAGCTTGCCGCGCCTGACCGAGCGGTTGTCGTGATCTCGGGCGACGGCTCGATTCAGATGAATATTCAGGAGCTTGCCACCGCTGTCGAATACAACATCGACCTCAAGGTCGTGATAATGAACAACTATTACCTCGGCATGGTGCGGCAGTGGCAGGAAAAGTTCTATAGCGAGCGATATTCTTACTCGGCGATGTCGGTGCCGAATTTCGTCAAGCTCGCCGAGGCATTCGGCGCGCGAGGCTTTCGGATAGAGCGGCCGGCTGAGCTGTCGTCGGTGATGAAGGAAGCTTTTAGCACGCCCGGGCCGGTGCTGATCGACGTCGCGATACCGAAGGAAGAAGAGGTGATGCCGATGATTCCTCCGGGCGGCGCTATGTCGGAAATGCTCTTTGCCTGAGGCTGGCGCGGCCCGCTGGTCGTTCGATAATTGAGCTGGCGCGCGAGCTTTCTCCCGCAGAAATTTCGCCGGTAGCGCGAAATGCCGCCGTTGAGGCGGTTTACGCGCCCTCGCGGTCCCTTTGCTCGGCCGTGGCTTGAGCGGAGCGACGGCATTTCTCGATAAGGTCCACCAGTCGCGCTCCGTATCGTTCCCAGGTGAATTCTTCGGCCGTCGCCCGAGCCGTGGCGCCGACGTCGGCCGGAGCCGCAAGCAAGGCTTGGAGTCGGGCGGCGAGTTCTTCTGGGTCGGTCGGATTATTCACGAGATACGAGCGCAACTGTTGCGGGATAATCTCGGCGACGCCGGCCGAAGTGCTGGTAAGCACGGGTAGCCCACTTGCCATCGCTTCGACCACGACGTTGCCGAACGCCTCAAAAAGGGTAGGTAGGGCAAGGCCGTCGACGGCTTGATAGAGCTGGGCAATGTCCGCCACATTGCCGAGGAAAACGACGCGCGGCACCAAACCCAGGCGCGCGGCCAGTCGCCTGAAGACTCCGCGCTCGTGGTCCTGGCCGGCCACGACCAGCCACGGCTCGCCCTTGAGCTGCGGCCACGCCTGCAACAGGAAGCCCAGCCCTTTCCTTGCAAAGCCGTGCCCGGCAAAAGCGATAACCCGCGTCGACGGCGGAAGGCCGAATTGGCGACGGAGATGCTGCTTGGCGGCGACGTCCTTGACCGGCCGAAAGCGGTCCAGGTCCACGCCGTTATAGAGTGTCACGACTTTGTGCGCGGCGATGGCAAAGTTCGCGACAAGGTCCTCGGACACGGCCTGCGAGACCGCCAGAACAAGTCTCAAATTGGGCGAAGTGAAGCCGCGCGATTCGATGTGCGCTTGGAGCTGCCGATAGGGACTCAACTGCATCAGCCGTGCGCCAAACGGTCCCCGCCAACGGTGCGCCGCCTTAAGGTAGCTTTTGTAGACCCCGCCACCGCATCGTTGAACCTCCGCATCCACCGTGCGTCCAAAGCTTATAGTTAGCTCGGCGCCCCCGTTGCGCGCCTGAATAGCCGCCAGATAAGCGAAGCTCACCAAGCGTAACGCACGCCCAAAGGGCACGGCCCATGCGCGACGCGTGTGTAGGGCCTTCGATACGCCGCGTATGTCAGCCGCGTACACGGTGACGTCATGGCCCGCGCGGACCAGATAATCACAGGTGACGATTAGGTCGCGCTCGGTCCCGCCTCCGGCAGGATTGAAACGGCGGCTCAAAACTGCAATTCGCATCTGCGTATTATGGTGTCAGGTAATCGCGGCTGACTCGAAAATGCGTGGTTGCGCCGGTGATGTCTCTAGCGCGGAAGTATGCTACCCTCTCCAGCGTCGGCGGTGAACTAACGATGGTTGAGGTTCAGTGTCCAAGTTGCAACACACGCTACCGCATCGACGAGCGGATTCTGCCGAAAGAAAAGCCGACCTTCAAATGCTCGCGATGCGGCCACGTTTTCTCCAGCGCGCTTGAGCCTAGCGCCGGGGGCGCAAAGCTTTCAGGGGCTAAGGCGCCTCGCAACGTAAGCCCGCCGCAGGGCGAGCCGGAAGCGAAAACAGAGGCCTCGCCGCTGCAGAGTGCCGTAGGGCCGGTGAGTTCAACTCCGCCTCCTCAAGCAGCGGGCGGTGCGGTTTCAAGCGCGCCGCCGGAAAGCCAAAAGCCCGCGGAGGCCACGTCTCAGCGTCAGGCTGCTCAGGTACCGCCTGCCGCAAAAGATGAAGATGCAACGGCGCCCGGGGCGAGCGGCCTGGCCCGGGACCCAGACGAAGGCGAGCGCTGGGTGGTCGAGGAGCCAACCAGTCACCTAGGCGCGACGCGCCAGCCATCCGGTGACGCGAGGGCCGCGCGGGTGAGCGCGCCAAACGCCACCCCGATGGGCAGGCGGCCGCCGCGTTCGGAATGGACTATCGGCTCGGCCCTCGACGCATTGCAGGAACAAGGGCGTGCGGCGCGGACTCCAGCAGGTCGCGCGACACCGGCTGGCGTAGAAACACCGGAGACCTCACCGCACGGTCTTGACCCTGGTAGAACAACCGCCCCAGGCGAGCAAGGAGCCGCAGGCGCCGGAATCGGCGACCGCGCTCGGCAGCGGGCGGTATCGGTGCCTCCTCTCGGCGCCGACGAGGGGCGGAGCATCTCGCCGTTGCAAGAGGGCGATGAGGCAGAGGCGAGCGGCTCTGACCACGAAGGCGTGCCCATTTTAGCGGCAGACGTCGGCAGCCTGGCTTCGCGCGACTTCGGGGATGAATTCAGCGCGCTTGGCCCCGCTCCTGGGGAATTCGGCGCTCGTGGCGCCTCTGGAGCAGCAGCTCGCAACAGCCAGTTCGCCAGCGAGATTCGCGAGTTCACGGCGCGCCGTCGCAGCGAGCGGCCAAGCGAGCGACGAGCCCATTCTAGCGCCTTCTTCTTGATGCTTCTGGCGGGGTTCGTCGTGGCATTCGCGGGCCTCAGCGTGTTGATTTCTAGCCAGCCAGCGGCAAGCCGCGAGGTGCTGGCCTGGATGCCGTTTGTTGGCGGTGATTTTACGCGCTCAAGTTCTCTTGGCCAGGTGCGTTTCGAATCGGTTCGCGCTGATTTTCAACCTCTCAAAGACAGTCGTAACGCGCTGGTAATTAGCGGGTCGGTCTTGAACCTGACCCAGAGACCGTTGCGGACCGTGCAGATTCGAGGCGCGCTACTGGACGACGCTCACCGCGAAGTGAGCGCGCGCGCCGTGTTCTGCGGCAACACCGTTCAGCCCGGCATGGTCAGTCAGATGACCAGCCGGGAAGTCGCTTTTTTTCAAGGGCTTAAGGCGCCATTGAACTTCGAACTCGCGCCTGGTCAGAGCACGCCCTTTGTGATTGCCTTCGTTGACCCTCCGGGTGGGGTGGCGCGCAGTTATCGCGTCGCCGTCGGTCGGGTCGAGGCTGCGGGCGATAACGACAGTTCCGCATCGGTTGAAGGCCGTTGAACCCTCAATCGCGGTCCGCCTCGATCATCTCTTCGTACTGATCGCTGTCCATCAGTTCGTTTAATTCGGCAGCGTCGCCGACTTCGATCTTTATCAACCAGCCGTCACCGTAAGGGTCTTCGTTGATGATTTCGGGACTTTGCGGAAGCTCCTGGTTTACCTCCAAAACGGTGCCGGTTATTGGCGCGTACAGGTCGGCAACCGCGGTCACCGACTCAATCACTCCGAAAGGGTCGTCCTTGCTGATTTTTTCCCCCACGTCTGGCAGCTCGACATATACCATCTCGCCGAGTTGTTGCTGGCCGTAATCGGTGACGCCTATGGTGGCTACAGAATCTTCGGTTGCGACCCAGTGGTGCTGTTTTGAGTACTTGAGACCCTCGGGAATCTCCATAACCTCCTCCGCAAAATCTGCGGTTGTGGCCGTCGGCCTGTGCCTAATTTCACTTTTCGTTCACGGTGGTGCCTTCTGTCAATTGTACCCAAGCCGATCAAGCGCACACTCGCATCACTTGTCAAGCCCGCGGGCTGGGAATCCGATGCTCGTGGTCTTTTTGGCAGAAACCTATTCACGGGCTCCGATTCGGCCTAAGTACTTTAATCTCGCGTGGGCCGCAAGCATCTTTGCCGTGGCTCCACGCCGCAAACTTGCTCGCGGCGGCGGAGCTAAATATTAAATTAGGACATGATCATTGGGATTCCGAAAGAAGTAAAGGCGGATGAAAATCGAGTCGCTATTACTCCCGCCGGCGTGGTCACACTTCGCGACCGCGGTCATACCGTAATGGTGGAGACAGGTGCTGGTCTTGGAAGCGGGATCGAGGATACCAAGTATCGTGCCAGCGGTGCGCGGGTCGTGAAGTCAGCCGCAGAGTTGTGGGCCCGCTCCGAAATGGTGCTTAAGGTCAAGGAACCTCGCCCATCCGAGTACCGACATCTGCGGCCCGGTCTGCTTTTGTTTACGTTCCTGCATCTTGCAGCAGAGCGCTCCTTGGCGCGCGAATTGGTGCGTCGGCGCGTGACCGCGCTAGGCTACGAAACGATCCAGCTTGAGGATCACGTTTTGCCGCTGCTGGCGCCCATGAGCGAGGTCGCGGGCCGTATGGCGGTGCTGGCCGGAGCATGGTGCCTGCATGCAGCGATGGGCGGGTGCGGAATGTTGCTGAGCGGCGCCACCGGAGTAAAGCCCGCCAAGGTGGTGATTATCGGCGCCGGAATCGCCGGCGCAAACTCTTGCCAGGCTGCGGCTGGTATGGGCGCGGACGTCACTATCGTGGACCGCGACCCAGCGCGTCTGCGCTACGTCCACGACATCCTCGGCAGCCGGGTGGCAACGCTGATGTCGAACCGCGCTGCGATCGAGCAGGAGTTAAAGGATGCGCAGTTAGTGATCGGCGCGGTCTTGATTCCGGGCGCGCGGGCGCCGCGTCTGATTAGCGAGCAGATGCTGACCTCGATGCAGCGCGGTTCGGTTTTGGTTGATCTCTCGATTGACCAGGGGGGGATCGCCGAAAGCTCTCGCCCGACAACGCATCACCGGCCGACTTACGTCCACCGGGGAGTCGTGCATTATTGCGTGGCGAACATGCCCGCAGCGATGCCCCATACGGCAACCTATGCGCTGACCAACGCCACGTTGCCATATGTGCTCGAGATCGCCGAGCGCGGAGTGCTCGAAGCGGGAGCCCGAAACCCGGCCATCCGGCGCGGCCTTAACACGTTCGAAGGGCACGTCGTCCATCCGGCGGTGGCTGAGGCGCTGCGTACGCACCCCTACTCGCCGTGGGACTAAGGTGTTGGTTCGCCGCGAGGACGAGTCCGTATGATCCCTGACGCGAACGCGACCGTGCATGCGGGGTCAGGAGCGGTCGTTCCCGTCGCGACCGCGCGCACGGCTCAGCCGCTTGCTACTGAACCAGCGAGGCTTTCGTGTTCTGTAGCTGCTGGCGCTCGCTAAGCGTCTTTTGATAGCTGGACTTCTTGCCGAAGACCTGCACCTTTTCGGGCTCGGGCAGTCGGCTGCGCAAATCACTGATAGCCTCTTTGATTCCTCGGTCAGCGATCTCGTGCGCTCGTACCCAGCGTCCGTAATTGCGCAGGAAATCGGGAAGCGCGAAGAGATTTTCGCTGAGCGCGCGCTGTTCCTTGGAAAACCTGCCGGTCCAGATGATCTGGTTCAACGGAACGTACAAGAAGTTGATCGTGAAGCCGACCGCCGCCGGCTTGCTGGCGGCGTAGTCGATGCCGACGCGCTCGCGATACGTGTCTATCGTCCCGTAGAAAACGCCGTCCGCGCCTACGGCCTTGCCCAGCGACATCGCAAGCTTTTGCTGATTTTCAACGGTCTGCTGCGGTAGGTTGCTCAGCGCCTGTTCTACCTGACTTTCGGCCACCACGCGCCATTCGGAGGTCAACAGTATCTGTCCGTACAGCTCGGCGCTGACCGAGCTGCTCGCGCCGGGCGCGACGCTGGCAACCCCGTCGGCCGGCGTTTCCAGTAGGGGAATAACGGCGACTTGACTGATCCGCAAGGTGCCAATCGATCTTACGGCGTGTACCTGCAGGTCGGAGCGCTGGCCAATCACCGGAATCTTTGAACCGACGCAACCCGAAGCTAACGCCATCCCACCGATCAGCAGCGGCACATAAAACAGTCGGCGCCAAATCATGAGAGGATTTTTACGCAGAGCTCCTCGAGCTGAGCGGGATCAACCTCGGCCGGCGCGCCGCTCATCAGGTCCACCGCGCGCTGCGTCTTGGGGAACGCCATTACGTCGCGCAGCGAATCGGTGCCGCAGATCAGCATCGCTATCCGGTCGAGCCCCAACGCTATCCCGCCGTGGGGCGGTGCACCATAGCTCAAAGCTTCTATCAAGAAACCGAATTTGTCCATCGCCTCGTCGCGCGATAGCCCTAGCAACTCGAAGACCTTTAGCTGAAGTTCGCTATTGTGAATACGAATCGAGCCGCCGCCCAGTTCTTCTCCGTTAAGCACAACGTCATAGGCTAAGGCATGCACGGACAGCGGATCTCGTTCGAGCGCCTCCAAGTCCTCCGGACAAGGCGCGGTGAAAGGATGATTAACCGAAGTCAGGCGTCCTTCCTGTTCGCTGCGCTCGAAGAGCGGAAAATTGACTACCCACATAAATCGCAGCAGGCCAGGCGGGAGCGAAACAAAGCGGGCGCCGAGTTGTAAACGAACATCGCCCATCGCCGGGCGCACCTTATTTCGCGCACCAGCCATCAAGAACACGGTGTCGCCGGGCGCAAGTTCCAGCACCCGCGCGGCGCGCGATTTTTCCGTCTGCCCCAAGTGCTTAGCAATCGGCCCCTGCCATTCGTCCTCGGTCGCTACCTTTGCCCAACTCAGCCCCAGGTCGAAGCGCGAACGGATTTGGGCGACCATCTCGTCAAGCTCGCGACGGGTCAGTTGAAACTCGCTGGGCAACCTCAGGCCGTAAACCGCTCCTCTTTCGGCGAGCGAGCGGCGGATCACGTTAAGCTCCGTTTCAGCGAAGGCCGCGGTCAGGTTTCTGAGTTCCATGCCGAAGCGAGCATCCGGCTTGTCGGAGCCGAACCGTTCCATCGCTTCTTCGTATGTCAAACGCGGGAAAGGCACATCGAGAGCCACGCCGAGCACGTCGCGATAGATCCGTGTGAACAGGCCCTCGATTATCGCAATGATGTCCTCCGGTCTCGGGCAGGTCATCTCGACGTCGATTTGACTGAACTCGGGCTGCCGGTTTGCGCGCAGATCTTCGTCGCGAAAGCACTTGGCGATCTGATAATAGCGGTCGAAACCGCCGATCATCAGGATTTGCTTAAGGAGCTGCGGCGATTGCGGTAGTGCGTAAAAGTGGCCAGGGCTCACGCGGCTCGGGACCAGGTAGTCGCGGGCTCCCTCGGGCGTGGGCCGCCACAGAATCGGCGTCTCGACCTCGACAAAACCGTGCTCGTCGAAATGCGCGCGCGTCGCACGCATGATCGCGTGGCGAAGCCGCAAATTACGCTGCAGCAGCGGCTTGCGCAGGTCGAGGTAGCGGTAGCGCAGACGCAGCTCTTCGGTAACTTGTTCCTCTTCGGTAATCCGAAAGGGCGGGGGCGCTGAGGGATTGAGCACCTCAAGCGCGTGCGCCATCACCTCAATCTCTCCGGTCGCCAACGCCGCGTTGACCGTGGTCGGCGCGCGCATCACGACCTCGCCTTTGATCGCGACGTAATACTCTGCGCGCAGCGAGCGGGCGACGTCATGCGCTGGCGCGGAGCGCTCCGGATTGAACACAACCTGAATTATTCCTTCGCGATCCCGCAAGTCGATGAAAACCAGGCGGCCGTGGTCGCGCCGCCCGTCGACCCATCCCCAAAGGGCCACCTGGCGGCCGGCGTCATCCTTGCGCAGCGCCCCGCAATAGTCGGTGCGCTGCCAAGGTGGAAGGGGATGAAAAGTCCGCTCAATAGCCATAATCTCGCGTCCTAGTGCCGGTGCAAGCTGTTACGTTTGATGCGCGTCATGGATGCCGTCGACCAAGGCGCCGTTTGCAGGCTGGCGCAATCGACGATGTCCGCGTGAAGCGCTTGCGAAAGAGGTCGGCCGGGTCTTCAGGCGTAATCCACCTTCTCGCCGCAGCGTGGTCCCAACGCCCCACAGCAGCAGTAGCAGGATACTCGCCCGTCACGGGCGGGAAAATAGTCACGACCCCGCGGCCGCCGCGCTGACGATTTGCGCCGCTTCTTCAAGCGGCACGTCGCGCTGACTCCCTGACGACATGTCGCGAAGGGCTGCAACGCCTCGCGCCAGCTCATCTTCGCCGATGATCAGGGCGAATCGCGCTCCGATGCGATGGGCGCGCTTTAACTGCGCCCTCAGGGCGCGGGATGGCGAACTAACCTCGACGGAGAGCCCGTTCTGGCGTATCTGGCGGGCCAATGACGACGCCTTTCCCAGCGCCGAGTCGCCAAGCGCCAGGACGGCCGCGTCCACGGTGGACCTTCGGTCGCCATCGCAAAGGAACGCCTCCGCGGCCTCGGTGGCCGCGGTTCCAGCGGCTCTGGAGGCCGTCGCGCGCTGTCCCTGCAAAGCAATCGCCAGCGCGAGACGCTCCAGGCCAATTGCGAATCCTGTGCCGGGAACATGAGCGCCGCCTAAGGCCGCGACAAGGCCGTCGTACCGGCCTCCCGCCGCCACCGCGTTCTGCGCGCCGAGGACAGGCGAGGTTACCTCGAACGCGGTGCGCATGTAATAGTCCAGCCCCCGGACGATACGAGGATTCACACTAACGGCAACGTCGCTTTGCCGCAGCAGGTCAAGCACGGCGTCGAAATGACGTCGACAATCCTCGCAGAGGTAATCGATGCTCTTGGGTGCCTGCTCTGTCAGGGCGACGTCCGTCTTACAATCGAGTATGCGCAGAGGGTTGCGCTCGAGGCGCGCGTGGCAATCCTCGCATAGGCTTGCAAGATTTGCCCGGCCAAAGGCCAGCAGCGCTTCGCGGAACGCCGGGCGGCACTCGCTGCATCCCAGCGAATTGATCTCGAAATCCAACGGGATATCGAGTTTGCGCCGCAGATCATCGACCATAATCAACAGTTCCGCGTCGCTGATCGGGTCCGCGCGGCCAAAAACCTCCACCCCGAATTGATGGAACTGACGAAACCGCCCCTTTTGCGGCCGCTCATAACGCAGCATCGGGCCACAATAGAAGAATCGCCGCTCAGGGTCGGAGTGGTCGAAACCGGCCTCGATATACGCGCGTACGACACCCGGCGTACCCTCCGGTCGCAATACCATCGTGTCCGCGCTCGAATCTTCCTGCGCGTGCTTGACGATGTACATCTGCTTGGCGACCACGTCCGAGGTTTCGCCGCTGGAGCGTTCAAAAAGCTGAATCCGCTCGATCAGCGGGATCCGAATCTCGCCGAAGCCGTAGCGCCGCGCGAGTTCCCGCGCGCGTGATTCAACGAGGGTTAGCCGCTCGGCCTCGTCGCCGAGTTGATCCTGGAAGCCTCTAAGGCGTGTCAACTTAGTCATTCGTAGTTGGCGCTGCGGCCATGGCGCGCAGCGCCTTTGTGGTTCTTATACGGACCAAACTGCGGCCTCAGCCGCGAGGGCGTCAAAGGCAAAATGGTTGATGATCCGTAGCGCCTAACCACCGCAATTTCCCGCATTTTCCCACCTCGGCCCTTTCAGGTTGCCGCGCGTCGCCTGCCAACGGAGAAAATGTGTGCGCCCGCGCCCATCCGTTTACGAGCGCCAGGACTTCTTCTCAGGCTAAAAGGCGCGGGTTGGGTGAAGGCGTCCTTTCGGAGGGGTATTATAGCAGTAAAAAGGGCCGCGCTTGGCGGCCCTTTTTCGATATTGAACGGGCGAGATTGACTACCGGCCGACGCTAGCGCCCCGCCGGTTCACGGACCCGCCCTGGGTTAGATGGTGAGGATGTGGATCGTGCAGGCCGAGCCGAGCCCGATGACGTGCGCCAAGCCCACCTTGGCGTTGGGGATCTGACGCTCCTTGGCGCGCGGATCCTCGGTAAGATGCCACACGACCTCGCAAATGTTGGCAACACCGGTGGCGCCGAGCGGATGGCCCTTGGAGAGCAGGCCGCCGGAAACGTTGACCGGGGCTTTGCCGCCAAGGTCCGGATGAACGCCACCGCCTTCCTCGATGAATTTGCCAGCTTCGCCTTCTCCGCACAGGAACAGGTTCTCGTAGTGGATCAACTCGGCTGTGGCGAAACAGTCGTGCAGTTCGGTCAGGCTCAGGTCCTTGGGTTCGACTCCCGCCTGCTCATAGGCCTTTTTAGCGGCGGAGCGGGTGAGCGTGCTCACGTCGGGCATCGCCAGGTCGCGCTCGGTCCACGGATCGGAGGTGAGCACCGAGGCCGCGACGCGGGGCCGCTTGCGGCCGCCGGCAAGCTCCTTCAGCTTGCGCTCGGAGACCAGGACGGCGGCTGCCGCTCCGTCGCCCGTTGGGCAGCACATATACAGCGTGTTCGGGTAGCAGATCATCCGCGCGTTCAACACGTCTTCCAGCGTCAGCGCGTTGCGGTACTGCGAGAAGGGGTTCTTCGTGGCATGTTGATGCGATTTCACCGAGATCTTGGCGAAGTGCTCAAGCTTTGTGCCGTATTTGCGCATATGCTCGACGCCCGCTTGGCCGAACACCGCCGGCATCAGCCCGGAACCCAATTTGCCTTCCGTGGAGTACGCCGGATCGCCGCCCCCGGTTCCACCGAGCAGACCCTGCTTGCCCATCTGCTCGACTCCCACGGCGAGCGCGATGTCATAAAGACCCGAGGCGATCGCCATGTAAGCTTCGCGAAACGCCGTCGAGCCGGTCGCGCAAGCGTTCGAAACGTTGACCACGGGGATGCCCGTCTGACCAATCTGCTGCATGATGCGCTGGCCGACCATCATGCTGGCCTGAAACAGGTTCCCGCAGGCAAAGAACTCGATATCCTTAATGTTGAGCCCGGCGTCTTTCATCGCCAGCACGGCCGCCTCGCCGCCCAGCTCTGGAACGGTCTTTTCCGGGTAGCGGCCGAATTTGATCATTCCGGTTCCCAGCACGTAGACGTTACTCATGAAAAAATCCTCCTTAGGCGGCGCGTTGCTGGCCCAAGCCTAGAGCGCCGTTTCATCACGGAGTTTGGCGCGAGCGGACCGGCTGGCGGATCATTTGCACCGGCCTCCCATACGCTTAAGCCTTGGCGGGGCGGTACGAGAACACGATCACGTCGTGGCCCTCACGGTCTTTGCCAGCCACGCTCGTGGTAAACTCGACCGGCATTCCGAAAACCTTGTTTGGGTCCTTTTCCGCCTCTTCAGGGCTGACATCCACCAAGTTCGCTCGCACGGTCGCACCTTCGGGCAGGTCCACAATCGCGCTTATATATGGCGTTTTGATGCCCGGAAAGGACTGGTGCACGACGGAGAAAACATACACCTTTCCGTGGTTGGAAAGCCTCGTTTCAGTGAACTGACCGTCGGCGCCGCATTTAGCGCAGGCCACCGCGCGCGAATCCACAAAAATCGCTCCGCAACGGCACTTTTTGCCTACAAGATGGGGCTTGGGATGTAGCCTCAGGAAAGGAACAATCGGGCGCGGACCTTGGTCTGTCGTTTGCGTTTCTTGAGCCATATCTACAAATGTTTCCTCGGTATCTGTGTAACGTGGCGCGATCGATGTGGCGCGCACGCAGGCGTGCGCTGTAGCCGCGCTGTTGTTCCCCATGCGCGCGGCCATCCTTTCGAAAAACTAGTCTCACACAGTCCCGGAGCACTTTCAACCTTTCTCAGGCGAAGAAAGAGCGCTTTTCGGAGCAAACTCGCCAACCCTTGGGCGACGACTTGTCCTTACGCGCATCGTGTCCGGGCCGAGTTCGACCGTGATGGCGCCATCCTCGTCGGTGCGCAAAACTCGAGCGCCCGCGGCGATGTACCGTTCCACGACTAAGGGAGAAGGGAAGTGAAAGCGGTTGAGATGGCCCAGTGAGATCACGGCCACAGCCGGGTGCACGACGTTGACAAACGCCGCGGTTGACGAACTCTTGCTCCCATGATGCGGAACCTTGATCAACGCGGCGCGAAGTTCTCCGCCGTAGGTCGCGATTAGCGCCTGCTCAGCCTTGGCTTCGATATCACCGGTGAATAAGACCCGATTCGCGCCGCGCGAGAACATGAGCACCGCCGAGCCGTTGTTGTGAGTGCCGGCGCCCAGCGCGGGTGGGTTAACGCAGCGCAGCTCGACGCCGCCGATAGCTTCCAGCGTCGTTGAGCTGTTGAGCAGGTGCAACCGCACGCCCCCGAGCGCGAGCGCGGCGAGCAGAGTGGCGTAATGCGGGTCAGGGCTCGAAAAGTTCGGCGCCCAGAATTCCCTCGGTCCGAAGTTGCGCGCCAGAAAAGTGAGGCCGCCATAATGGTCAAAGTCGGGGTGGCTTAGCGTCAGGTAGTCGACATGCATTACTTTTTGCGACCACAAGAACCTCGCCACCAGCCGCTCACCAGGATCAAAGGCCGGGCTCAGCCCTCCGCCGCCGTCGATCACCATCACGCGAGAGCCAGGAAACTGAATCACCGTAGCGTCGCCCTGTCCGACCGCCAGGAAGGTGATGCGCAGGGTGGGGTTAAAGAACCGTTGATAGCCCCACCATGAGCCGTCGGCGACCAGCGCGACCAGCAAGATAATCAGCGCCGGCCGTCGCCAACTTGCCGGTCCGATTTTGTTGCTGGCTGCTTCCGACTCTGCGCGGCTGCCATAGCCGACGGCCGAATGGTCAACAGACCCGTGCTTGGCCAGCGGTCTGGTCAGCCACAGGAGAATCAATCCATAAAAGATCGCCACCTCTATAAAGGTTGGCGTAAAGCATCGCACCCACGCCAAGGGCCACGCGGCGAAGAAGCGTGCCAGATAGGCGCCGGCGGCCAGAAACGTGCTCGACGCGTACAATAGGACCGAGGCGGCGCGCGGCAGCAAAACGCTCAGTGCGACGGCACATAAGGTGCCGATCGTTCCCGCCAGTCCCATGATTGGAACCACGACGGCGTTGGCGAGCGGCCCAATGAGTGAGAATTGATTGAAATGGTACGCGGTCAGCGCAAGGACTCCCGCGGTCGCGTAGCACGACAGGGCCAGATAACCGCCGAGCCATCCCGCTGCGCGATACAGCGGCCACGCCGGGCGCAGATGGAGCAATCGGCGCTCGCAAAGGCTCAGCCACCAGGCGCTGTACCGGCGCATCCCGAGCACGATCGCACCCACCGTCGCGAACGAAAGCTGAAACCCGATGTCCGCGGTCGAACCTGGCAGCGCCAGGATTATCGCCGCGGCGGCGGTGGCCAAAGCCGCGAGCGGATTGCTGGAGCGGTCCAGCACCATAGCCACCGCGTAGGTGGCGACCATGATGACCGCGCGGATGGTCGAGACATGATGACCCGCGACGAGAGCGTACGCCACGACCGCAAAGGCTGAGATCAGGGCAGCGATTTTGTTGGCCCAGCCGAAGATCAACAGGCGGCGCGCGGCGGATAAGACCAAGCGCGCGAACATGAAAGCCACGGCGGCGACAAAGCCCATGTGCAGTCCTGAAATGATCAAGAGGTGGGCCATTCCGGTTAGAGCAAAGTCGTCGCGTAGTTGAGTTCCCAGCCCGCCACGGTCGCCGATCGTTAGAGCGCGGGCCTCTTCTCGTTCGGGATAGCTCAGGGTAGCGTCGATGAACCTCGCGATATGGGCGCGCGCTCTCTCAATCACGCTCCATGGAAACCACGCTTGGTGACTCAGAACGGTGATCTGGCCCGGTTCGCGAATCAGCATCGTTGCCACGATTCCGGCTCGCGCCATATAGGCTTCGTAGTCGAACTCGCCGGGATCGCCGTAGTTGCGCGGAAAGCGCAGACGCCCTTTCATACGCAGGCGGTCGCCGATTCTGTAGCTACCTTGCTCGAGCAGCGTTGCACGCAACATTCCCTCGCACGGCTGCCAGTCGCCACCGTCCTGCTTAGCCGTCCTAACTCGGACCAGCAGCCGCAACCTACCGTAAGAGCGTTCCGGCTCGCGCCAAAGGATCCCTTCGACGCTAAGCTCACTGCCGTCCGCGAAACGTTGAATCGAGCGGGGCCCGACCTGCCTGGTCATGATCTCGCCGACGGCAAGCGTGGCGGAACCGGCCAGAGCCAGCAGGGCCACAACAAGACCCACGTTGGCTCGACGGAAAAGGAAAAGAAGGACCGCCGCCGAAGTCGCCAACCAGAGCGTCGACGGACTACTCAGGTGGTAACCCAGGTTACCGAATGCGTCGCCGCAGATTAGCGCGACCGCGACGCCGTATATCGAACCCACCCGCGAAAACGGAATGGAAGGCAGGAAAGCGGCGCTCCCCTGCGCCTGGGCGCGAGGGTACGGATGCGGGCGGCGACCGCCTTCCGTCGGCGCAAATGTATCTCGCGGTAGACTGGTAGACACGCCTAGATTCAGACCGCCTCGTCCTGCGAAGGAAGCGGGAAACAAAGTGCCCCGAACAAATCCTCCGCTCTAGGGCGCTCGTAAGCGCGGGTGCCTAAACGATAGCGCAATCGCGCGTTGAACGCAGCCATGCGGCGTGGACCAGCTACTTTACGGCTCTCTTCAATATAAAGCCAGGATAATTTACGGAAAGGTTTGCAATCTTCTTCGCCACCCATCGCGTACGAGCAAGTCGGCGGCGCTCGCGCCCTGCCAGAAGGTCATCGCGATGTTGACCGCGCCGGGAATCAGACGAGCGCTTCGCGCTCCGAAAATGTCAGCGAGGAAGGGGCGCGACGCCTTGTGGCGGGACGGGCGACATTCCAGTACCTCTGGGTCCACCAGGCGTAAAGGGCGGAGCCAGAATGAGCGGGATGTTCGGAATTGGCTGCGCCGGTGCGGAGCTATCGACCACCGGAGGAGGGTTCGACACTATGGTCGATGAGTTCTTATCGCTGGTCTCTTTAGTTGACCTTTCGCCTTGGTCGGTGTTGTAAGTCCACTGAGCGCTCACACGTGCCGGCCTGATGAGCGCCGCAATCGCAATCGCCAGCGCAAGCGTGAGCGCCGTCCGCGGATTGACGCGTGAAGCGCACTGATGATCATGTCGGACCGCTGTTTCGTCTGCGAAGACGCGCGACGTGGCCTTCGCAAGGCATCGGTGGCGAAAACCAAAAGTGAGCCAGCGCTCGGAACGCAGGCTCTCATGGGCGTTCGATGGGCGTTCGAGACCCATGAAGTATCTGGTGTTGCCGCCGCCTGCTATCGTCCTCATAACGCTTGGCTGCGCCCTAGCTCCGCGGCCGCAACTGGCGAAACCGTCTGAACGGGCGCCCAGCTTGACGCGGCTTCGCCAGTTGCAGCCACGGCCCGAATGGCTTGCTCAGGCTGAAGGCTCTGGTGTTCTCCCGTGCTCTCAGCCTGCTTCGCGGAATCGAGCGCAAGGAAGATTTCGCTAAGCCTGGCGAGTACCGCGCCGATACCCTCGACATCGCTTGCAAGACCGCTCCGTCTAGCACGAGCTAATCGCTTCATGACGAAGAGATTCAGAATTGTCACTCGTGCAATGATATCGCTGTCCTGGGAACTATCAAGCATCGAGTTGATATAGAACAAAGTGAGCCAGCATCGCTCGATTAGCGGCAGCGTCTGCTGATGCTCATTGCGTTTCAAGGAGGCCTCAATATTATCGAAGCTGGCCGCCATTCGACCGTAGGTATCCGCTATGCTGCGTTCAGCGCTGGAGGCCGCGGATTGGGCCTTTCGGTACGCGTTAAGCGCTTCTCCCTCAAAACGAGAAGATTGTTTCGGTTCCATATATCGCACTCTCTCACGGCCGCGGAATGAAGAAGCTCAGGGAAATGGATAGCCTTAGTCGAGTCCGGTATACCAAAGAAGTCAAAGGGTCACATCCTACTTCGACAAGGCTTTCGCACTTTTGACCGCGGCGACCAGCACAAAACAAGATCGCTGCCCGCCGATCTCGTCGCTAGCCGAGCAGGCTGCTCAGGCTGCTGCTACTTGAGCTGCTCGAACTGCTTCCGCTTGAGCTGCTCGAAATGGGGTTAGAGATCCCGCTTTCGGCCTCAAGCATACTCATAATCGAGCTATACTGTTCGATCTGCGCTTGGAGTAGACTATACTGATTTTCCAAATTAGTTTGCTCTTGCTGGACTTGCTGCTGCATTGAGGAGATTTGCTGCTCCTGGCTCTGTACCTGATTCTGGTATGAATTCGTTTCCGACGCGATTACTCCGGTGTTTGGAGTGAGCGCGTCGGAAACGAGGCCGTTGAGAACTCCATAGAGCTGGTTCATCGCATTCTGGACGCCGGTCGGATTACTCTGCACCGCGGCGTCGAAGGCGCTCTGACTAAATTCCAGTTGGCCGTTGTTGTTCGTCACCGCGTTGCCGTCTATCGTGATGCCGAGTTGAGAGAGGTTAATCGTTCCAAGCGCCGAGTTGAGGCCAAAGAGCAGCGATTCAAGCGGACCGTTTGCATTCAACGGCGGAGTGTTTTGGCCGGGCACGGCGACCGTGTTCGTATTAATGTCGGAAAGGAGCTGGTTATAGGCCTTAACGAAGGTCTGTATTTGGTTCGCCTCGGTGCTGGTATCTTCCGCAACCTGAAGAGAGTAGGGACCGCCGGTTCCAGTCAAGCTGAGCGTGACACCCGGGATCGCGTCGGAGATTGTGTTTGTGCCGGAACTGATAACCTGGTTGCCGACGACCACTTGCGCATTTTGGGCGCTTTGAACCACCGGATTGAAGGCCGCGACGGAAAAGGTGTCGTTAGTATTAAGTGTGCCTCCGGTCGCGTTGAACGAAAGCTGCAGGCCGTCAGCCACCGAAATAAGCGAGCCGGCGGAGTAGTTCGACGGAACGGTTATGGTGCCACTTCCGCCGGTACCGTTTTGCCATGCGATGGTAATCGCGCTCGAGCCGACCGTACCGCCCTGGGTTACGGTGAACGTAAAGCCCTGGGTATCGGTTGCGCTGTAAGTGCCGCTGACCAAAGGTCCGTTGGTAGAGCTGTTTGCCGTGCCCGTGATGCCGCTGTAATCAACCGGTCCAACGCTAGAGGTCGCGAAGTTGGGCGCCGTGCCGCCGGTGAGGCTCGTCGAAACCTGAAAAGCGTTCGCGGTGCCGGTCTGGTTCGAGATAAGCTCGAGCCGGTACGGGTCCGAGGGCAGGCCAGTATTTATCACCTGGGCCGTAACGCCCACGTTGGCCGAGTTGATCGCGCTTGCCACGCCGGAAAGCGTGTCGTTACTGGAGTTTATCGTGATTTGATTCTGCACGCCTCCGACGGTTAACGTGATCGTTCCGGTGCCCACGGTGTCGCTCGCCGAGGAATAGCCCTGCGAAGCCAGCGCTTGTGCGGCAGCTAACTGATTCACGGTGACGCTGTAGCTTCCGGGCGTTGCAGAGCCCGTCACGGACGCGCTAAAGGGCGCTTCGGACTGTGCGGAGGCGGTCATTGGTGGCGAAGAATTATAGTTCTGAAATGGATCAAGCGCGCTTTGCAGCGAGCTAAGATCGCCCTGAACTGTCCCCAAAGCGCTAATTGCTGCCTGCTCGCCTTGAACCTGTTGATTCAAGGCGCCGATCGGAACCTCAGCGGCTGCGATTATCGAGGTGATTATCGTATTGAAATTGATATTGGCGAAATTCGGAAGACTAATTGGCGCCGATGCACCCATGATTTATTTCCTCTCTGACAAAGCATTGGTCGATGGCGTCATTCGAGTACGGAGCGCGCCGCCGGGGCGGATAGGCCATGAATTTGGGGGGTGAGTCACGGCCGGATCTTGCGACTGCGCGCGCCCCGTACCCGGATGACGCCATGCGGCGTCATCCGAGGCTGCCAGGCTCAGTTATTACGGGAACAGCGTAGCGAGCTGTTGCGGTATGGAGTCCGCCTGCTTAAGCACCGAGATACCCGCCTGTTGCAACACCATCTCCTTGGTGAACGTGGCGAAGGTCGAAGCGACGTTCGCGTCTTGGATATTCGACAAGGCCGAAGTGAGGTTCTGCTGTTCGGACGTAAGGTTTGCGGACACCGTAGAGAGATCCTGCTCGTAGGCGCCGATGTTACCCCGATAACCCGCCAGCGTGGCCAGCGCGTTGGTTGTGGCGGTGATCATCGACTGAGCCTGTGACTGGGTCGAAATGTTTGCAAGGGAACCGCTGCCATAGAAAGAGAGCGTGATCGTCTGGCCAACCGTGTAGTTGTTAGTGCTGGAGAAGCCGAAATCCAGGCCGGTACTGTCGAGGTTCTCCACGTATAAGCCGTTTGTCCCCCCAACCGTGAACTTACCTTGATTTCCATTTGAATCAGCGACACTAAAGGTCACCTGATTCGGAGAGCCGCTTACCTGCGTTACGTTCGTCACGGTGAGAGTGATGTAGGCCGGGCTCGCGGCGGCGAGAGTGTCCCCCGGCGTTGTCGGCGCGGTGGCAGTTGGATTGTTAGAGGTGGCGGTGTCGGCCGCGTTGCCGGTACCGGAGGCCAGCAAGTTAAAGGCTCCCGTGGGATCGGCGATGGCGAGGTTCTGGTTGGCTCCGCTGGTATAGATTTCGGTGCCAGAGGCCACTGAAGCGGGACCAGACGAATTCAAAAGACCGGCAGCGGAAACATTTGGCATTGAGACCTGAAGCTGACTCAAGGCGTTATTGTCCGGGCCGACCTGGAATGTTGTACTTGCGCCTTGGAGCAAATTGATTCCGTTGAATTGGCTACTCTGAGCTATATTGTTTATTTCGTTGAACAACTGAGTGAATTGGGAATTCAGCGCGGCGCGTTGCGTGTTGTTGATCGTGCCGTCGGCCGCCTCGGAGGCTAACTGTTGCATCGTAGTCAAAGCGTTACCGATGTTTTGTAGCGCGCCGTCGGCGGTCTGCAGCATGCCTTGAGCGTTGCTTGCGTTGGTCGATGCTTGTCCTAGAGAGCCTAAAAGACCATTCATTTCGAGAGAGATCGCTAGACCCGCCGGATCGATAGCGGCGTTCACTATACGTTGACCGGTAGCGAGCTGCTGTATGGTTGTATTAAGTTGATTTTGGTTTGTGTTCAAAGCGTCAGCGGCTATCATCGCTGACTCATTAGTCACAAGACTCAGCATCTGATTCCTCCTCGGCGCCCCTCAGGCGAGGGCATTTGGTTTTACCAATAAACTCGTTAGTACTCGAGTTTTTTTTCGAACGCATTGACCAGTTGCGTTATGGTTGGTAGATTTCGAGCAAGTTGACATGGAAAGACTGTCAGCTTGCCTTGGCCAGTCGTAGTACTTGGCCCTCCGGAGAATGGCAGATGGGGGAGGTAATCGACTACGGTCTTGTCGCGCTTTCTGAAACCTACACGTTGAGCCCGGAGGAATTGGTTCTTTTGCGCGGGCCTTGTGGGAAGGTTTTTGAGGCGATAAGGGCGAGGTTGCCGCGGCTTGCCGTGTCGATGGGAATGACCCTGCCGGCGATAAAGATCGCCTCCCTGGGAGAGGTGCTTGCCGGGTTGCCCGGCGGGATCGTCATACCGCTTCGTTTTGGTGGGCGCGCCGGCGGACTCTTAGGAATGGGTTCGGTGCTGAAAAAGCTTGCGCTTGGTATGATCTTTTCGGATGTCCGCAAGAGCGATGAGGCCGCGATGATGAGTGAGTTCGAATTGGCCGCGATTGGCAAGCTGCTGGGGAGAGCGGTGGCGGAAGCCTTTTCAGTGGGTTTCAAGGGATTGTTTGGAGTTGACGCCGTGGCGACGGGCGCGTTCAGCGCTGAGATGTTAGCCGCGGAGGCGCTGCTTGCGGAGGATAAGGTGGTGTGCTTCAGCAGCGCGGCGGAAGAGAGCAACGGCGCCGTAATGGGAGCGGTGGAACTCCCCCCAATGATGGCTATGAGGGGGAGGCTTAGGGAGGCCGTGAGCGCGAGCGGGAGCGACCTCGGGGACAACGTTAGCGCGCGAAGGCGCGCCGGAGGGTTGAAGGTGGAAATCTCCGCGGTGCTCAGATCATTCGAGGCAAGTTTCGCGTATCTGCGCGCGGTTAAACCTGGGCATTACATACCGCTGGGCAAGTTAAAGGACCACAGTGCAGCAGTGGATATCTACGCTGGCAAAAGCCGGTTGGGTACCGGATTGGTAGTTGAGGATCGCGGGTGGCGGCGGGTTCTGATTCAGGAAAAGTAGAAGAGTTGCAGAAAATGGAAGGGCAGGAAAAGGAAGTGCGCGACGGAATAGCGGGTGGCGGCGGCGAGTCGCCCGCTGACCAGCCGACGGGTAACACCACGCCGCCGGCGGCGCCCAGCGGCGACCGCTCTATGGTCTTCAAGGACACGCTCAACGAGATTTCGCTGACCGTGGCAGTTGAAGTCGGCAGAACCGTGATGACGGTAAAGGAGATTCCGCGGCAATTTCGTTCAGGGAATGTCTTACGGTTAGACAAGCGCACGGGCGAACCGTTGGATGTGTACGTCAACGGCCTGCTCTTTGCCCGCGCGGAGGTGGTGTTTGAAGGCGAGCAGATCGGAGCGCGGATCATCGAAGTTGTTGAATCCGACGGAGCGTCGCAGCATCGAAGCCTGACTCACCCTGCGAGGTAAGCGATCATGAGTGAGCCGGCACGTCAGAACGGCGGCGAAAACGGCGAACTAGTAATCGAAGAGAAGGGCGGCTCGCTGGATTTGGCGAGTCTTCTTGGTATCGTTTTTGGCCCCGCTTTTGTTCTCATTGGCCAGTGGCTTGAGGGTGGCGATGTACGAAGCCTTTTCCAGCTGAGCGCGGCGCTGATCGTAGTCGGCGCGACGGTTGCGGCATGCATGGTTTCGTTTTCGCCATTTTACCTGAAGGCCGCGATCTTCGACCTTAGAAAGATCATAACCGACGACCTGCCGCGACCGTTTGATTTGGTAGATAGGCTCGCTACGTACGCTCATGTTAACAAGAAGGATGGCGGCGTGGCGCTTCAGCAGTTTTCCCGCAAGGAAACGTATCCGACGCTGATTTCCGGTATTAAGCTAATCGCTAATAACGCGGAAAGGGAGAAGATCGAAGCGTTCTTCGACCGCGTATTATACGAGCGCCATCAAAATAGCTCCGCCGGCGCGGAGGTCTTTCAGGCTGCGGGAGGATATCTGCCGACCTTCGGCATCTTGGGCGCGGTGCTGGGCTTGATCCACACGATGCACAATCTGGCGGATCCTTCGCACGTCGGCGAAGGCATCGCCACCGCCTTCGTCGCCACGGTCTACGGCGTTGGTTTTGCCAACCTGGTGGCATTGCCGCTGGCGCGCAAGATGCGGACGCGGGCGAAGGCCGAGAGACTACTGGATACGATTGTGGTTGCCGGAGTCTTGGCGATAAAGGACGGTATGTCGGCGAGCGCCGTACGCAGCTACCTGAAGGAAGGCGCTACGAGCAGTTCGGCGAACAGTCGCGGAAGCGGAGCAGGCAAGGAGCATGTGGGTGAAGACCGGCGGGCGCGCGCCGCGTAGGGAACGGCCTGGAAGAAGGTGGACCTATTTGGAGATTTCGAGGGGGGTGAAGGCGAGCATGAATCGGATGAGCGCTGGGTTATATCTTACGCCGATTTCATCACAACTCTTTTCGCCCTTTTCGTTCTCTTATTCGCGCTTTCGCTGAAGGAAACCCGCCTCGAGGAGGGCATCGAATCCGTTGCGCGCATGATAGGAGCAAGACCGCTGATTGGGGGTCTGAGGCCCGGTCAGGCGCAAGGGGTAAGCGGTGCGCGCCGGCAGCCGGCACGTGCGAATCTACGCGCGCCTCAGACGGGCGCTGATCCGTTGAAGTCGCCCGAAGAATCTCTCAATTCCTCTGCCTTGCCGCGCGTGTTTGTGGCCGAGTTGAAGGCGCTCAAAGAACGAATCGAGCGCGATTTAAGCCGCTATGGAAATTCCGGCGTGTCGCTGCGGCTGACCCCGGACGGTCTGGTAATCTCGCTCGCCGCAGCGCGCTTTTTCAAGAGCGGAGAGGCTGAAATCCAAGTCGAACAAGAGCCCGTTTTAGCGGCGGTCACGGCGGATATCGCAAATCTGGAAAACCAGATGCGCGTTGAAGGATTCACCGATCCGATTCCTATTCATAATTCCCGCTTTACTGACAATTGGGACCTCTCGGCCGAGCGAGCGGGGAATGTGTTGCGCTATTTATTGACCCATTCCAGCCTAGATCCAAACCAGCTTTCCATCGCGGGTTACGGACCTTACAGGCCAATTGCTAGCAACGAAACCGAAGAAGGGCGAGCGCTTAACCGCCGAGTGGATATTCTGATAAAGCCGGACCGCCAGACCGAGCGATGAGCGAGCAGGACAAGGGTTTAGCGCTAGAGAATCGCAAACTTGAGCTCACCCAGGCAAGAGTGGCTGGAAAGAAACTACAGTTCCTTGCCGCGATGCACGAAAGCCTGGTGGGGGACGTCGCCGAATCTTTGGGGCGTGCGGCCAAGATGCGTCTTTCGGGTTTTGTCCAGGAAAAAGCGGCGAAGGCGCTCGAGCCCTTCTCGGAGAATAGTTACGCGACCTTGTTTTGCGCAGAGGAGTTTGTGTATGCGGGTGCGGTGCTCTTCTCGGCGGAGTTCAGTTGTCGCATCATCGCCGGCTGGTTTAATCTCCGGCGGGAGCTGAGTAATCGCGCTCTTACACCGTTGGAAGAGGGCGCCTTCTGGAGAGCCGCGGAACGCGTCACCCGGGTCTTTCTGTCCGCGTACGCGAACTCGGGCTTTCGCGAGCCACGGGTGATTAGTCGAGGAAGATTGCGCGACGTTGGCGGCGCCCTCGCAAACCTGCACGAAATTCTACTGTTCAAGTACAACGCCGAAATGCCAGCGTCGGCGTGCCCGGAACCTCCGCTGTGTGTGCTGCTGGGCGCGGAGATGGCGTCGCGCCTGGTTGCGCGCGAGGCCCAGGAGCCGCGCGAAACGGAGGAGTCGACGGTCGCGCGTTCAACGTGGCGCCTGCCGATCGAAACCGCGGTAGTGCTCGCTTCATTTAGCGTTCCCTTGGCGGAACTGGAGGTGATTAAGCCAGGGGATACGATACTTTTGCCCGATCCGAACGAGGCGTGGCTTGGGACGTCCGGGAAGCCTCGCTTATTGCCGCTCGAAGTGGAGCTTGACGGACGGCTCGCAAGGTTGCGCCTTCGGGATCCTCAGGAAAATACGGACTAGAGGTTGGATCGTCGGATGGGGGATGTCTTTCCGAACGCGCGGGCGATGCACGTTGAGGTCAACGTGATCCTCTGTCGTATGTGCTTTACCTTCGGTGAGATTGCCACGCTGGCCGTTGGTGATGTGGTCAAAGCGGAACTGGAAGACCCTTCGGCCGGCGTCGAGATCAGCGTTAACGGCACGACTGTGGCGCGAGGACGGTTGGTCATTCGCGATGATATCCGTTTCGTCGAGGTCACGGAGATTCCTGAACGACCGCTGCGAGGCGCCGCCCCGGTCAACTGGAGCTTGCTGAAGGCGGAATGACGCTCACAGGTATGGAAAAAGCTGCTCTCCTAATCTTGGGGTTGGAGCGGGATTCCGTCGCTAAAGTGCTCAAGCATCTTTCCGCCGAAGAAGTCAGGCGCTTGCTCCATTACGTCGAGCAGCAATACGCGGCAGCCAGGCCCGACGAAGAGGCGACAAGGCTCGCATTTCGGCAGTTTCTCAGCAATTTTGGCGTCGGGCCGATCACGCAAATCCGCGAAGCGCTGGCGATGGCGTACGGAAGCGAAGGAGTTGATCGAATCATGCGCCGCGACCGCTGGCAAACGATGGCAGAAAAGAGTTCTCCAAAGGTGCTCGGTGAATTTCTAAAGGCGGAAAAGCCGGAGTTAATCGCCGCGGTCCTTATCCGTCTGCCGCCCCGATTCGCGGCGGAGGCCCTTTCCCACTTGGGCGAGGAACAAAAGGTCGAGGTCGTCGAATGCCTGTCGCGTGGAGTCCATATATCTCCCGCCGGCGCAGATGCGGTGCTGGAAGTCCTGGAAGCGGCCCTGTCGAACCAGTCCGGCGACGGCGATGACGGGCACGCCCGCGCGGTAGAGTTTACCGCGCAGGTGCTCAGTCAGCTCGACTCGGAAACCGCCTCGCGCGTCGTTGAACGAGTGCGCGCCCATGATCCTGAACGGGCGCGGGCAATTGAACAGGAGATGTTCCACTTCGAAGACCTGCTCACGCTTGACCGGCGCACGCTGCAAGCGGTCCTATCTGAAGTCAAAGCAGAGCGCCTGGCGCTCGCGCTCAAGGGTATCGACCAAGAGCGCCGCGAAGCGGTCCTCGCCGCCCTTACCGACGAAAATCGCGAGGTCGTACGCGAAGAGATGGAGACCATGGGTAGGGTCTTGATGCGCGACGTCCAGGCGGCGCGACGCGAAATCACGAGCGTTGCCTTGAGGCTCGACCACGAGGGCAAAATTCGCGTACGGGCGGGCGACGAGCTGGTCGAGTGACCTGGAAAGTGAGCAGAGGCGGCCTCGCTGTTTGCTCCAGGGCGCTATTCCTTCTGATCCTTCTGATCGCGGTATGCGCCCCGCGAAGCCTTGCGGCTTCCGCTGAATCCGACCTCGAGAGCACCGAAAGGCGACTGCCTTCCGCGACAGAAGGGCGTCCGGCCGCTCATGCAGGGATCCCAAGCGCGGGGTTGTCCCCCTCGGAGCCGGCTCGCGACCCTTATCGCGAGGCGGCGCGAAAAACCGGCGTACCGCTCGCGCTGTTGGTTGCGGTTGCGGGCGCGGAAAGCGGTTGGCATCCGTGGGCCCTGAATATCCGCGGGCATCAGTATTACTGTCGCTCGCAACAAGAGGCGGCGGCGCTGCTCTCCGGCACTCCGGATGCCGATATCGGCCTGATGCAGATAAAGTTCTCGTTTTGGGGCCATAGGCTGGGTTTCTCCAAAGAACAGCTTCTGGATCCAGCGACGAATCTCGTCGCTGGCGCGAAGATCTTGAAGATAGTGATGGACCGCAAAGGAAGCTTCTGGCAGCGCGCGGGCTTGTATCATTCGCTCAATCAGCGTGAGCAAATTAAGTGGAATAAGGCGGTCTATGAATGGTACCGAATATATATGACTGGTATATCCCGCGGTTATGATGGAGACCGGAAAATACAGTAAATAAATATGTATGAGAGGCTTGAATCTGGGGAATATACTTGGTACTGTTGACCAGTGAAAGGTTGACTCGGAACTATGAATGCTGCCGGGCTAATAATGGTCTCCGCATTGAACGCGCGATCGGTACGCGCGTCGATTCTGGCGGAGAATTTGGCCAACGGGGACGTTCCGGGTTACCTGCCACGGGATATCGACTTTAAGCGCATGCTGGAGAGGGTAGCTGAAGATCTTTCGAGCGGCGCGGACACGCCGAAGGACCTCGGTGCGGTGCGGGTGGCGCCGGAAAATGTGAGAGCGGATTCGTCGGGCGTGGATGTCTCCAGAGAGCTGGGCGAGGTGTTTGATAACTCGCTTGCTTACGTCGCAACGATGAAGCTTTTCGGCGACATGATGAACCGGTTGAAGACGGCGTATAGCTGACCTCGTGGCAAACTGCTGCCTGCCGCTTCGCGGGGTGAGAGCGAGCGGTGGGAAGAAAAGGGGCGGACATGATCCAAGGGGTGTTTCAAATCGCTGCCAGTGCGCTTTCGGCCGAGAGCTTGCGGATTACGCTGAGCTCGCAGAACCTCGCGAACGCGGATTCGATAAATTCGCCAGAGGGTGGCCCTTACAAAAGAAGGTTGCCGGTATTCACTTCGCGGGCTGTTTATGGTGAAGGTGGTGAACCGGTCGGTCTCGGGGTGGCGGCCGCCGCGGTCGTGACAGACTCTTCCGCTCCGCGCAAAACTTACGACCCCGGCAACCCTTTGGCGGACCAGCAGGGGTTGGTGAGCAAGCCCAACGTTAACCCAGTCAATGAGATGGTTGACGTGCTCGAGGCGGCAAGAGTTTATCAGGCGAATCTTGCCGCGATCGAAAGCGCCAAGAGCGCCATGCTTTCCGCGATTAACATGCTCTACTGAGAAGCCCGAATCTTAGCGGGGATAAGAGCATGGGGGGTGCTCAGGGAGTGATGCCGTCTCTTCCGGAGGCGGCGATTCAAACGGCGCAATCCGACGGGAAATCCGTTTCCGCCGGCGGCTTCGAGGCCGTATTGGAGCGGGCGGACAATCTGCTTAAAGCGGCGGACAAGTTGAGTGCGGAGTACGCTGCGGGCCGGGCCGATTTGACCCAAGCCGCCGTAACCGCCGAGCGAGCCGATATTTCACTCGGTTTCCTGATGGCGCTTCGCCGGCAGGCCGTTCAGGCCTACCAGCAAATCATGAATATGCCGATTTAGAGGTGCGCGAACGGGGGCGAATAGGTGAACGCGGTCAAGCTCTGGCTAACCCGTGCATCGGAACTGGTTCTGGCGTGGAGGGCGAAGAATCGGCTCGTCTTCGACGTGGGATGCGGGGTTCTGGTGGCGGCGCTGGTGGCGGTGGCTGCGATCGCGGCTCATTGGTCCGAAGACACCGAGGTTCTCGCCACCAACCTCTCGCCCGCTGACATGGCGACTTTGAAGCTACGACTTAGGCGCCACGGCATCGGTTACATCGCCGGTCAGGACTGGGTAAAAGTGACCGACGGCAGGATCCACGAGGCGAAAGAGCTGCTTTTATCGGGCCCCGGGTTTTCCGGCGGCCAGGCCGGCTTTTCTTTGTTCGACCGGCCGGCTCTGGGCGCGAGCGACTTTGTCGAACAAGTCGCTTACCAGCGCGCTCTACAGGGCGAATTGGAGCGCACGATAATGGATATGCGGTCGATTGAAAACGCGCGCGTGATGCTCGCGATTAGCCGGCCGTCTCCGTTCGCTCTAGGCCCGGAACAGGGGTCTCGCGCTTCGGTGATGCTGACGCCGGTTTTCGGGGGCGTAATCGACGGCATTACCGCGCGTGCGATTGCGCATCTGGTCGCTTCCGCCCTGCCGGGTTTGCGAGCCGACGACGTCTCCGTGACGCTCAACGACGGTACGGTGCTCTTTCCCGCGCCGAACAGCGACGGTTTTTCGGAAGCCGTGATGGTGCGCCAGAAAATGGAGCGCGAACTGGAGGCCAAGGCCGACCAGATATTGCAAAAGGTGATGGGCTCCGGCCGCTATGTGGTCGAGGTTTCGGTCGAGCTTGACGAACGCAAGCGGCTCGAGACGATGCATCTGTACGGAAACGGTAACAAACCCGCCGTGGTGAGCGAGGAACACAATGAGGAGCCGGTGGCGGACAAAACCGCGATGGGGATTCCGGGGCTCACATCGAACCTGCCCATTCCCTCACCGGTCCCTTCGCGCAACGATCAAAACCAGGCTGACGCCGCAAAGCCGCAGTCCGGAGCAACGCCCAAAGCGGTGCCGACCCCGGCCGCGATTTCGAGCAACTCCCCCTACTCCAGGCACGACGTCATCAACTATCGTCCCTCCAGCCGCGACATTCAGGAGACGCGCGAGGCCTTTGCGGTGCGCCGTGTCTCCGTGGCTGCGGTGGTTGACGGAATTTACAAGGGGAGCGTGTTCGAACCGCAGCCGGAAGAGCGGCTGCGAGAAATAAAGTCTTTGCTTACGGCCGCGGTGGGTGGGGACCCGGCGCGGGGCGATGTGGTGGAAGTAAAGAGCGCGGCCCTTGCTCATCCTTACGTACCGCCGCCGCCCTCCTTTGCTGAGCAGCTGCGTGATCTGTTCAGCAACCTCACTTACGTCACCGCGGCAGCCACGCTTGGATTGCTGATCGTGGGGCTGGGAGGATGGATGGCCGTGCGAAGCCTTCGCCGGCGCCGCTTGGCCAACCGGCTCAAGAAACAGATTTCCGAGATCTCCGACGCTGCGGGAGCGGCTGAGAAAGGGCGCGTTGAAGCGAAACCCGAGCACGATCTGCGGCTGCGCGTAAATTCAGAGGCGGAACGCGACCCGGCTGCCGTTGCTGCGATTCTCCGCAAATGGATGGAAGAACCGGCTGCGAGTAGCGGCGGCGGCCACTTAGGCTCGGGTGGTTTAAGCGAGGCGGCATGAACGCTGGAGCAGGCGCCGACGTGCGCACCCGCGACGCTCAAGCGCCAAGAGGCAGCGCGCATTCGTTTCCAAGTCTCGCCGCGCTCAAGCGCAAGCGAGAGCAAAACGAAGAGGAAATTCATCAAAGCCGCGTCGCGGAGGAATTCGAAAAGGCGCGCAAAGACGGCTACGAGAGCGGATACCAAAACGGAATCAACGCGGCGAGAGCAGAGGCGGCCAAACTTTACGAGAACGCGCGCAACGAAGGGCGGGAGCGCGGCATGGCGGAAGGAAAAGCCGAAGCCGCGCGAACCATTGAAGCGCTAAAAGGCGTCAGCCGCGAGTTGGCCAGGCTTCATAAAGGCTCAGTCGCCGAGCTCGAATCGTTCAGTATCGAGTTTTGCCTGGGCCTGCTCAAACGGCTTACCGGGGCGAACGCTTTGCGCAAAGCGTTTCTCGCCAAAGCGGTTCGAGAAGCGGTCGTCGCGCTCAAACCGGGCGGGTCTCAAGTGGTGATTCTCAGTCCCTCGGATATCGAATTGCTCGAAGGACTGCTCAACGGCCTCAACGTGAAAGAGGATCCCTTGCTCGCTCCGGGCGCTTTTCGGGTTGAGTGTGGTCCGCTTTTCGTTGAAGGCTCGCTGTCTGCCGCGATGGCTCAGGTCGAGCGAGCGATGGTGAGGAAGAAGCCGTCCAAGGCTGCGAGCGATTAGCGGGGCAAACAGGCGTGAAACTATTATTGGCCGAAAAAGAACTCCAAAACTTTACCGCGCCAATATTTCCGGTGTGTGGCAGGCTCACGCGCTCCGTCGGCCTGTTGTTGGAGGCTAGCGGACCGCCGCTCTCCGTCGGAAGCATGGCCAGCGTTGACGGCACTATCGCCGAGGTGGTCGGTTTTCGCGAAGAAGGGCTGCTGCTTCTGGCTATCGAGGAGGCGCGCCGGCTCAAGCCAGGGGCCAAGGTTGAACCGCTGCGGCTCACGCTCAGGCTGGATGATTGGATCATGGGGCGCGTCTTAGATGGCCTCGGCCGGCCGCTTGACGGGAAGCCGTTGCCGCCGGACGGCGAGGAAGTTGAAATTCAGCCTTCACCAGCCGAACTGAGATCGAGGGATCCAATTGAAAAGCCTTTCGATAGCGGAATACGGGCGATCAACGGCCTGTTCACCATGGGGCTGGGCCAGAAGATCGGGATCTTCTCGATGCCTGGGGCCGGCAAATCGACGCTGCTGGCGATGATGGCGCGCGCGAGCGGGGCGGACGCCACGATTATCGCGCTTATCGGCGAACGCGGGCGCGAGGCGCGCGAATTCATCGATGAGCTGCTCGGCACGCGTGGGCTCGAGCGCTCGGTGGTTATCGTCGTGACCGGGGACGAGCCGGCGCCGATGCGAGTCAAGGGCGCATTCCTGGCAACTGCGATCGCTACCTGGCTGCGCAAGAAAGGACGCAACGTGCTGCTGTTGATGGACAGCCTGACGCGGGTTGCGATGGCGCAGCGTGAAATCGGCCTTGCCTCCGGAGAACCGCCCACGGCGCGCGGCTACCCGCCATCGGTTTTCGCCCTGGTGCCTCGTTTGGTGGAACAGGCCGGCGTCTTTCAGGGAGGAAGCGTGACCGGGATCTATACGGTGCTACTGCACGAAGAGCAGGATATCGTCGGTGAACTAGCAAAAGGCGCGTTGGACGGGCATATCAAGCTCTCGGCCAAGCTCGCACAGCGCGGCCATTACCCGGCGGTCGATCCTCTTGAGTCCGTCTCACGTGTGGCCCATCGGGTGACCTCACCTGAGCATGAGCGGAACCGAGCCAGATTTATCGAGCTGTATTCACGCTGGAAGGACGCCGAGGAGTTGATCGCGATCGGGACGTACGCCCCAGGCAATAACCGCATCACCGACGAAGCCGTCGCGATCCACGACAAGCTCGATCGCTTTCTGAAGCAAGGCGTCAACGAAGGGATATCGCTCGAACAAAGCATTTCGCAACTCGATGAGGTGATGGCGGAAAATGGTTCAAATAGCTAGTCGCCTGCTCGGTCGACTGAGGCGTGTTCGAGAACTTCATTACCAGGCCGCGATGGCGGACTTGGCTGGCAAGATCGAGAAGAGCCGGCACGCAGACTCGAGTTGTCGTGAGGCGTTGAAGGCCACCGAGGTCGCATGCGGGCGCAGTGAGATGCTTGCCGACCTAGTCGTTCTGGGCGAGGCCCGCATCAAACGGCATCAGGTGGCCGCCGAAACCAAAGGCGAGGTCAGGGCGGCCGTGGGGATTACGGCAAAAGCAAAAGCAGCCCACGACAGGATCCGCGATATCGAGTCAGACGCCCGCTCTGAAAAGTTGCTTTTAAAGGAACGCACCGAAGAGATCAACGCCGAGGAGTTTTTCGCATGCAAACGTTAGCGCCGAGCGCGGCAAGTGGGCTCGCAGCGACGCCTTTGTTGGGGGCAGGCGCACCGAGCGACTCTGCCGGAGCACGAGAGTCTCGCAATGGTCAAAAGGAGAACTTTGCCGCGTTGGTCATTGGAGTTGCCGCCTCGTCGTCCGGTGGTGCCTCACCGAATCAGGCGTCAGGAGTCTCCAAACGCGTAAACAGGCCCGGAGAACCGGGCAAGGCGACGCAGCCTCGCGCCCCAAAGCGAGCGCCGCTCGCCGCAGTTGCAGACGCAGGGTCGACGGCCGCCCAAACCGTCGCAAGGTCCTCCACTCTGAAGCAGACTCCTCCCCCGGAGCTGCTGCTGTCTGCCCTGTCCGGTTCTCCTACGTTCGGGGCCGATTCGGCGCACTTGACCTCCGCTGGCGCAGGAAGGGAGCATCCGGGCGAGACTCGCGCCGCGCCCCCTCCATCGTCGACAATCAAGGCCGGCGAGGAAGATGAATTTAGTGGCAGCGGTCCGAAGTCTGCCGCTTCAGCGACAAAAACATCGAACGTAAAATCACGGTCTAGCACGACGGAAATCTCAAGCGGCGAGGGCCACACGGGGCGATCCAGGGCCGGCTTGGATATTTCGGCGACCCTTCCATCGTCTGCTTCGAGAGGGCTTGAGATCGGGAAATCCTCACCACCAGTGCAGCCTCCCCAGTCGACCTTGTTCCAGGAACCGGCGCCGAGCGGTGGATTGGAGTCGCGAGTGGGCGGCGGTTCCCATCAAAGCTATACGACGGCGAAGGTCCCCGGCGCCAGCCGTAACAACCCGGGCGGTTTAGCCGTGAACCCGGTGTCCATCAGGGGAGACGGCGCGGGTACTGCCCCTTCCGCGGCGCATATCGCGGAAGGATTGCACAGTTCGGGTGCCGTTCGCGTGACGGAAAAGCGAGTAACGTTACCTGCGAATTCCAACCAAAAGACGTCCGGCGCAGGAAAAGATCAGCCGATTAATTCCCCCGCTGACCTTTCAGCGGGATTAATTCCGCAGGCAACTCAGACGAGCGGCGTGTTGCAGGCCTCCCAATCGAACTCGTCGCAACAGATTAATCCGATTATTCAGAACCGCTTGGGATTGAACCAATCGCGCGTATCAAATTGGTACAATAATAGTCGAAACACTGAATTGTTCGGAACCACTAATGTTTCCGCTTCGCCGAATACTAGCGGTAACTCCCCAGAATTTACGGCAAACGGGTCTGGTATCCAGGTTGCTGTAAGCACGCAGGTAGATCCGGTTCCTGCGGGTGGGCAGTTGCAGGTGCGAACAGCTCTTTTAAGGGTCGAGAACGAGAATTCCACCGGGCGAGCGGTGGTTAGCGAGGTGAGCGACGGTGTGCGCGCCGCGATTCTTCCGTCGAGCGCGGAGGCGGTCGTGCTAGCGCAGGCCCAGGTGCCGTACCTCAAGGAAACGATCGCGTCGTTCGGATTTGCGCCCAGCGGCGTTTCCGTGAGTGTTAACCCGGGCGGCGCCGGCCGTGGACATGAAAACCAAGAACACGTCGGCAACGGGCGAGCCGCCGAGCGTTCGGGCGCGGGCACGAAGCTGGGTGAAATCTTCCCGACCGAGGAGGTGTCTTGATGTTTGGAGGATCTTCAGCGATCAGTGGTGCTACCAGCCTGCCTGTCACTGCGTCGTCACAGAATAGCGCGTCGAGTACGAGTAGCCTTGCGCCGACGGCGAATGATTTCATTCAGTTGCTGATAGCCGAGGTAGAGAACCAAGATCCGACGCAACCGCAGAATCCTACGCAGTACATCACGCAGATGGCGTCGTTTTCCGAACTCCAGACGCTCAATAGTATTCAGTCAGAACTCAGCGGGAGCGGGTCGCTGGTTCGGGCGTCGAGCGCCTACCTGGGTCATACGATTAGCGCGGCGGGCTCGAAGATCGCTGTGAACAATGGCAAATCGACATCCATTGTATTCACGCCTGGGGCCGCTGGGTCGTACAGCGCGATAGTAACCGATTCGCAGGGGGCGCAGGTGGGCCAGGCGAGTATCTCCGTCAGCGGGGGTGGCTCAGCGCAGACCTTCACCTGGCAACCGCCGTCGGGGACCCCGAACGGAGTCTACTCGGTGCAAATCCTCGCGCCTTCGGGAACGCCTGTAAGCGGACTTACCGAACAGGGCGCGGTACAAGGGGTCACGAAGAGTAACGGTTCGATAATGCTCAACCTTGGCGCGGGATTGTTGGTTCCCGCGAGTTCCGTAACCTCGGTTTCGTAAAAACTCCAAGGCGTCCGGAAGGGGTGTAAACAATGTCGAGTTTTTCCATTACTGAGACCGGCCTGTCGGCTGTCGAAACGGCGCTCAATGCGGTCAGTGATAACCTGGCCAACGCGCAGACGATCGGGTTTAAGTCGCAGACGGCCGACTTTGAAACGCTTCTCGGCCAGAGTATCGGCACTACCGAGATCGGGGGCGGTGTGACCGTTTCCGGAGTGACCAGTAATTTCAGTGAGGGCTCGCTCAACCAGACCGGCCAGCCCTTGGACATGGCTATTCAGGGCAACGGGTTTTTTATTTACCAAACATCGGCCGGCCAGCAGGTTTTTTCTCGCGATGGCCAGTTGACGCTCGGACCCAATGGCACGCTGCTCGGCCCCAACGGCTACCAGCTTCTTGCCTATACCGTGCAGAAAAACGGAACCCTTGGCGCCTTGGGTCCAGTGCAAATTCCGCAGAGCCTCCTCGCACCGACGGCTTCCACCACGGTGTCATTGTCCGGAAATCTCAATTCCGGCGATCCGGTTATTCCGACAACGACTACTATCAACCCAGGTAATTCCGCAACCTATGACTATTCTGAAAGCGTCACGGTTTATGACAGCCTTGGCAACGCCCACGAGTTGACCTTCTATTTCCAGAACAATGGTCCCGATCCGGGGAATCCCGGGGACGTTCTGTGGTCCTGGACGGCGACGCTTGACGGCAGTACCACCGGGTTGACGAATAACAGCGGCACCTTCGACTTCAATAGCGCCGGCGCAATGGTGATAGGAAGCACTCCGACCAACCCGTTGACCGCGACGTTAACAAACGGGGCGGGGCCGCTGTCGCTCGGTCTCAATTTTGGGAAAATCACGCAATTTGCCTCAGGCGACAGCGTGAGCGGCGTCGCCGACGGCAACGCGCCGGCCGGGCCGGTGAGCAGCCAGATCGGACCGACAGGGCAGATTTCCGTTACTTACTCCAACGGGCAGACGGTACCAATCGGACAGGTGGCGTTGGCAACTTTCGCGTCCAACTCCGGCCTTCAGCTTACCACCGGTGGTGTCTACGCGGCGACGCCCAGCGCCGGAGCGGTGGCCATTTCGGTTCCGGGCGCCGGCGCGGCGGGAACTATAGTCAATTCGTCACTCGAGCAGTCGAACGTGAGTGTATCGAACCAACTAGTCAATCTAGTCGTCCTACAGAACCTGTACGGCGCCAATGCAAAGGCGTTGCAGACGCAGGACAATGTCGAGTCAGCCATCATCAACATGCCGATCCAGCCGTGAGCAAGAAGACTGTTGTCATAGTGGCGAGCGCGCTGGCCGTGTTGGCCGGAGCCGGCGGGGTGGCCTTCAGATACTGGCGAAGCGTGGCGCCGCCGGCGCACGCGGAGCAACCTTCCGCGCTGGTGGAAGTCGGCGCGATAACGGTGCGTCTTGCCGACCGTGGGGAACAAAATGAGCATTACCTTAAGGCGACGCCGGTGCTCGAAGTGTGCTGCGGGCGCGGGGACAAGGTTAGTCACGACCTCGTCTATGTTCGCGACCGCTTTGTGGTGGACGCCGGCCTTTACACGTCGCAGGACCTGATGAGCGCTAGTGGCGTAGGGAAGCTCAAGAGCATGTTGGCGGGAGACCTCAACCAGCGCTTCGGCGGCGCGGTTAAAGGCGTGCTTTTCAACGAGCTGGTTGTCGAGTGAGGCGACGGACGGCTTTAGCGGTGCTCGCCGTGATCGGGGCGAGTCCCGCAACCGGTTGGGCGATGACGCTTCAGTTCGACCCGGGTCCGCGCGCGGCAGAGCCGCTGGAATGGGCCGGGCTGCTGACGCTGCTCGCTGTGGCGCCGGCGTTGTTGGTGATGCTCACTTCGTTCACGCGCATCGTAATCGTGCTCTCGTTGTTGCGCCAGGCTCTTGGCTTGCAGCAACAGCCGCCGAACATGGTGCTGACCGGTATCGCGTTGTTCCTGACGCTGTTCGTGATGATGCCGGTGGCCAAAACGATCAAGAAGCAGGCGCTGGAGCCGTATCTGTCTGGCGGTCTCGAGCCGCAGGCGGCATTGGCGCGCGCGGAAGAGCCATTGCGGGAATTTATGCTCAAGCAGACGCGTAAGGAAGATCTCGCGATGTCGCGCCTGTTGCTCGCCAAAGGCGCCACCGCTGACCTCTCGGGCGTGACCGCCGACCCGACGGCGCTGCCGTTTTACGCACTGGTGCCGGCGTTTATATCGAGCGAGCTTACCGCCGCCTTCCGTATCGGCTTTCTAATCTATTTGCCCTTTATGGCGATCGACCTTGCGATCTCGGCGATTCTGATGGCGCTCGGCATGTTCATGCTCCCGCCCACGCTCGTTTCGCTGCCGCTTAAGCTTTTGGTGTTCACGCTCGCTTCGGGATGGCCGTTGCTGCTGCGGGGGCTGATGCTCAGCTTTCGCTAGGCGGGCACAGGGGGGACTTGCGGGTATTGGAAATAACACGTCGTCTTCGCGTGCCGGATAAGCGCCGCCCAGCGGATGCCGGGAAAGTGAGCGTCGACCGCGTGACCAGCCGGCAGTAGAGCGGCATTCAGGAAGTGAGCGGTCCGAGGCCGCGGAGGAGGAAAATGTCAGCGCAGTTGGCAGGCGACCTTTTCAAGGCGGCGTTGGTTGCGACGATTAGGATGTCAGCACCTGCGCTCGGACTTATGACTGCCGTCGCGATCATCTTCGGCATCCTGCAGGCGGCGACCCAGATTCAGGACGCGAGCGTGGCCTTCACGCCCAAGCTGATCGCGGCGTTTCTGGTGGCCTGGCTGCTGGCGGCATGGACGGCGAACGGTCTGACCGAGTTCGTGCGAAAAACACTCGACGCCGTGCCTTGGATTGTAGGGCAACCATGACGAGCATGGCGTTGCCAGACGCGTTGCCGCTGGCCTTTATGCTGCTGCTGACACGCAGCGCGGGCTTTTTCATGGCCTTGCCGCCGTTGCTCGGCGTCTCGGTGCCTGCACCGGTGTTGGCTTTGTTGTCGGCAGTGCTGGCCGCCTCGCTTATAAACAACGCCACGGTAGTGCTCCCTGCGGCGAGCGGCGGACTCTTAGTGGCGGGCGTAATTCTTATGCGGGAAGCCGCGGTGGGCTTTGCCGTTGCGTTGGCTACCGCCGTGATGATAGCGGCCGTCGGTCTGGCCGGCGAAGTGGTCGGGGCGCAAATGGAACTCTCGGCTTCAGAGATTCTCAACGCGCCGATTGAGACCGCCGTGGTCGGCGAGTTTTTTATCGCGATGGCGGGGTTTTTATTCTTCGGTGCGGGCTTGCAGCGCGTACTTTTCCTCGGTCTAGGGCAAAGCCTCCGCGTCGCGCCGCTTGGTGCGATGGCTCTACCTAGCCTCGCACAGATACTCAAGGGCACCGAAGGGATGCTGGTGCTCGGCACTTCGATAGCGATGCCGCTGATGGTGCCGCTGCTGATGGTGAGTCTTGCCCAGGGGCTAATCAGCCGGATGTCGCCGCAAATCAGCCTGCTCATCGGCGCGCCGGCGGCCGTTGCGATGGCGGGTCTGGGGCTCATGCTTTTGGAGGCTTCCGGTATCGCGTGGAGCGTGGAGCGTGCGTGGACGCGAACGTTGTTCACGATGCTTGCGTGGCTGAATGGCTGACCAGGCGGAAAAGACCTATCCGGCGCTGCCGTCGCGGCGGCGCAAGTTTCGCGAACGCGGCGAATTCGCGCAAAGCCACGATCTCACTGCCGCGGGCTCGTTCCTGGCCGCCGCGCTCGCGGTGGCATGGGGAATGGGTCCGGCCGCCCGCGCATGCTTTGAAGCCTTCGCCGGCGGCGGCCATTTTGAGGACAACGCGGCAATGTTGGCGCGCGAGCTTAAGTTCGCCGCGATCGCGCCGATGATGCTGGCGGTGGCGGCGTTCGCCGGCGCCGTTCTCGGCACGATGGCTCAGGGCCTGGTTTTCGCGCCGGTCAGGATGAGCTTCAATCCCTCGCGGCTGAATCCGCTGCAATACTTCACGCGAATGTTTTCCTCCGAGCTGCTCGTGCAGCTTGCCAAGCCCGTCTTCGGGCTGCTCGCAATCGGCGCGATTACGTGGAACGTGGTCACCCGCGCGATCGCGGCTTATCCCGCCGGGAATGTGACCGCGGGTCTGGTCGTGTTGGAGGACTCAACGCGACTCCTTACGTTCTGGGCCTGCGCCGTGATGATTCTACTGGGGTTTACCGACTACGCTTACCGTTTTTACCAGTTCGAGAACAAGCTGCGCATGACCCGCCAGGAATTCCTCGACGAGTTGAAAGAGGAAGAGGGGAATCCTCAGATCAAGCGGCGACGTCTTAAGCTGATGCGCCAGCGCGCTCGCAAATCGGCGGGCGGCTTGGCGCAGGTCGCCACCTCGACCGTGGTGCTGGTTAACCCCACTCACTATGCGGTGGCTTTGCGCTACCGGCGCGGTTTCGACCGCGCGCCGCTTTGCGTGGCCAAAGGCGCGGGCGAGGCGGCGGCGCGCATCATCGGAATCGCCAAGCTCGCCGCGATTCCGGTGGTGTCTAATCCACCTCTATGCCGCGCGTTGTTCCAAACCTTGGAAATCGGCCAGGAGGTTTCGACCAGGTTCTATCGCGCCGTGGCGGAAGTGTTGGCCGCTCTGATGCGCGCGGAGTTGAAAGCGCGCGCGGCGCGGGCGGAGGCGAGGTAGGCCGATGCCGCTAGCGCTTTCGGAGTTGGCGATACCACTGGCCGCGGTGCTCGTGCTGTGCGGAATGCTCGCGCCGATTGGTCCGACGATGCTCGATGTCATGTTGTCGCTCTCGCTGGGGCTCTCGGTCGCGGTGCTGGTTGCGACGGCAACCGGGAAAAGAGCGCTCGATTTCTCCGCTTTCCCAACGGTGCTCCTGGGCGCCACGCTCCTCAGGCTTTCGCTCAACGTCGCCTCGACGCGGCTGATCCTGCTGCACGGGGATCAGGGCGAGGCCGCGGCTGGCCACGTTATCCAATCGTTCGGCCGGATGGTCGTGGGCGGCGACTACGCCGTGGGGATCGTGGTGTTCGCGGTTTTGGCGATTATCAATTTCGCAGTCATCACCAAGGGGGCCAGCCGAGTGGCGGAAGTCGCGGCGCGTTTTACCCTGGACTCGCTTCCCGGCAAGCAAATGGCGATCGATGCCGACATGAACTCGGGCGCGATTGGCGAGCAGGAAGCGCAGCGCCGCCGCCGTGAACTTGCGCAAGAGGCGGATTTCTACGCCGCGATGGACGGTATCGGAAAATTCGTTCGCGGCGATGCGGTAGCGGCGATCTTGATCATGGTGATCAATCTCGGCGCCGGTTTTTTCATCGGCTACTTCGAGAGAGGATTGGACGCGAGCCAAGCCGTCCAGACCTACGCGATCCTGAGCATCGGCGACGGCTTGGCAGCGCAAATACCGGCGTTGCTCACCTCCACCGCCGCCGGACTGATCGTATCGCGCACCGCGAGTGAAGCCGATCTGTCCGCTCTGATTGGTCATGAACTTTTTCGCAACCACGTCGCGATGTGGGGAGCGGCGCTCCTGATCGGCTTGTTGGGCTTGTTGCCGAGCCTGCCGCACGCGCCGTTTCTGCTGATGGCGGTTGGACTCGCCGGAACACAGGCGGTGCTCAGCCGGCGGGCGGCCGGAGCCGTCTCGGAGGCGCCCAAACCGCCGCCTCCGCCCGCGCAGACCAAGCGCGACCCGTGGCCCGACATTCTCAGGCTCGAGTTGGGCGCTGGGTTGGTGCCCTTCGTCAGAGAACCGTGGAAGCTTGCCGATCGTATTGGAAAAATACGCGAGACGATCCGGGATGAAATCGGCGTAACCATTCCCCAGGTGCGAATCATGGACAACTTGGCTCTCCCGCAAAACGCTTACCGGATCGTCTTGCGGGGCACCGAGTTGGCCCGCGCCGAGCTTCGCGTCGGCATGTCGTTGGGCATTCCCGGCAACGTGGGGCCGAAGCCGGACGTCAAAGGGATCGAAACCACCGACCCGGCATTCGGCGTCAAAGCTTGGTGGGTTACCGGAGTCAACGAACAAAAGGCGCGGCTGGCGGGCTATACGCTGATCGAGCCGCTTGCGGTGCTGCTCACGCATTTCAGCGAATCGGTCAAGATCGCCGCCGCCGAGATTCTCACGCGACGCGACGCCGAGGAACTGCTCGAGAAGGCGCAAAAGCTCGTACCTCGCATCGTGGAAGAACTGTCGGGACTGGGGATTACGCTCGGCGCCGTCTACAGAGTGCTGCAAAGCCTACTCTCTCAGGGCATCGCCATCAGGGATTTCCCGGCGATCCTCGAAGCGATCGCGGCTGAGGGGTCGAGTTCCAAGGAGCCGGCGGAACTGGCCGAGCGGATTCGACCGCGGATCGGCCGCATCATCTGCGAGCCGCTGCGATTGCCGGACGGGACACTGCGGGTGGTGGCGGTCGATCCGGCGTTGGAGGAGCCGTTTTTCCAGGCGCTCGCCGCCGGCGAGGCTCTGCCTGCTCATCCGGAAGTCTGGGCCCGAGTCGAAAGCGCGGTTCGTTACGCGATCTCGCGAGCGGCTGAGAGATACGGCGACGCTCCGCCGATAATGGTGTCGCCGCAAATTCGCCGCGCATTCGAGCGGGTCGTCAGGCGAGTTTCGCCCAGGCTCAAAGTGCTGGGCGCGACTGACATTCCGAGCGTCGTACGGGCCGAGATCGCCGGCCGAGTGGCCGCGCAGGAGCCGGTAGGCAAAGTCGCATGAACAGCATACCGGCGATTAAGACTGAGAGGGGCGGTGAGAGCGAGGAAGAAAGAACGAGGCGCTTGGTGGAGTCGCATCTGCCGCTGGTGTTGAGCGAGATGGACCGCATCTATATCGCGCCCGGTCTCGGGCTTGAACGGGATGATTTAATCTCGGCCGGAGCCCTGGGATTGCTGCGCGCGGCCCAACGCTTCGATCCCGCGCGCGGCACGACCTTCGGGTTATTTGCTCGGCCTTACGTCCGAGGCGCGATGATCGACGAGATTCGCCGCATGCTGCGCGGAAATCCAGCGCCGCCGGATACGGTCTTTCCGCAGCCGCTGGAGCCGGCCGATTCGGAGCCGATTGCAACGGGCGGCGACGCGATGGGCGACCCGATGCTTCGGGCGCAGGTCAAGCGCCTTATTGCCGAACGATTGAGCGACGATGAGCGGCTTGGCCTGGCCCTCTACTACTACGAGGACCTGACCTTGCGCGAGATCGCTGAAGTTCTCGATCAGTCGATCAGTTCGGCCGCGCGTTTAGTCTCTCGCGCTGTCGCCAAGCTTAGAAAAGCGCTTTCAGAGGAGGGGGGGATCTCATGAATGGACTCTACGTAGCCGCTTCCGGGTTGAATGCCGAGATGGCCAAGCTCGGCAGCGAGAGCAGCAACTTGGCAAACATCTGGACGCCCGGCTTCCGGCGCTTCGAGACTATTGCCCAAGCGGAGGCTGGGGCGGGCTCGCCCTACGAATACGCAACGGTACCATCCGGACCGGTGCTCGCGACGGTGCCCGGCCCCGCGCAAGACACCGGAAACCCGATGGACGTCTACGTGACGGGCAACGGCTATCTCGCTGTACAAAACGTGGCCGGTCAGGAACTTTACACCAGGGACGGGGCGCTAAGCGTTGTGCCGACGACCGACGACCCGAACATGGGAACGCTTTACGCAGCAGGCCATCCGCTGCTCAAGGATGACGGTACGCAGTTCGTGCTGCCCAAGGGCAACATAACCATTTCCCCCAGCGGCATCGTCAGCATCGGCACGGTGAACTACGGGAAAATCAAGTTGGTCGACCCCACTGGAGAGGACATGGTTGCTGTGGGGGACTCGCTATACCGTACCGCTTCGGGCAGGTCGCTGCCCGCGAGCAATAGGGTCGGCGTGCGGCAAGGCTTTTTGGAAATGTCGAGCGGTAATCTCGTGGGAGACATGGTTTCGGTTGTGGACAGCGCGCGCCAGTATGACAACTCGCTGAGCGTCCTGCACATGATCGATGAGAATTGGAACCAGGCGAATCAAGCCTTCGCGCTCAACGTCAACGCCTGATTTCGCCGACGACGAAAGGGGGGAACGGGTTATGCTGCAAGCGCTCGAAACCGCGGCGACCGGAATGCAGGCCCAAGAGATGCGCATACAGGTCATCGCGAACAATCTGGCCAACGCCAGCACTATCGGATACAAAGTCTCGCGCACGCGCACCCAGGACCAGATCTATCAGGACCTGCGCCTGGCGGGGACGTTTTCTTCGCCGCAGAGTTTTTTGCCGACCGGCATTAACGTGGGTATCGGTACTCGAGTCGCGACGGTCGATAAGGTTTACACGGAGGGTGAAGTTCAGAACACGGGTAACCCGCTTGACTTGGCCATCGAGGGTGACGGATTTTTTCAGGTCCAGCTTCCGGGAGGCAATATCGGCTACACGCGCGACGGCAGCCTGCGCGTGAATCAAAATGGCCAGCTCAGCACCCTTGACGGTTACTTGATCATCCCCGCCGTGACGATTCCCCCCGGTGCGGAAAACGTCACGATCAGCCCGTCCGGTCAAGTCTCTGCTCAAATCAACAACGCTCCCGCGCCGACCGTGCTCGGTCAACTTCAGCTCGTCCGTTTTGTCAATCCCGCCGGCATGCAGCCGTACGGACAGAACCTGTACTTGCAGTCGATAGGATCGGGGGCGCCGCAGGTCGGTATTCCAAACCAGCAGGGGTTTGGCAGTGTGATGCAGGGCTACGTGGAGATGCCCAACGAATCGATCGTGGAGGAGATGGTCGAGCTGATCCAGGCGCAGCAGGCTTACGAGGCAGGCTCGAAGGCAACCCAAGTCGCGGCGCAGATGATGGCTACGGCGAGCAGCATGGTGATCGTCGCGTAGTGCACGCGGAGGCCGGCGATGCCGCTCGCTAGCAGTCAGGAACGGACCCGGGGCGCTTTGACGGACCCTCGGTTTGCCGCAAGGCAAAGACGGCGGCGCGCAGCCGCGCTAGGCCGACTGCCGCATCACGTGGTTCCCTCCTCGCGGCGGTCAGGACGCTTCGTTTCGCGACGGACGCCGAGTCCTGTTGCCGTACTCTGGTGCGCGTCGCTGGCGATGGCGATCCTCGCCGCTCCGACGAGTGGGGCGCACGCGCAATCGTCGGTGCCGCAGCAAGGCCCTGCGCAGAACCAGACTTCGCAGCAACAGGCGCAGCTTAAAGCGCGGCTAGCGCAGCAGGTGAAGGAGGCGCTGCGCGGTATGGTGGGGCCGGGCCAGCGGCTGAACGCGGTGAAGCTTGACTGCGCTCCTCCGCCGAACGCGACTTTGAAGGAAGTGGCGCCGGGAGTTGACGTTCTTTCTTCCCCAGGTTTCACGGTCGAATTGGCGTCACCTAGCGGGACGACCTACTGCTCGGCGACCGCGCAGGTCCAGGAGCAGGTGCTGGTTGCCGCACGAACCTTGAACGTCGGGCAGACGGTGACCCAAGCTGATTTCCGCCTAGGATGGACCGACGCGTTCGGCGGTCCGGCCGATCCGCTCTCAACGCTGGAGGGACGCGCCGTGATGCTCGTGCCGTTGCGCGCCGGGCGCGTCCTGTATGCTTCCGACCTGCGCAAAGCGATCGTGATTCGGTCAGGCGAAGTGGTTGCGGTCACGGTGCGAAACGGGGCAGTCACCGTGTTGACCCATCTGAAGGCGGTCAACGACGCCGGCGACGGCGAGTCGGTCACGCTGGAGAACCCAAGCAGCGGGCGCCTGGTTACGGCGCGTGCGACCGCCCCAGGCCACGCGGAAATCGATCTCAAGTGAAGTCACGATGATGAAGCGCGCAGCGATCTTGATTTTGCTGTTGGCGGCCGCGGTCCCCGGATGCTCCACTTTTCGCGTCGTTGAGCATCCTCCGACGGACAAAATGGCCAAGAGTCTCGAAGAACCGCCGGCGCAGACCGTAACACCTCCCGCACCGGGCGACGGCTCGGTCGGCGTCGACAAAATCATGTCGGACCTGGTTGCGGACTATAAGGCATTTCGCGTCGGTGACGTGGTAACCGTGCAGGTCAACGAGTCGCTCACCGGCAGCACCGGAGCTAATTCCGCGCTGGGCAACAGCACATCGATCAAGGGCGGCATTACGAACCTGTTCGGGTTGACTCATTATCTGGTCGGGCACACGAATATTACGCCCACCAGCATGATCAACACCTCGTACGCTTCAAGCGAGACCGGCAACGGCACGATGAGCGCGACCGATACTTTTGTCGGCAATGTGAGCGCCGTGGTGACGCACGTCACGCCGGAAGGCAACCTCATCATCGACGGCGAACGGCGGGTCAGGATCAACGGCGAGGATGACCTTTTGGTCGTCAGCGGCGTGGTCAGACCACAGGACATCAATTCGAGCAACCAGGTTCCGTCGTCGTCGGTGGCTAACCTGCGCCTCGCGCTGACCGGCCAAGGGCAGGTGCGCGACCAGCAGGGGTTCGGCTGGGGCGAGAGGATATTCTCGTGGTTATGGCCGTTCTAAGTCTGGCGCTTGAACGGCTGGACCGTCGCTGGCTGGCCGCGCTCTCGCTCATAGGCGTAATCGCTGCGGTCGCGCCGGCGCTCGGCCAGACCGCGCCGGCGTCGCTGCCCGTCGCTCAGGAGCCCGTTTTCGAGCCGCCGCCCCATGGAGTGCTCGGTTTTTCGCAGGGCGAGCGAGTGGGAGAAGCCTCGGTGGCGGATTTTGCCCATATTCGCGGAGCCCGAATCAACCATCTGCAGGGTCTGGGAATTGTTGCCGGCTTGCAAAACACCGGCGACAACCAGATGGCGCTTTACTCGATTCAGCTCGTGCTCAATACGCTGGAGCACGAAGGCGTCACGCTGCCCCCCAATCTGTTGACCTCGCCCTTGATGATAATGCCGATCGACCTTGCCAGCGTGACCGTGACCGCCGAGATGCCCTCTTACGCGCGCAAGGGAACGAGGCTTGACGTATGGGTTTCGGCCCTTGGAAACGCAAGCTCGATTCAGGGCGGTAACTTGCTTATGTGCCCGCTCAAGGGCACCGACGGAATGGTCTACGCGGTGGCCCAAGGCGCGGTGTCGATCGCCGGCTATTTTGCCGGGGCGATGGGGGCGTCGGTCAGCACAAATTTCCAAACCTCAGGCCAAATACCCTTGGGCGCCACGGTCGAGCGCCAAATCGCCGGCGCCTTTTCGAATGAGTCCGTGGCGGAGCTTGACCTGGAAGACCCTGATCCCGCGCTGGCCGACGCGGTAGCGCATGCAGTGCACAGTTACTTCCGAAACGCCGAGACGATCGTCGAAAGCCCGGGCAGCGTCAGGGTTAAATTGGCGCCCGGGGTCTCGCAGGCCACGTTGGCGGCTGCTTTAGGCAACATAAAGATTAACCCGCCGATGTCAGACAAGGTCGTGGTCAACGAAAAGACCGGCACCGTTGTGATCGGCGGCGACGTTACGGTCGGCAAGGCGTCGGTGTCGTACGGCGACTACACGGTGACGATCCAGCCGCAGTTGCAGGTGTCGCAACCCAACGCGTTTGCTGCCGGACGGACTGTCGCATTGCGTACAGCACGGGTTGGGCTCAAGCAACAAAAGTCGCGCTTCTTTGTAACGCCCCAGGGAGCTTCGGTAGGTCAGATTACGGAAACGCTCAACGCGGTCGGCGTTAAGCCAACCGATACCGTCGCCATCTTCGAGGCGCTCAAGCAAGCCGGCGTGCTCTATGGCCGGCTGGTAGTGAGGTGATTTTCCATGAAAGTGAACGTGCCGGGTTTTGACCGTCCCATATTCCAGCCCAACGCGGCGGCGAACGACGGACCTTCGTCGAGGGCGGCCCGAGGCTTCGGCGCTCTTTTCGGCAAAATCGTCGCTCATGAGCTCCTAAAGGGGGTGACCGACGAAAATAGCGGTCTGATGGGTATGGGCAACGGCGCGGGGACCGAGATTTACGCAGGGTTTCTTGAGGACACCCTTGGCAAGGTGTTGGCCGGATCGCCGGCGATGAAACCGCTGGTGGACCAAATTCGTCGCGAAATGGAAAGTCGTGGCGGTGCGGCTTCGCAAACCGGGCTGGCTATCGCTCAGCGGCGCCCGCTTTCGGTCGTCGCAGACCGGCCCGTAGCAAGCCTAAACGTTTCTCCCGCGCTGCTCAATTTGCCCCATGACAAGCACGGGCCGCTTTTGTTGCCGCCGCCAGCGGGGGCGTATGAACTGCTTTCGCCGCTCCCGCCACCGCCGCAGTGGTGAGGGCGTGCGTGAAGCTTAAGCACTTCATCTGAAAGCCGGCGGTGGCAAAAAATCGTGAACTTGTCGATTTTATTGAGTAAAACCAGGAAGAACGACCGGGAACATCAAGATGTCAAACGTGATTAACTCTGGAATTTCGCCCAAGATTCCACAGCCAAACGGCGTAGCGGGCGGACGCCAAGCAGCTCCAGTCGGCTCCTCTCAAGCCTCCAGTCAGGGGTTGACCTCCGAGCAGCCGGCGGCGCTAAGTCAGTTTTCCGGCGAGGCGCAGCTTTTGATGGCAACGGTCGGTCAGCTGAAGGGGATGTCAGGGTCGGTTCGATCCAGTCTGGTCGCCGGCCTCAAGCAGACTATCGCCTCGGGCGCATACAACCCGGACCCGGCGCTGGTTGCCGGTGCCGTGACCAAGGCGTTGACTAATGGCTGATTTCCGCGCGCTTGCGTCCAACCTCGGCACGCGCGAGGGAGCGCTTTTGACGGCGTCCGAGATCGCCTCGGTTACGGACCGCTTGTCAGCCGCCACGTTTAGCGCCGAGCAGCTAGATGAGCTGATCACGGCCCGCAAAGGGCTGGAACGGCTCGACTTTGTCCTGAGGCACCTGTATGAGGCGGTCAAGTATCGAGTCGCCGAGTTGGAGGAGGTTCGCGCGCAGAAGCAGCGCAGGAGTTAGGCACGATGTCTACCGGCATGATCTCGATCGCCCAGACCGGGGTGAACGCCGCGCAAGAAGCGCTGGCGACGATTTCCTCCAACATAGCTAACGCCTCTAACCCGAATTACTCGGCGGAATCGGTTGACTTGGCCGCTATTACTGGGCCGGGCGGCGTGGGTCAAGGAGTCGAGGTCACGGGAGTCTCGGCCGCACAGCTTCCGTTTATTAACTCGCAGATCAGCGACGCTCAGTCACAAGAGTCGTACAACGCAAGCTATGCGCAGCTCACGCAGATCGGCCAAACGTTTCTCGTGCCGCAATCGGGCCAAAATCTAGGCGCAGCGATTCAGAACCTGTTCAACGCGTTCACGAATCTTTCCGCTTCGCCCCAAGACATGAGCCTGCGCCAGGCGGTGCTCTCGGCTGCGCAGAGCCTGGCGCAACAATCGCAGACGATCAATAACGGGTTGGCCCAAACGGAGAGCAACGCGCTTGCCGGGCTTCCTTCGGTAATCGGCCAGGTCAATGACCTCGCAACGCAGATGGCGCAGATCAACACGCAGATTCAATCCGCGCAAGCGAGCGGGTCTAGTGCGCCGGTCCTTGTCGACCAGCGCAATGCGATCGCTCAAAACCTGGCAAGCCTCGTGGGAGCCACGACGGATAGCAACGGGAACGTTTCAATCGGCGGCGCACCGCTGGTCTCGGGGTCGCAATCTTTCGCACTGGAACTGACCGTATCCGGGACCAACGCGTCGCTTCAAATAAAACTGCCGCAGGGTGCTCTGGCCGTGGCGAATAGCCAGGTCGGCGGCGAGGTGGGCGGCACTATAGCGGCGGTGTCGACGCTCTCTCAGGCCGCCGCGCAAATTAACGGCCTCGTCGACGCCGTGGCAAACGCCGTTAACACGCAGCAAGAGGCTGGTTACGGCTTGAGCGGCTCGACGGGAATTCCGCTTTTCGTCGTGCCGACGACCGGCGGTCCGATACAGGTCAATCCGTCGTTGAGTGCGGCTCAGATTGGGGCTGCGCAGACGCTGGCGGGTGTTCCCGGAGACGGATCGAACGCGGCGGCGATGGCGGCGCTGCAAAACTCGACGGGTTTGGATGCGTCCTTTCCGGGCAGCACGCCGGGGCAAGCGTGGTCGCAGATCACGGCGGCTTTCGGCGCGCAGGTGCAAAACGCCTCGCAGCAACAGTCTCAGGCCCAGGATCTCGTCCAGTCGCTGCAGCAGCTGCAAAGCTCGGTCAGCGGAGTTTCGATCAACGAGCAGCTGACGATGCTGCTTCAATACCAGAATGCGCTGGAAGCGTCAGGCCGGGCTATCGCGGTGGGACTCAACTTGACGCAGTTTCTGATCTCGAATCTCCAATAATGGCGCGGGGGGCTAACGATGGGTTCGGATATTTTCTTCGCTAACTCGGTTGCGCAGGACCTCAACAACGTCTTCACCAATATTCAAAACATCCAGAGCCAGATGGCAACCGGCCTGAAGGTGAGCCAACCCTCCGACAATCCCGCGGTATGGGGCGAGTCGCAAATTCTGGCGCTCAATCAGTCCGCGCTCGCCAATGACGGCACCCTGGCGGGCAGCGCTTTGAGCGTCCTGCAGTCAGCCGGCACCGCACTGCAGCAGGCCTCTCAGACTCTGCAGCAGGCGATCTCGCTTGCCACCGAGGGGTCCAACGGTACGCTTTCAGCTTCGAACTTGAGTTCATTGGCGAGCACCGCTCAGGGGCTCTTGAATCAGCTCGTCAACGCAGCCAATTTCCAATACGACGGCGCCTCCGTTTTTGCCGGCACGGCCTCCAATGTCGCGGCGTACAACGCTTCGGGCGACTACCAGGGCAACAGCGGCAGCAATTCGGTCACCTTTTCCGATGGTACCAGCGTGGCACTGGCTTTCAACGGCAAGCAGGTGTTCGGCGATGCCGCCTCCAACACCGGCGCGATGGGGGCGATTAGCGGGTTGATAAGCGCCTTGAGCAGCGACTCTCCCAGCGCGGTGGCGGCGACCCTGCCGCAACTGCAAGCCGCCCTTACGACTCTCGGCAATTTCAGCTCCGCACTGGGCGGCTCCCAGCAACTTCTACAAAGCGTTCAGAACCAGGCTAGCGCCACCAATACTCAGATGCAGAACAACCAGAGCAACCTGGTTGATGCGAACCTCGCGAAGGATAGCACGGCGCTCTCGCTCGCGGAGTTGCAGCAGCAGGCTTTGGTCGGCCTTGCGTCGACCATCGCGCGCAGCTCGCTGATCAACGTCCTCGCTTGATTTCTTCGCGGCAGGGTCAAGCGCCAGCTGGCGACGCACCACGCTGGCCGCGTCATGAATGGAAATCGCTGGTGCTGGCAGCTGCGCGTTCACGTGAGGGATGGCGCCGGCTTAAGCCAGTCCGTCAATTGCCGAGACGGCTAAGCTGAGGTCGCCAGGCGCCTCTCAACGGGCAAGCCGGGAGCCGTTTAGCGCCGTGGGCCGAAGACGCGGACGCGGGAAGATTCAGGCTTCGGATGCGGGTGCCGGCGCCATGATGGCACGGATACGATGTATAAAAACCACACTCAGAACGACCAAAACCAGCGTTAGCTGGGCGCTCAAGCTTTGTACGGTCGGGAACAGGCCCAGGATCTTTACCGTCGGCACCTGGGCTATGAGCGTGGCATGAAGGAGCCCAGCCTCCTGAAGGCTCGCGATTCCCTGCCCGACAAACACCACCGCAAGCGCGCTTAACAGTATCGACGTCACCTTGAAGAACCGTCCGACGGGTAGCCAAGCGGTGGCCCGCTGCAAAAGGACCGCGAGCACAACCAAGCCTACGCTGGCAAGCGCGATCCCACCCATCACGGCGTGCCGCTCGGTGCCCTGGTCGGCTCCCGCCAACAGCGCCTGGAAAAAGACGATCGTCTCCGCCCCCTCGCGCATCACCGCGGTGAAAGCGGTCAAGGCCAGGGCCGCAGCCGGCGCGTGACTATACGTCGCCTGTTCGACCCGCGCCTTGATAAATGCCTTCCAATTCCCCGCCCGACCGCGAATCCCCAGCCATGCGCTTACGTAAAGCAAGGTGGCTGCGCCGATCAGCTGAAATATCCCCTCGAGGCCGTCACTTGCGTTGTCGCTGAGCAGATCGCCGAGCGACCACGCCACAATTAAACTGGCTACAACCGCCGCCGCCGCGCCAAAGTAAATGCTCCTGATCGCGCGGCGATTTTGTAGCTGCTTGACGGCTGCCACCAACGCCACGACCACAAGCAATGCTTCGAAGCCTTCACGTAGAAGGATTCCCGCGGAATAGAGAAAATAGGCGACGGTTGTTGAGGTCATGAGTTCTCAAACTGCTCGACTTCAGTGAAATTGAGAGTGATTCTTAATATTACCCATAACCATCTTGAAACGTACAAGTGACCCTGTCAAGCGGCGCCACGCCGCATTGAAGGAGACCCGTCCCGCTTCGAAATCGGCCGCGGAACGTTTTGCGCATTGTAAAGCTACGCAAAACCATACAGTGCGTGACCGGGCTAGGCTATGCACCCTCGAAAGGCGCCGCTTTCGCGCCACTGCGCGACGCTGGGTTCTGCCGGGCTCACCTCGGCGGCGTGTCTCGATAGTTTGAGCGGCACGGCTCGTTGCTTGAGGTTTTCGGTGTAATGCGCGATCAACGCGCAAGACTAGTGCCGAATGAGTTGCCGGGCGATAATATAGCCACATGCCATTAAGAGTCACAGTCCGCGCGCGGCTCTCCCAGGGAGCCAGACGACGGGAATTGATGTTCGGTGCGTGGGTGACCTTAGGCCTTGTGCTGATCCTCCTTGCGGCGGCGCCTTCCGCCGGCGCCTTCGATCTTCCGTCGTTGTTGGGCTCCTCCGACAAGCAGGATTTTAAAATAGTTCACGTTAACGATCTCGTGCGCATGAAGGCGTCCAACCAACCGAAAGTGGTCGTTTTGGACGCTAACTTCTCCGCGGTTCGAGAGCAGGAAGGCGTTATCCCCGGCGCCGTCTTGCTCAGCTCGGAAAGCGCTTACGATGTGTCGACCGAACTGCCGCGCGACAAAACCGCAAAACTGGTTTTTTACTGTTTTGACAAGGCCTGAACGGCGTCGCATAGGGCCGCCCGGCGGGCGGTCGACGCGGGATACAAGGACGTCAGCGTGATGCCCGAGGGGATCGAAGGGTGGAAAAGCGCAGGGCAAACCGTGGTTCGACTACAGCAGCCGTAGCGTCAGCGTGGTACCGACTGCAAGGCTGGCCGTTATTAAGCCGCTAAAATCAGGGACCGAGCAAACGAGGCGGGCGGTAACGGCGGCAGAGGGGGTTTGACTCACGGTACCTGGAGTCGTTATTGCTTGTCACTTGAGGCAGGCCGATAAGCGCAGGGACCACGCGCTTCCAGCCTTCGCCACGGCAACTCGGACTGGACGTTCGCGGCCCGCTTTAGCGGCGGATTGTAACCGCGTACAGGAATACTCGCCGAATGAACCATCAACTAAACGTAATAGGCGTGATCGGCGCCGGGCAGATGGGTGCTGGGATCGCCGAGGTCGCCGCTCGCAGCGGATTCGAGGTGCTCCTGACCGACGTTGATCGCGATGCTTGCGAGCAGGGTTTGAAGCGAATCGCGAACAGCCTCGAGCGCGCGGTGTCGCGCGGTCGCATCACCAGGGAAGCGTGCGACAGTCTGTTCAGGCGGGTCAGCACTACGCTCGAACTCAAAGACTTGGCGAGAGCCGATCTTGTGATCGAGGCCGTCGTCGAAGATGAGAAGGTTAAGGCGACGCTTTTCCAAGAGTTGAATCGTTTTTGCCGTCCCGAGGTAATTTTCGCCTCCAACACCTCGTCGATCTCGATCACGCGCATGGGAGCGCGCAGCGGGAGGGCGGAGCGCTTTATCGGCATCCATTTCATGAACCCGGCGCCGGTGATGAAGCTGGTCGAGATAGTGCGTGGTCTTGCGACCTCCGACGAAACCTATGCGACGGCTCTATTCCTGGCCAAGCGGATGGATAAGATGGCTATAACCGCGCGGGACTATCCGGGTTTTGTCGTGAACCGCATTTTGATTCCGATGATCAACGAAGCAGTGTTCGCGCTGTATGAAGGCGCGGGCAGTGTTCTCGACATCGACACCGGCATGAAGTTCGGATCCAATCAGCCGATGGGTCCGCTTGAGTTGGCCGACTTTATCGGACTGGACATATGTCTTGCGGTTATGGAGGTGCTCCATAAGGGGCTTGGCGACAGTAAATACCGCCCTTGCCCGTTGCTCAAACAGTACGTCGACGCGGGATTTCTCGGACGCAAGACCGGCCGCGGTTTCTACCGATACGACGCGCAAGGTAATCAGATTGCTCCCGCCACTCAGCAGACCTAAGTCATGATGGGTCATCTTCTCGTTCCTTGCGAGCGTGCAAGATGCGCTGCCGAGGGTTGACGTAGTCGCAAGCCAAGCCGACTCGCCTGGAATAAACGCGGAGGCGCCTTCAGGGCGGTTTGCGCGAAAGAGAGGGACGTCTATGGCGGTCAGAGCATATATTTTGATTGACACTTCACCCGGCAAGGCCAAGGAGGTATCGCAAAAGCTAAGAGCCGTTGCTGGAGTTAGCTCAGCGCACGCGGTTACTGGACCTTACGATATTATTGCCGTGGCCGACGCGCCGGACGTATCGTCGTTGGGGGAATTGGTGGTGCACAAGATCCAGAGTATCGGGGGAATTACGCGTAGCTTGACCTCGATAATCGCCGACTAAACGATTCGTCATGCGCGCGCGTCCGGCAGGTCTTGACAACCGATGCCGGATCGGGCTCCCGTAGGTTAACAGAGGGTGTTAAGGGGGCGAATTTCGATGCGTGGCCGCGCTTGGTTGAGCGAGTGGGGCCGAACGCCATATGGCGGGTCGGAAATTGCGCACGAGAGTTTCTCGGATGCTCGCCAAGCGGCCGGCACGCCCACTCTCACGAAAACCCGCACGGGAGGAGGATAGCTCGATGGCCGAATTGCCTGTGATCCAGCGGTTGCGTAAAGAAGCCGAGACTATCCACCGCGAACTGACGATCGACCTGCCGCGCGAACTGGAGCGCGCGCGGGCGCATGGCGATCTCTCGGAAAACGCCGAGTATGCCATGGCCAAACAACGACAGGAGTTCTTGCGCGCGCGATTATCCAACGTCGAATTGCGAATCGCCGAGCTGTCGCGAATCAACGCCGACTCAGTGCCGCGCGACAGCGTCGGCTTGGGCAGCAAAGTTTGGCTTGAAGACCTGGACGACGGCAAAGAGGTTGAGTTCGAGATCGTTGTACCCGAAGAGGTGGACGCCGCGCTCAACCGAATTTCGCTCTCGTCGCCGCTCGGAAAGGCGTTGTTAGGCCGCGGCCAAGGCGATGAAATCGAAGTGCAGACGCCTAAAGGAAACCGCGCTTACCTGATCCGGCGGCTGATGACGATTCATGACCAGATGGCGGGGGATGGCAAGCGAAACGATACGGACGCGGTCGCTAAGGGCAACTCAAGCGGCTGACGCCCGCGGCCACGCCGCATAATTTCTGCCCGCTGAACCACGCCTCGCCGTGCCGACGGATGCGAGGTCTCTTAGGCGTTAAACATCGCCTCGATCTCTCTTTGGTAGCGGCTCTGGATCACCTTGCGCCGTACCTTGAGAGTGGGCGTTAGCTCGTCGTTCTCCTGAGAGAAGGTTTGCGCGATGAGGCAGAAGGCCCCGATCTTCTCGTGCGTGGCCAGGTGGCGGTTTATCTCGCGCAGCCGGCGCGAATAAAAATCGCGGATTTCGGCGCTACGCGTAAGGGCATCGTGGGCGGTCTCTTTTAGGTTGCGCTCCTTGACGTACGCTTTGAGCGCCTCGAAGTCGGGCACCAACAGGGCGCCGAGATGCTTGCGGTCGTCTCCCACCACGCAGGCCTGAGCGATGAAAGGATCGCCCGTGAGCTTGTTTTCGAGGTAAGCCGGTGAGACGTTCTTTCCGCCGGAAAGGACGATTATCTCTTTTTTGCGCTCGCGGATTGAGATGAACCCCTCGGCGTCGATCGTGCCGAGGTCTCCGGTATGGAGCCATCCGTCGGCGTCGAGTACTTCGCGCGTTTCCTCCTCGCGCTTGTAGTAGCCCTTCATCACGCTTGGTCCCCTGACAAGAATTTCGCCGTCAGGGGCCAAGGTGACCTCGACGTTGCTAAGCGGCAGGCCCACCGTGCCCGCCCGAGTTCGTCCGTGAACATTGACCGAGACCACGGGGCCAGCCTCGGTCAGCCCGTAACCCTCGACAATGGGCACCTCGGCCGCCGCCAGAAAGTTCATGGTCTCGACCGAAAGCGCGGCGCCTCCGCAGATTAGATAACGCAGGCGCGAACCAAACAATGCGCGAATCTTGGCGAACACGAGCGGCCGAAACAGAGCCATCGCCAGCGCAACGTGAGGCGGTGGTTGTTTGCCGCGCCAGCGAAACTCCGCCGCCTGACGACCGACTTTCATCGCCGCGGCGAAGAGCTTTCTTCGGTACGCCGGAGCTTCGTCTACCGCGCGCCGAACCCGGTCGCGCACGACTTCTAGAAGGCGCGGGACGGTCAGAAAGTGTGTCGGCTGAATTTCGCGCAGGTTCTGCGCCAGTTGCGAGAGCCCTTCAGCGTACGCGATCATCGCGCCGACCGCCATGGGCGTGTAGTAGCCGGCGGTGCGCTCGAAGGCGTGAGCCAAGGGCAAAAACGAAAGCAGTTCATCGTCGGTGCCCAAGTTGATCGCCGCGGCGCTTACCTCACTGTTCGCCAGAAGGTTCCCGTGCGTAAGCATCACGCCTTTGGGCGAGCCGGTCGTGCCTGACGTGTAAATGATCGTCGCCAGTAAATCTCGATTACCCTCGAATTGTGGTGCGGGCTCCTCGCGATCAAAGTCGCCGGGCGCGACCACCGCCGGCGCCGACCCGAGCGTGCCGGAAGCCGGCTGGCTTACGGCGCCGGGGTGCATCAGCAAGACGTACTTCAGGGCCGGGAGATTGCGGCTAAGTCCGAGGATCTTCCGCGCCGTTGCCTCACCGTAAACGGCGGCGACAACCGCCTCTGAGTCGTTGAGAATGAACTGTGTTTCCTCGGTGCTGATCGTCGTGTAGAGCGGAACGATGGTAGCCCCCAATCCCAGCCCCGCTTGGTCCGCGATCACCCATTGCGGGCAGTTCTCGGAAATGATTGCGATCCTATCCGTGGGTCTCACGCCGAGCTTGAGCAAACCGGCTCGCAGGCGTTCCGAGGCCTGGGCTACCTCAGTCCAGGAATAGGAACGCCAATGGCCGCTTTGCTTTTGCTTAAGAAACGTCCGGGGGCCGAAGGTTTTGGCCTGACGCTCAAAGAGCGCGCCGACCGTCACTTCGGAAATCGTTGGGTTCATTGCAGGTTTTTTCTTGACCCATGGCAAAAGCCGTCTTCCGAGCTTAGCGCGGCTGCCTGTCATGGCGGCCACGGCGCGCCGTGGCCGCGGCGTTTCAGCGTAAAGGCGCTGGCGAGCCGTCGTACCCTAGCGATGACCGCTTGTGCCTTCGCGCCTTTATCGAAAGCGTATCGGTATCTCGCCTATGCTTGGCGCCAATTTTAAGTCCGAGGCGCCGGCGCCCAACGCGGCGTGTGCGCCCCTGTGGCTAAGAGCGATCCGCGCGCCGTTGGCGGAGCAAAGGGCCGGTCCGTCACGCCACGCGACCAGTTGGTTACGCCGACAAACCAGGGAAATGCAAGCCAACCTTAAACCGCATTCCCTCCCCGTTCAGGATAGGTAATAATAATCAACACAATCGGGTCAAGCGTGGCGAGGTTGCGCCCGCAACCGTTCTTGATTGGATTGAAGATGCCAATAAGCTCTGGATGGCAGTCCGATGCCTGAGTACGGGGAACTCCGAGGAGAAACCAAAGCGACCGGGTTACATCGGTTTGCGATATTTACGGCGTCGGCGACCTTTGTGCTAATCTTCGTCGGCGGGCTCGTCACCTCGACGGGCTCGGCTCTGGCGGTGCCGGATTGGCCGCTTTCGTTTGGCACATTGTTCCCTGCGATGACGGGCGGTGTGCTGTACGAACATGGCCATCGGATGGTTGCCGGGCTGGTGGCGCTTTTGACGCTGGCGCTGACCCTATGGGTGGTGCGTCGGGAACCCCGCCGCGGCGTTCGCGTAATGGCGGTGTGCGCCCTGGGGTTGGTTCTCGTGCAGGCGGTCCTGGGCGGACTTACGGTTCTGTTCAAGCTGCCACTGGCTATCGCGGTGGCTCACGCCGGATGCGCTCAAGCGTTTTTTTGCTTGGTTGTTTCCCTGTGCGTGGTTACCAATCGTCGCTGGGTAGGGGAAGAACCGCGCACCTTCGACCGCGGTGGATTGCCGCTGGCCAGTCTGGCCGCGCTGACCACCGCCTGCATATATGCGCAGATCCTGATCGGCGCGCTGATGCGCCACATGGGCGCGGGCCTGGTTATTCCGGACTTCCCGCTGTCCTTCGGCCGGCTGGTGCCCGACCGCTTTCCATTTCCAGTAGCGGTCAATTTCGCCCATCGGATGGGCGCACTGGTGGTGGCGATCCTTATTTTGTGGACCGTTTTCCGGGTGATTCGTTTCTATCGAGGCCTGCCGGTGCTCTACCGCGTCGCGCTTTTGCTCGGCGCGTTGCTAATCGTCCAGGTGAGCCTGGGCGCGCTTACCGTCTGGAGCGGTCGCGCCGTAGTCCCGACCACGGCTCATGTTGCGCTTGGGGCCGCGCTTTTGGCGACGAGCCTGACGCTGACACTCAGGGCCTTCCGTTTCACGCGGCCTCTCGCGGCTGATCTGGCGGCCTTGGGACAGGCTGGGATTAAGGCCACTGCGGGACGGGCTCGAGCGTGAGTCAACCGGCGGCCGACACTGCGTTGGGTATGGCTCGCCCGGCTAATCGGGTGGCCGACTATTTCGCGCTTACCAAACCACGCATCGTGGCGATGGTGTTGGTGACCTCGTCGGCCGGGTTCTACCTGGCCAGCAGCGGGGCCTTGAGTGCGCTGCTTGGATTGAGGCTGCTGGTGGGAACGGCGCTCTCCGCCGCGGGCACCTTGACCCTCAATCAATACATGGAACGGCGAGCGGACGCGCTGATGCTGAGGACGCGTTATCGGCCCTTGCCCGACGGTCGTCTGCATCCGGCCGAGGCGCTGGTATTCGGGTTCGGTTTGACCGTGGGGGGATGGGTGGTGCTAGCGACTGAAGTGGGTTGGAGCGCGGCGCTGCTTACCGCCGCCGTAGGAGTGATTTACCTGCTCGCCTATACGCCGCTTAAGTACCGTTCGGCATTCTGCACGGTGGTCGGTGCGGTGTCGGGAGCGTTGCCGCCGGTCGCGGGGTGGGCGGCGGCCGCTAGTGTGGCTACGCCGGCCCCTTGGCTTCTGTTCGGCATCCTGTTTTTCTGGCAGTTTCCGCACACCTTTGCTATCGCACGGCTCTATCGCGACGACTTCGCGCGAGCTGACGTTCGTTTTCTGCCGGTCTTTGACGAGCCGGGGCGGCTCACCGGTCGGCGGATTGTTGAAACCTGCTTTGGATTGCTCGTCGTGAGCCTGATGCCTGTATTTCTGGGTATAGCAGGCCGAGTCTATTGCGTGGTTGCGGTGGTGCTGGGGTTGGGGATGCTATTTTTCGGAATCGCGATGGCGCAGCGGCCCAACGAAAGAGACGCCGCGCGCCGACTGCTGTTTGCCTCGCTGCTCTATCTGCCGTTGGTCCTGCTCACGCTGGTCCTCGACAATCCCTAGATGGACAGTTTCAAGTCTTTCACAGGTAACTTCAGTGCTGAATCTTCAATCCCGCGGAACTAGCGCCCCGTGTCGGATGCCAGGGTTTTTCTTGAAACGTCCGTTCGCCTGCAATCTGCGGGCTTGCGGATCTGCGTGCGCAGCGTGATCCGATGATCGCGATTGCCGACTTGCCGGCGCTAAATGCCACGCTGAACGCCTTGGCGGCTTGCCTCCTCGTCGCGGGCTACGTCTTGATTCGTAGCCGCCGGGTTTTGGCCCATCGTATCTGCATGCTCTGCGCGTTCGCCGTCTCTAGCGCGTTTCTTATTTCATACTGCGTTTATCACTATCACGTCGGCGACGTCCGGTTTCAGGGCCAAGGTTGGATTCGGCCGTTATACTTCACAATTTTGATCACTCATGTAAGCTTGGCGGCCGCGATCATCCCACTGGTTCTGATCACTTTGCGGCGAGCTTTCTCTGAGCGCTTCCCGGCGCATCGCAAAATCGCCCGCGTGACGCTCCCGCTGTGGCTGTACGTGTCGGTCACAGGCGTTATTGTGTACCTGATGCTCTTCCATTGGTATGTACCCGGCAGTTAAGGCCAGCAGGCCGGCGCACGCCGCTCCGATCTTCTAACTCGCGCTCGAATCGGACGCGGAGTATGCTAAAAATGCGGCGTTCCCGCAGACGGTGACGGTCCCACAAAGGGATGACTTTCGCTGCGTGTCGCTGATTCGGTTGAGGGGGTTCTCCGCCTGGCGCGGCAGAAGGGGGGAACGAGGCCGTGAGAAAATGATTGTAGAGAAGCTCCAAGCTGACCTGCGCGCGGCAATCAAAGGACGCGACACGGTCCGCACGATGACTATCCGAGGGGTGATGGCTGAGGTCACGCGGCTGGAGAAGGAGTTACGCCGCCAGCCCAACGATACGGAGATTCTCCAGATAGTAAAACGGGAGCGCGCTAGGCGCGACGAGGCGATCGGATTCGCGCGACAGGCTGGTCGTCCGGAACTGGTAGCGCAATACGAGCAGGAAGCGGAGGTGCTCGACGGTTACATGCCGCAACAACTGGGCGAGGCCGAGTTGGCGGCGGCCATTTCAGCGGAAATGGAAAACGGCGAGCGGCGACTCGGCGTGATCATGAAGACCCTCAAAGAGCGCTTCGGGGCCCGCCTAGACGGCAAGACCGCCAGCGAAATGGTCAAACGCCTTCTCGAGCAAGGGTAACGCGGATGGAATCGGCGTGAACCTAGAGCGTGTAAGACCGTTTAAGGTGGAGATTCCCCAGCAGGCGCTTGACGATCTGCGCATGCGCTTGGAACGAACGCGCTTGCCGGACGAGATTGCCGACTCGGGCTGGGAGTACGGCACTAATCTCGCCTATATAAGGGAGCTTCTCGACTACTGGCGCACCAGTTATGACTGGCGCCGGCACGAGCGAGAGCTTAATAGCCTTAACCATTACGAGGCTGACGTAGGCGGTTTGAGAGTTCACTTTATTCATCAGACCGGCCGCGCAGGGCGCGCGTCAAAACCGCTCTTGATCCTCCATGGATGGCCAGGATCGGTCTACGAGTTCATGCGGATCATCCCGCTTCTGGCCGAGCCTGCGGCCCAGGGCGAGCCCGCTGCGAATGAATCTTTCACGGTGGTTGCTCCATCGCTGCCGGGTTACGGCTTTTCTGAACGTCCTCGGAAGGCGGGCATGAACGTGACGGCCATCGCCGACCTGCTCTTTCGTTTGATGACCGACGTGCTTGGCTACCGTCATTTTGTCGTGCAGGGCGGCGATTGGGGAGCCGTGATTGGCTCGTGTATGGCGAAGCTACACCCGCAAAACGTTCATGCGCTGCACCTTAACATGGTCGGCGCCATTCCGGCGCAGGGGCGGAAATTCTCCGACCTCAGCGAAGCGGAGCAACTCTTCCTTAAGGAAGCCGAGCGCTTTCGCAGCCTCGAAGCAGGGTATCAGGCTATTCAGGGCACCAAACCGCAGACGCTCGCCTACGGCCTGAACGATTCACCGGTGGGCCTTGCCGCCTGGATTATCGAGAAATTCAGGACCTGGAGCGACTGTGGAGGCGACGTCGAGCGCTGCTTCAGCAAGGATCAGCTCTTGAGCAACGTTTCGATCTACTGGTTCACCGAGACGATAGGTTCCTCAATCCGTTTGTATTGCGAGCAATTCCGCCGACCGTGGCGGTTGGCAGCCGGCGAGAAGGTGGAGGTGCCGACAGCTCTCGCGGTGTTCCCGAGGGAGATCCTGCGGCCGCCCAGAAGCTGGGTCGAGCGCCTGTACAACCTCAAGCGATGGACAGCTATGGCCTCGGGTGGCCATTTTGCGGCTATGGAACAGCCCGAGGCGCTGGCCGCGGATATCAGAGCTTTTCTGAGCGAAGTCGGCTTAGCCGGCCAGTGAGCCGAGCCGCAAGATGGTTGGGCGGCAAGCGCGCCAGGTAAAAGGGCGCGAGCAGAACAAGAGCCAGCCGACGATTGGCGCCGTGGCCCGACTGGGCACGAGCGACAACGCGCCGGCGCCGATTCGAGACTTAAAGAGCGATTGGTACGATGACGGCGCTTAACGTAGAAGACCGCATCCTGATCGTTGACCGCAGACTGTTCCGAGAAGATACGACGCGGCTCTTCGTGGGCGTAGTCGAGGCGTGTGACGCATACCTCGTCCGCGCGCGCGGCTACACCTACTTTGTCGACCCGTACCAGGTCGGTGGTGTCGGACGGCGCATCGAAGAACGAGTCCGCTTGGTATCTCTGTTGGCCGGCGAAGTGATTTACGTGCTACCTGCGGGTACCGAGGTTTCAAGCGTGCAGATAAAATGCTCGCCCAAATCACTGGTGCTGACCGACAACAAAAACGTCGCGCTGGACCTAAGCGAGTGGCTCTACAGAGGTTAGAAGCTCGCTAGGATTCGCCCGCCCCGTCGCGCAATGAATTGAGTGCGCTTGAAAGTTTTCGCCGCGGCAAGCTCGCAGCCGTTGGTTTAAGACCGGTCGGGTGGCTGCGCTTGTTGCTTACCTCAGATTGCGGAGCCCATGCGGCCCGCCGAAAAGCTGAGCGATAGCGGCCAACCGAAAGTGGAGGAAAGACAGGGCTTTAGATGCTCAGCGAGGTGTGATCCGCTGATGGGCAGGAATCGTGGGGCGGACTTGATTTTCCAGCTACGCCGGAAGGGCTTTGCTTTACTCACGCTCTTGCTGGCCGGCTCTATTCCATTATCATGGGTCTACGCGAAAGGAGCTTTTGGCCAAGCCGCAGGTGCGATGTCGGCCTCTGGTAGCCCCGGTTCGGCGGAGTTGTTCGAAGTCGCGTTAGTTCCCGTGCCGGCATACGGACATGCGCCGTTGGAGGTGGCGTTTACCGCCCGTGTAAGTGGCGTGCGGGACACCGGGGGGCTTACCTATCGCTGGAATTTTGGCGACGGCAGCGCGGTCGCAGCACCGCCGCAGATCGTCACTCATATTTACCGGCAGCCGGGTTCCTACATCGTGACGACTATCGTCACGACCACGGATGGGCGGTCGGCGACTGGCAGCGTTGGGGTGCTCGTGGCGCCCTAGAACACCCGCCGTGGCTGGCCTTGAAAGCGTCGCCGGAGGTTTGGAAGCAGCTATGAGACGGGAGTTTAACGGTAGGTTCGTCAAACAGGTCGAGCCGAGGACGTACGTCCTGGGGCTTTTAGCGTTGAGCGGCGCTTTGATGACCGGTTGCTTCGGCCAAGCCGCGCAGCAAAATCAAAAACTGTTGCAGCAGCAACAGGCCGAACTCGAGCAAATGCAGCGCGACTTGGCAGCCCTTCAGGCGCAGACCGGGGCCTCCGGGAGCCCGGTCTACAGCACCCCGGCTCCGTCGGCGGCAACTTCCGCGGGGCTGGGAGCCTGCGACACAAGCCTGGCGCACCGAGCCGCCAACCGAGGGGCTCAGGAGATGAAAACGGGTAACCTGAGGAAAGCGCTGAGCTATTATCAAGACGCGGCTGCGGCGTGTCCGAAGGATCCCGAATACGAGTTTAAGCTAGGTCAGGTTTACGAGGCCATGGGGCAGCGCGCCTTTGCGCGGGAACATTATCGGCGCGCCGAGGTTCTGGCGGTTCAGAGCCGACCCGACCTTGCCGACCGCGCGCGCAAAGCGCTGGCCCATCTTGAGCCGCAACAATAATTAGGCGCGATGCCGCGGGCGCGCCAAGCAGCGGCGCGGCGCCTTGCCTGGGTTGCGCGGGCCAGCGGTAGAGCGACAAGAACTAAGCGAAGGGAGAAACAAGAGGAAAAATGAGCATCGTGGGCAAAGACCCTTTCAGCGTCGTCGGAAAGGTCACGATTGTAACCGGGGGTGGTACCGGAATCGGCGCGGCGATCGCTGAACAGTTCGCCCTGCGAGGCGCGCCCGTCTTGATCGCTAGCCGAAAGGCCGAGCATCTGGAGCCCACGCGAGACAAAATCAGACGTGCAGGTGGAAAGTGCGAGATGTTGACGGTCGACGTCAGGGATATGCAGGCTTGCCAAGCGCTGGTGGAAGAGACGGTCAAGCACTTCGGCCGCCTGGACGTACTGATTAATAACCACGGCGCCGGGATCGCGGCGCCTTCCATCGAGCTGAGCGCGAACGCGTGGAGGGCAGTGGTGGGAATCAATCTGGACGGCGTGTTTTTCTGCTCCAAGGCGGCCGCCGGACAGTTCATCGCTCAGAAGACCGGCGGCTCGATAGTCAACCTTTCTTCAATCGCTGGTGTCTCGGGCTCTGCGGTGATGCCCTCTTACGGCGCTTCGAAAGCCGGGGTGATAAATCTTACCAGGTCCTTGGCGGCCGAATGGGGCAGGCAAGGAATTCGTGTGAACTGTATCGCTCCAGGGCCTATAGACACCGAAGGCGCGGCCCCGCGGGTATGGCCCAATGAAACGGTTAAACAGGCGGTGATGCGCTCGCGGGCGCTCGGGCGCTTCGGGAGTGTTGAGGAGGTCGCATTTCCGTGTGTATTTCTCGCTTCCGACGCGGCCGCCTACATCACCGGCGAAACGCTGGTCGTGGACGGCGGGGAAAGCCTGCGTTACGGCTTTTAGGCCGGCAAGGCCATTGATCCGCGGTGTGTACGCGGCACGGAAAGTGCGGCCGATGCGGCCTGAAGCGTTAAAGGAGGGTCGATTCTGATGGCAGATAAATCAGCGATAGGCAGAACTGGGGAACCGTTCACAATGCCGATAGAATGGGGAAAGGTGCGCGAGTTCGCCCGCGCGATCAAGGATCCTAATCCTGCGTACTTCGACCCCGAATTGGCTCGCCGGGAGTATGGCGGCGTGCCAATTCCCGTGACTTTTCTAATGACGAGCGCCTTCTGGCAGGACGAGCGTTCAATGCCGGCCGTGCAATTCGACCTCGGGCGCGTGCTCCACGGAGAGCAGGAGTTCGAGCTTCTCAAGCCAATCTACGTCGGGGACGTCCTGACTGGGGTCACAAGGGTCGCCGACGTCTACGAGAAGCCGGGTGGCCGCGGCGGCGTGATGACCTTCACGGTGCTGGAGACTAGGTACACCAACGGCAAGGGCGAGCAGGTAGCTGTTGCGCGTTCGGTGATTCTGGAGACCGGGCAAACGGTCAATAGCGCTTAGCAGGGCGGCGTGGTCGCGAGTCCGCGATCGCGGGGGCGTCCCAACCAGCAATAAAAAGCCGGCCGTTCAGTCGGCGAGGATGAAACATGGCGCAAAAACTGAAATTCGATCACGTCGCAGTGGGGGAGCAGATTCCGGCTCTAACTGTCGACAATGTGTCTCGCATCGACTTCGTGCGTTACGCGGGCGCCTCAGGTGACTTTGTTCCATTGCATTACGACCAAACCTTCGTCGAAGCAGTCGGTATTCCGACCGTTTTCGCCCAAGGCATGTTTACGGCCGGGCTGCTTTCCCGGTGCCTGACCGATTACGCGGGCATCGGACAAGTACGCCGCTTTAAGGTGCGCTTCACGACGCGCGTTTGGCCTGGAGATACCATCACGTGCAAGGGGAAGATCACCCGAAAATATCGAGAGGACGGCGAGGGTCGAATTGAGGGCGACCTCGAGGCAACGAATCAAAAGGGCGAACTTGCGGTAAAAGGTGCTTTTGTCGCAGCCGTCGAATAGAACAACGCCGCGAGCAATGTGAACCGGGGTGACTCAGCCCGCTGCCCGTGTGGACTAGGCTGCGGATCTCTGTTACGGGGCGGCAGGCTGGGCGGCCCAAAGCTCCTAACAAAAATGAAATATTGTGTAGGCCGGGTCCTGTGGAACTGAGCCAAGGCCGTTTGGCCGCAATCCGCTCGTTTTAGCCCCCGCCATTTGCCGCAGGTGGCATCGGGGTTGAATTACAGGGGGCTCCTGCTTCGGGGAAAGGGAGATACCCAGTGCGTTGCTCTGGGTGTGCGTCGAGGGGCGTATTTTCTTCTGCTCGATGAGGAGCGGCGAAAGAAAGGACGTTCCGAATCCGGGGGTAGTGGCCCCTCTGGAGCCTTAGAAGCAGTCTCATAAATGGAGTTGGGCGAGATAGTCGGAAATTTTGGGCGGGGATGAGGAAGCGGTGGTGGAGGTGCCGATGCGGTGGAGCTCACGCAGGAGCAATGGCGGGCGGTGCGGGAGTTGATTCCTGAGCCGCCGCGGCGCGCCGACGGGCGCGGGCGGCCGTGGCGTAACGCAATGGTCTTGTTGTCGCCGCGCACGCTGCAAGTGCTTCGCCCGGCGAAGTCACGTTGGTGGCGGCGACGCTGGAAGAGCGGTTCGTGGTGGAGCCGCCCGAGCGGCTGATCGGCGACAAGGCTTACGACAGCGACGGGCTGGACCAGGTGCCGTTGGAAGACGGCATGGAACTTATCGCCCCAACCGCCCCGATCGTCGGTAATCGAACCAGGACGGACGGCAGTTGCGGCGCTACCGGCGGCGCTGGAAAGTCGAGCGCCTGTTCGCCTGGCTGCATAACTTCCGCCGCCTGGTGACCCGCTATGAGCGCCGCCTCGAAAACTTTCTCGGCTTCGTCCACCTCGCTTGCATCCTCATCCTCCTCAGACAGTATTTATGAGACTGCTTCTAGGGTACGGAGCGATTCGCGACCTTAAAACCAGGGCGCTTCGGGCAAGGTTGACGCTAGTTGATTCCATATTCCTTTTTCGCCAAGCGAACAGCGTTCAATTATTGCGTATGCGTCCCTTTAATGGTACTTAAATGGGGTTTAATAAACGGGCACACTGGCGTGACGCCACGTGAGCCATTAACCCAAAGGGGGTCAAGCGCATGAAAATCTCTAGTTCTGGGCGACTTGCGGCAGTGCTGCTTTCGTTGGCAATCGCTGGCGCTTCCGGTGTCTCCGCATGGGCGCAAGACAACGCAATGTCGAAGGAACAGGCTGAGGCGGTGGCGGCAAAGACAAAAAAATTGATTGATAAGGCCGCCAAAGACGGGAATCGGCCACGTTACGTGAAGCATGCGAAGTCTCTCTACGCGGCTGGCGAGGAGGCGATGAAGGATGGCGACTACGATAGTGCGATAAGTATTTTCCACGAAGCCGATCATCAGGCGCGCGAGGCTTGGCTCCCCTTCTAGGTTTACGCTCAGTCGGATGGCTATGGCGCGCCGGCGTCGTGGCGGCGCGTGTGTCCGAGGGTGATAAGCCCGCAGGATGGCGCATTTGAGCCCGTGGCTGTTGCTGCCAGAGGCTAAATGGTTCGGGCGCGAGCCAGAACGCGGACTGACTTGACGTGGTCGCGCAGAATTCTCCAGCGTGAATGACGCGTGGGATGCTTTGCTCTCTGGCGCGAGCGGCATCGCAGGCGCGCCAACGTTGAGACAAAGAACCTGCTCGCGGCATTGCGGTGGAAAGAAGCATGTGAGGTGGTAGCCGACCTTTAAGTTCACACCTTAAGCGAAGGAGACGAAAGTCTCCGCGAGAATGTTATCGGCTTGCAGGTTCCGGATGGGTCCTGAAGCGGCGGCCCAGGTGGAGTGGTCGACTCCTCGCCTTCGTAGCCGGGTCCTCAGGGAGCCTCGCTTCATTATTTAAACTCATCTGGCCGTTTAAGCGCGTTGCGGGCCAACAGGTTCGCAACGCGCAGCGGCTGATTGCTGTCCGGGTGGCATTGGCGCCCGCGAGGGGGCGTCTCTCTATGCTTAACTTGAAAGATTGTTTCATTTAAGTTAAGCTGGCTATAAAGGTGGGCTTCGGGCCCATTTTTTGTTGGCGGTAAGATGTCCGCGAGGGTGATACGACTTGAGCCAGCGGCGCAAAAAGTATGTGAGTTACTTGAGCCTCATATTGAGCGTGAAGGCTTCGAATTGGTGTGGATTGAATGCAAGAGGTCTTCAAAAGGAGGGCTTTTGCGCCTCTCCGTGGATCGGCCGGGCGGCGGCGTCACTTTGGACGACCTGGAAAACGTGAGCCGCGCGCTTGACGGTGTGCTCGATGTCTACGACCCATTTGCGGGCAGCTATGTTCTAGAGGTCTCGTCGCCCGGCGTTAACCGTCCGCTGTCGCGCCTGAGCGACTTTGAAGCTTGCCGCGGGGAGCGAGTGCGGGTGTATCTACGGGCGCCGCAGGGCGGCCAAAAGAATTTCTTGGGTCGCCTGGCGGTCGTCAGTGCCGACGCAATAGAGATCGACGACGAGTTCAGCCGACAACGGCAAAGGCTGGAGCTCAGCGAGATCAAGGCGGCTAATCGCGAATACGATTTCGATTGAATCGGTTTGGCTACCGGAAGGTCGCCGGCGGGTCGAAGCGCAAGAAGCCTTATGCCTTGGGCCGCCCAGGGCGAAGAGAAGCGCGCAGCGGGCCACTCCCGCGAATTTGAGGAGACGCGATGCAAATCGATCTGAGCCGCGTTATCGACCAGGTTTCAAAAGAAAAGGGTATCGAAAGAACGATAGTCGTCAAAGCGGTCGAAGAGATGATGCTCTCGGCCGCGAAGCGCACTTTTGGCGCGGAACGGCGATTCGAAGCTCGCTTCAGTCCGGAACTGGGCGAGGTAGAGCTGTTTGAAATAAAGGATGTTGTCGCGGCGGTCTCCAATCCGGCCCTTGAAATCGAGCTGGCCGTGGCTCAGGCGAGTTACGATGCCGAGGCTCAGGTGGGAGACGAAATTCTAATCAAGTTGGACACCGCGGCCATGGGCCGGATCGCGGCACAGGCTGCCAAGCAGAACCTCATTCAGCATATACGGGACGCCGAGCGCAAGCAGATTTACGGCGAGTTCAAGGATAGAAAAGGGGAAATAACCTCCGGAATCGTGCAGCGGTTCGAGCGCAAGAATATCGTTGTAAACCTCGGCAGGACCGAGGCCGTGCTACCCGAAAAGGAACAGATCCCGCACGAGCGTTATCGGCAAGGAGATCGAATCCGGGCGCTCATCCTCGACGTGCAGCTTACCGAGCGCGATTTGGTGATCGTGCTTTCTCGCACTGCTGAGGAATTCCTGCGCAAGTTGTTCGAGCAGGAGGTGCCGGAAGTTTACGAGGGCATCGTGGAGATTCGCCAGTGTGCGCGCGAGCCAGGGGCGCGGGCGAAGGTTGCGGTATATTCGAAAGACAGCGACGTCGATCCAGTCGGTGCTTGCGTCGGCGTAAAGGGCACGCGCGTGCAAGCGATCGTCCAGGAGTTGCGTGGCGAGAAGATAGACATCGTGCCTTGGACCGAGGATCAGGCTGAGTTGGTGTGCCGCGCGCTGGCGCCGGCCAAGGTCTCGAAGGTTATCCTCGATGAAGAGGAACGCGCGATGGAGGTTATCGTGCCGGATGATCAGCTTTCGCTGGCTATCGGCAAGCGCGGCCAAAACGTGCGCCTGGCCCATCGCTTGACCGGCTGGAAGCTCGAGGTTCGCGGCGAGTCGGAGGCTGAGGAGGAAGCTCGTGCGGCGCGGGCTTCTCTCAACGCAATCCAGGGAGTCGGTGAGATTAATGCCGAGTTGCTTTACCAATGGGGCTTGCGCTCCGCCGAGCAACTTGCCGAGGCTGACGAAGAAACGCTCGAAATCGAGGGTATTAGTCGGGAGCGCGCGCATCAGCTGATCGAGGCTGCTCGCGCCCACGTCGAGAAGAAGCAAAGAGCCATCCAGGAGGCTGCTGAACAAGCGGCCTTGACCGGCCCGCCTGCTGGGGAGCAGGATTCCAGCGCGCCGTCGCAGACTCGTGACGTGGAAGAGACCGCGGATGGTTCAGCGGTGACCCAGAGCGGGAGTGAGGCCAGCGTCGGCGCTGAAATCAAGTCGTAAGCCGATTCGCACCTGCTTGGGGTGCCGCACCGCGGACTTCAAGTCAGCGCTGGTTCGCCTGGTCGCGAATCCCGAAGGCGTGTGTGTGGACACTGGCGGCCGCCTCGATGGTCGCGGCGGATATCTCCATCCGCGCAAAGGATGTGTTCGGCTGTTCGTTGAAGCGAAAGTCAAGACGTTCGTCTCGCTTAGGCAAAACGTAACCCGCGCTGAACGGCAGGCGCTTGCGGAGAAGCTCGAACATCTGGTTAGTTTGTCACACGATGCTTAGATTTTAGATCAACATATTATGGCGCGAAAGAGAATTAAGACCCTGGCCGCCGATTGGGGGGTCAGCATCGAAGAAGTGCTGGCAAGTTGCAAACGCCTTGAACTGGAAGGCGCGCGCTCGGAATCTAGCTTGCTCGACGTGAACGAAGCGGAGCGCGTGAAGGCGGAGCTTGAGTCGCAAGCTCATCGAGCCGCAGCCCTTCGCCGCGAAGAAGTCGTCGAGACTCAGTCCGGCGTGATCGTCGAAAAGCGGCTGGCAGCCAATGTGCTGCGGCGTCGTCATGCCGAGGCGCCGGCGCAAAAGCCCGATGAAACCTTCACTTTTAGCTCGGCGTCTGCCGCTGAAGATGAGGCCGAAGCGAGCCTGTTTCTAGAGGGCTTGGAAGCCCCGGAGGCCGAGGTGCCGCTGGGAATCGAAGTCCCAATGGGTCTTGAGGCGCCTCTAGCGCCCGAAACTGAAGCGGGGCCAACACCAGCGCAAACCGCTGAAGTCGCCGAGGTAGCGGTAGAGAAGCCCGCGACTGCGCCAAGCCAGCCGAAGATAAGCCCCGAGGTTCCATTAGCCGCGCTGACAAGCCGAGAGACTCTTTCGGCCGACGAGCTCGGTCGAGGGGGAAGCCTGGCGAAGGCCGAGGTCGGGGCGGCCAGCGCCGTCGAACCCGCCGGCGAGGTCCATGAAGAGCGTGTGCCAGAGCGTCCACCGCACGCGGTGCCCGCTAAACGCGTGGCCGCGGAGGAAACCCGACCGGCCGCTGCGCCTCCAAACGTAAGGCCTGTGGCGCGCCCGTCAGGGCCTAGCCTCGACGATCTCTCGCAACGCGGACCACGAGTTCTGGGCAAAATCGATCTGCATAAGCCGACGGCTCCAAGCGCGTCCGCACCTGCGGCGCCCCCCAAGGTGGCCGCGCCCGTAGCCGGCGCAGCCGCGCCGGCTACGGGCGCTGTGGTTGAGATGGGAGTGCCGGCTGCAGCCAAACCCGGCGCGCGCGTGCTTAAGAAAAAACGAGTGGTCAAAAAAGAACCCACCGACGTGCTCTCCGAGCGGGAGATGCGCGGTTTTCGCTTTCCGAAGAAACGGCGTGCGCTGCCTGGCAAAGAGCAGAAAAAGACCACGATTACCACGCCGAAGGCGTCCAAGCGCACGTTGCGGATTGCGGAGGGAATCTCGGTCGGCGATCTCGCCCATAACATGGGCGTCAAGGCCGCCGCGGTGATCAAGCAACTTATGGAACTGGGAACGATGTCCACCGTGAACCAATGGCTGGACGTCGACACGGCGGCCTTGGTGGCTGGTGAGTTTGGGTATCAGGTGGAAAGCTCCGCGCTGGATGTCGATTCGCTGATGACCGAGGAGGTCGAGACACCGGCGGAGCAGCTCGTACCGCGCCCACCCGTGGTCACCGTGATGGGGCATGTCGACCACGGCAAGACCTCCTTGCTGGACGCGATTCGGCACACTGACGTTGCGGCTGGCGAATCGGGCGGGATTACGCAGCACATCGGCGCATACACGGTGACCGTAAACGGCCAAACGGTGACGTTTATCGATACGCCGGGGCACGAGGCGTTTACCGGAATGCGCGCCAGGGGCGCCAAATTGACCGATATCGTCGTCCTGGTGGTGGCTGCCGATGAAGGCATCATGCCGCAGACCGAGGAGGCAATTGCTCACGCTCGAGCGGCCGAAGTACCTATCGTCGTGGCGGTCAATAAGATAGACCGCCCTGACGCGAATGTTGAGCGTGTCAAACGGCAGTTGGCCGAGCGAGGCCTTGCGCCGGAAGAATACGGGGGCGACACGATTACGGTGCCGATCTCAGCTCGCACCCGGCAGGGTATCGATCAGTTGCTCGAGATGATCTTGCTGCAAGCGGAGGTGCTGGAACTCAAGGCTAATCCTACGCGTCTCGCTCGCGGGATCGTTCTTGAGTCGAAGCTGGACCGCGGCCGCGGCCCGGTGGCGACTATAATGGTTCAGGACGGCACGCTGCGCCAGGGAGACGCCTTCGTTTGCGGGACTTCCTTTGGTCGCGTCCGGGCGATGGCCGATCATCGAGGCGAGCGCGTGCAGGAGGCTGGCCCGTCGATTCCGGTGGAACTTTTCGGCTTGTCTAGTGTTCCCGAACCCGGTGTGGCGTTCAACGTCGTGGGCGAGGAGGCTAAGGCCCGCCAGATTGCCGAGTTACGTCAAGCCAAGCAACGGGAAGGCGACCTGCAGAAAACCAGCCGGCTTTCGCTGGAAGAGCTTAGCGAACGGATGAAAGCCGGCGAGGTGCGAGAACTTAAGGTAATCGTGAAAGGTGACACCCAGGGCTCCGTCGAGGCGCTGGGCCAAGCTCTGCGTCGGTTGTCCACCGATGAAGTCAAGCTTGACGTTATCCACGCTTCGGTAGGCGGCGTTACCGAGACCGATATAACTCTCGCGGCCGCCTCAAAAGCGATTGTCGTAGGGTTTAATGTTCGTCCGGAGCCTAAGGGGGCCACGCTTGCGGAAGCTGAGGGCGTCGATATTAGGCTCTATTCGGTGATCTACCAGGCCCTCGAGGAAGTGCGCCAAGCGATGGAGGGTCTGCTTGCGCCGACCTATCGTGAAAAGACCCTGGGTCGCGCCGAGGTGCGCCAGGTGTTCACCGTCTCGGGCGTCAAGGTCGCGGGCTCGATGGTGCTCGACGGGAAGGTTTTGCGTTCCAGCCAGGCTCGCTTGGTTCGTGACGGCAGGGTTGTGTGGGAAGGCAAAATTGGATCGCTCAGACGGTTCAAGGATGACGTTCGCGAGGTGCAGGCGGGTTATGAGTGCGGTATCGGCCTTGAGAACTTCAACGACGTGAAACCGGGAGATGTTATCGAAGCCTTCGAGCTCGAGGCAGTTGCGCGCCGGTTGAACACGCCCAGCCGCGAGTTCGCTTCGCCTGAGGTTGGGGTCGAAAAGCAGCTCTAAGGTCTGCGCGCAGCGCACCGTCTTCGAGTGAGAACGTCCGGCTCGGACTTGTGCGTTCAGGGACGCCGGTGGCTAGTCGACCGTCATTACAACTGGTGCCGAGATGGTAATCGGGATACTGCGTTTGACTCTGGTTCTCCCCGAGAACCAATCGCTCAAAGGCAAGCGTCAGGTTCTGCGGGCTGTGAAGGATCGGGTGCGCAGCAAGTTCAACGTGTCGATTGTCGAATCCGACCATCATGATTTCTGGCAGCGTGCCGAACTTGGCATTTGTCAGTTGGGCACCGACCGCGCTTTCGTGGACAGTGCGTTGCGCCAGGTGGTCAACTTTATAGACTCCTTGCGCCTTGCCCTGCTCGGCGAGGAGCATTTGGAGATCCTCAACTGCTGAAGCGGCCGACGCGCGTCGGCCGCCGTAGGCAGCTTGCGCGAAGCCGGGAGCGTCGGGTCGCGCGCGCCGTTGGTTAGCTCGGGTATGAGCGTCACTTCGACGCCGCAGCGGGAGACGATAGCACGTGAGCAAGTCCCGCGCCGGTGGCGCGCCGAGCGCGGCTTGCGGTATGGCCAAGACGTCCGTCGAGTCGCTTACGAAACACCGCCGTTGATTAAATAACCCGATGTCGTCGGATGAACAACGCCGGCGCCCGCAGCGAGTCGCCGAAGCTATATTGCGTGAGGTCGCGGGGATGCTGCAGCGCGACATTAAAGATCCAAGGTTGCGGGGCGTCACGCTTAGCGATGCCGAGATCAGTGCGGATTTACGCCATTGCCGAATTTTTTTCTCGCACCTAGAGGGATCGGCTAAAGCGGCGCAGGCGCGCGCCGGCTTTGAGCGCGCAGCCGGCTTCATCCGCCAACATGTCGGACGCGAGCTTGGGCTGCGAGTGGTGCCCGAGCTAATCTTCGAATTCGATAACAGCGTCGAGACCGCCGCTCGCATCGACCTGCTCTTACGACAATCCGAGCCCAAGCACTAACAGTTGCTGTTTGATAAAGTGGAGCGGTCTTGCCGGCCTTGTCTTGTGGCTATTTGCCGCGCTTTTTCGCCGAACCGGTAGTGCGTATTCGCGTCGGCCGCTGACCCGTCAAAGCGATGGATGGGATCCTGCTTATCGACAAGCCTACCGGTCCGAGTTCGGCGGAGATCGTGCGCCGAGTCAAGCCCTACGTCAGGCCATGCCGCGTCGGCCATCTCGGAACGCTCGACCCTTTCGCCAGCGGGCTTCTGCCGATCGTAATTGGTGAGGCAACCAAGCTTGCGCCATTCCTCGAAGACGCCGACAAGGAATACGAGGGTGTGATCCAGCTTGGCGTCGAGACCGATACCTTGGATAGCCATGGCGAAGTAACCGCGCGCGCTCCAGTGCCGTCGGTCGATTCAGCTGCGCTGGCGCGGGTCGCGACGACCTTTGCGGGCGAAATCGCCCAGACCGTTCCGGTCTTTTCGGCGGTGAAACGTGACGGTCAGCCGCTTTACAAGTTGGCGCGCAAGGGGATCGCCGTCGCCCCGCCGACGCGCAAGGTGACGATTCATTCGCTGCGTCTGGAGTGGGTGGAAGACAGTAAAGTCCGATTCGTGCTGGTGTGTTCGAAGGGAACTTACGTGCGCGCATTGGCGCGAGATATCGGACGAGAGCTGGGAAGCGTTGCGTTTTTAGCCAAATTAAGACGTATCCGCACTGCCGGGTTTTCGATTCAGGAGAGTTTTAGTCTTGACGAGGCGTTAGCACGCCTGGAAGAAGCTCGCGGACATCTTGCCCGGCACGGCTTTGATTTGTTGGTTTCGATGCGTCGCGCGCTTGCGGGTCTGGAGGAAATTTGCGTGGGCAGCGCCACTGCATCCAGGGTGCTGAAAGGCGACGCGTCGGCGTTGGGGCTGGCGCCCGCCAAAGGAAACGCGGCACCTGTTCTGGCCAAGGTGGTCTTCGCCGGTCGTCTTATCGCTCTAGCGCAGCTGGGCGAAAATTCGAGCAAATTGTTGCGAGTTTTTCGGACCGTGGCCGCCTGATCTTTACTAAGCTGGCGGCGTATGATACACGAGAAGACGAAAAGTCAAAGAAAATTAGAGAAAAGAGGAAAGCAGTTAGGGTTTGATGTCTCTTGCAGCCGCCAAAAAACGGGAAGTCGTAGCTACCTATGCGCGTTCACCTCAAGATAGCGGCTCGCCGGAGGTGCAGGTAGCGTTGATGTCGGCGCGAATCGATGAGTTGTCTGGCCATTTCCAGCGCCATGCCAAGGACCATCATTCGCGTCGCGGAATGTTGAGGTTGGTTGCCAAACGGCGCCGACTTTTGGAGTACCTGCGCTCCCGTGATTTTGACCGTTACAAGGCTCTGATCGAAAAGCTGGGTATCCGAAGATAAATTCGGGTCTTTTTTACCCGGTCCTTCGGGGCTCGGCCTTGTGACAGGGCCAAAGCCAGGGTCGCGGACTGGACCGGGGCTCTCCGCGTCCAGCTTCGGCGCTCGCCTCTTTCTCGCCGGAGTGATTCTCTATTATGTACAAAAAGCTTGAGACCGAATTCTGCGGCCGGTCACTATCGCTGGAGACCGGACGCTTGGCGCGTCAGGCCCACGGCGCCGTGCTGGCGCAATACGGCGAGACCATGGTGTTGGCAACGGTGGTGTCTGCTCACGAAGCCCGGGAAGGAGTCGATTTTCTTCCGCTCACCGTTGACTATCTGGAAAAGACCTTCGCCGCCGGCCGGATTCCGGGCGGCTTTTTCAAGCGGGAAGGGCGTCCGTCGGAAAAGGAGATCCTGACCTCGCGGCTGATCGATCGCGCGATCAGGCCGCTTTTTCCCAAGGGGTACGACCGGGAAACCCAAGTGGTCGTGACCGTGCTCTCGGCCGACCGTGACAATGACCCCGACACACTGTCGCTTATTGCGGCTTCCGCCGCGCTGGAAGTGTCCGATATACCGCATAACGGACCAGTCGCGGCCCTGCGCATGGGTTTGCTCGATGGGAAGCTGGTGCCGAACCCGTTGCTCAGCGATATGGAGCACAGCACGCTCTCTTTGGTGGTCGCCGCCAGGCCGGACTCGATCGTGATGCTCGAAGGCGGGGCCAACATTATCGATGAAGAGGCGATGCTAGAGGCGTTGTTCGTGTCCCATGAGGCGCTAGCGCCGGTTTTTGAAATTCAGCAGGAATTGCGCCGCTTGGCGGGAAAGCCCAAACGCGAGTTCACGGTCAAGGAGCTTGACCCGGCTATACTTGAGGCCGTGCGTCAAAAGGGCGGGCCGAAGCTGGACGAGGCGTTGGCGACCAGTGGAAAGAAGCAGCGAGCCAAGGCGCTGCAGGACGTGGAGGAGCAATTGGTCGCTGAGTTGGGTGGCGACATCCCGGAGCGCAAGACGGCCGTTAAAGAAGCGTACCAGAAGGTCCTGCGTGACCGCGTGCGCCGCGCGATTCTCGACGAGGACCGTCGAATCGACGACCGCAAGAGCAACGAGATTCGCGCGATAAGCGCGGCGGTTGAGCTTCTGCCGCGCACTCATGGCTCGGCGCTCTTCACGCGTGGCGAGACTCAAGCGCTGGTGACCGTGACTCTCGGCACCTCGGTCGACGAGCAGAAGATCGACGCGCTGCTCGGGGAGCAATATAAGAAGTTTCTTCTGCATTATAATTTTCCTCCTTTTTCTACTGGTGAAAGCAAACCTCTGCGCGGCCCTTCGCGGCGCGAAATCGGCCACGGCGCGCTCGCCGAGCGCGCGCTCGGTCCGGTTTTGCCGGGCGAGGAGGAATTTCCTTACACGATTCGCGTCGTATCGGAAATTCTAGAGTCCAACGGCAGCTCCTCGATGGCGACGGTATGCGGCGGAAGTTTGGCCCTGATGGACGCGGGTGTGCCGGTGAAGGCCGCGGTTGCCGGGATCGCGATGGGTTTGGTGAAGGATGGCGACAAGGTGCGCGTGCTTACCGATATCCTCGGCGACGAGGACCATCTGGGCGACATGGACTTCAAGGTCGCCGGGACCGCCACTGGAATCACCGCTATCCAGATGGACAACAAAGTTGGCGGCGTTACACGAGAGGTGATGCATCAGGCGCTCCATCAAGCTCGCGAGGCGCGCCTTTTTGTGCTCAGCGCGATGGAAAAGGCGATCTCGGCGCCACGCAAAGCGGTCTCCGCCCATGCCCCTCGTATCACGACGATACGCATCAAGCCGGACAAAATACGCGACGTAATCGGCCCGGGTGGAAAGGTGATCCGCGGAATCGTGGAAGAGACGGGTTGCAAGGTCGACGTGGAAGACGACGGCACGGTGACGATAGCCTCGGCGGACGAGACCGCGATGGACAAGGCGGTGAACGCGATTCGCGCGATTGTCGCCGAGCCCGAGGTGGGTAAAATCTATCGAGGCAAAGTGCGCAAGATCCTCGAGTTTGGAGCCTTTGTCGAAATTCTGCCCGGAACCGACGGGTTGGTTCATATCTCCCAGCTCGCACCTCATCGCGTGCGCCGGGTCGAAGATGTGCTGCACGAAGGCGACGAAGTTATGGTAAAGGTGCTCGAGATCGACCGCAGCGGAAAAATTCGTCTGTCGTTGCGTGAGGCTCAGCAGCCTAGCGAGTCCGCGAGCAAATGACGACGACTAAGGTCGCCAAAAGCGTTCTTTCCAACGGGGTCCGTGTAGTGAGCGAGGCGATGCCGCAGGCGTTGTCCGCTTCGATTGGCGTCTGGGTCGAAAACGGATCTCGCTACGAGGAGCCGCACGAAAACGGCGTCTCTCATTTTATCGAGCATCTTCTTTTCAAGGGCACCAAGAAGCGCAGCGCGGCTCAAATCGCCGAAGAGATAGACGCCGTTGGGGGCGTGCTCAATGCCTTCACGGGCAAAGAGTACACTTGTTATTACGCGAAGGTTCTGGGCGAGGATGTCCCGCTGGGCCTCGAGATTCTGGCCGACATCTTCCTTGACTCGGTATTTAGCCCGCAGGACGTCGACCGCGAGCGCCACGTCGTGCTGCAGGAGATCTCCCAAGCGGAAGATACCCCTGACGATCTGATTCACGACCTGTTTAACCTCAACTTTTGGAAGGGTCACGCGCTGGCGCTGCCGATTTTCGGGAGCGCGGCGACGGTAGGTGCGATCGACCGCGAGATGATGGTCTCGTTCATGAAGGAGCGATATCGCGCCGGCCGCGTGTTTATCGCCGCGTCCGGTCAGGTGGACCATGGCTCGCTGGTCGAAAGCTGCGAGCGCTTCTTTTGCGGGATTTTAGGCGACGGCGCTCCGGTCGCTACAACTCCACCTCAAAGCCACGGAATTTTTGTCCATCACGAGCGTCCGCTGGAACAGGTGCATATTTGCATCGGCTCGCCTGGCGTCAGCTACACCCACGACCTGCGCTACGCCGGGTATGTGATGAACACCGCGCTCGGGGGCGGAATGTCCTCTCGGCTGTTTCAGGAGGTGCGTGAAAAGCGCGGGCGCGTCTATACGATTCATTCGT
>JAJYYI010000001.1 GCA_021801125.1 Deltaproteobacteria bacterium | reverse complement strand
CGCCGAGAAGCGGCACCAGCGGTACCATCGGGGTCGTGAACGGCCGCGGAACGTCGGGAGCGATTTTTCGCAGCGTCCAGACGCCCAGGCACACCAGGACGAAGGCGAACAGCGTTCCGATATTGGTTAGCTCGGCGACGAGATCGATCGGCAGAGCCCCAGCCATTATCGCCACCACCGCGCCGGTTATGATGGTAGGCAGCGCAGGCGTGCGAAACCGCGGATGGACCCTGCTGAATGCCCTCGGCAGCAGCCCGTCACGCGACATCGCAAAAAAAATCCGGCTTTGCCCAAGCAACAGCACGAGTTGCACGGAGGTCAGCCCGGCCACGGCGCCCAGCGAGATCACGCTCGAAAGAAAACTCATGCCGTGTTGGAAAAAAGCGGACGCTAACGGTGCGTTGAGGTCCAGCAAATTGTAGGGCGTCATCCCGGTCACCACCAAGGCGACCAGGATGTAGAGCACGGTGCACAGTGAAAGCGACCCGAAAATTCCAATTGGCAAATCGCGCCTGGGATTGACGGTCTCTTCGGCCACGGTCGACAGCGCGTCAAACCCAATGAAAGCGAAGAACATGTACCCGGCGCCGCGCGTGATCCCAAGCCAGCCGTACGGCATGAAAGGAGCCCAGTTGTGTCGCTCGACGAGAGACGCTCCAGCTATTATGACGATCGCGACCACGGCGAGTTTGATCGCGACGACCAGAGAGTTGACGCGCGCGCTTTCCGAGATGCCGACGTACAAAATCGCCGAAATCCCGAGCACGACCAGGAAGGCCGGCAAATTGATGATCGCCCCCGGAATAGTGAAAGGCGCATGCGTGAGAGCGTCTGGTAAGTTGATGCCCGCGCTCTTCAGGATAAGCGTGAAATAGCCGGACCATCCGACCGCGACGGCTGCCGCTCCAACCGCGTACTCCAGCATCAAGTCCCAGCCGATAATCCACGCGATCATTTCGCCCATAGTGGCGTAGCAATAGGTGTAAGCGCTGCCTGCCACGGGCACCATGGTCGCAAGTTCGGCGTAACACAATGCCGCCATAGCGCAGGCAAAGCCGTCGATGATCAGCGACAAGATTATTCCAGGGCCCGCAATTTCCGAGGCCGCGACGCCGGTCAGGACGAAGATGCCTGCGCCGATGATCGCGCCGACGCCGAGCGCGGTAAGATCGATTGGTCCCAGCGTGCGGCGCAGCGCGGTGCGCGTCTGGCCGGCCTCCTCGATAAGCTGGGCGGGCGATTTGCGCCGCAGGGCCTGACTCGTGAGGGACGTCATCGCGTTAGGTCTGCGCATGTTGTGGAATATATAGTGACGTGAGGCGTGCAGCGCAACGCGCCGGCGCTTGCGTTTGACCCACAAAGCGCGTGGGTCGCGCTCACAGCGCAGCGCGTGACCGCGACCCGCGGTATCTTAGCGCTAGGAATGAGAACCAGGCGCGTTAGATCGCAACGTTGCTACCACGCCACATAACCGCCGTCAACGTGCACGACCGAGCCGGTGACATAGCTGGCCGCTTCGCTGGCGAGAAAAATCAGCGCTCCGCGCAACTCGCCCGGCCTGCCTATCCGGCCCATCGGGGTGAAAGCCTCGATCCGTGCCAGATGGTCGCCCTTGGCAAACCCCTCGACATTCATCTCCGTGGGGAACCAACCTGGAGAGATTGCGTTGACCGTGATTCCGTAACGCGCCCATTCAATCGCTAGCTGGCGCGTCACGTTGACCAGCGCGGCCTTGCTCGCCGCGTAGCTCACCATGCGGTAGATGGAGCTGCCGACGTGTGCGTAGATCGATGTGATATTGATTATTCGTCCCGGCTTCTTGTTGTCGATCAAAACGCGCGCGACTCGCTGAGAAAGCATCAGCGGAGCTGTGGTGTTCACGGCGAGCGCGTTCTCCCAGGCCTCGCGCTTTACGGCTTCCGCGCGCCCCGTGAGCGCCACGCCGGCATTGTTTACCAGCACGTCAACGATTCCCAGCTTCGTGCGAGCCTCCTCGACTACTCGATCGAGGTCCGCATCGACGGTTAAATCAGCCGGGATAGTGGCAGTCCTGACACCGAAGCGCTGACGCAAGTCCGCGGCCACGCGCTCCAAGCGGTCGGCGCGCCGTGCCACTAGCGCTAAGTCGGCGCCAGCGAGCGCCAGGGCTTCCGCGAATTCAACTCCCAAACCTGAAGAAGCGCCGGTGACAAGCCCAACGCGTCCCTTTAGCGAAAATAGAGCAGCAAGCGAATCCATCGATCAGTCCTTGTGGCGAGGGTTGAAGTCGTACGTCCGTACTGAATTTCAATGTATCGTTGATAAGGCCAGCTACTAGCCTAACCTATGTTGCAGTGGCGCCAAAACGGTATGACTCTGGCCGCTCTGAATGAGCAAATTCTGCGTGATTTTTGAAAATGCGCCTGGACTGAGGCTCAAGAAGGCTACAAGGCTATCCGACTCTTCGGACCGGGTCTGCGGCCGCGCACCAGCACCGTCGCGGAGGTAACGTCCGTGGTCTTAGGATTGTCGGTTGAGCGGCCTCGGGCGTAGGCGCAAAACGCGCCACGCCGACCTCCGCCTTTCCAGCTTCGCTTTAAACGCTCATTCAGCGTGACGGCGTTCGTCGCGAACCAAACCGGGTCCCCGCCTAGTCAGTGGGCAGGCTTCGACGCGCCGCCGACGCCGGACCCCAGCCGGCGATGGCGGCGCCTTTCCATAATCTGTGCTTAGGATTACCAACGGGCAGCTGTGCCGCCGCCCTCGCCCCTTTACCAGCGATTGCGGCCGCGATTGCCGCCGCCTCCGTTGCCAGATCTGCGATTGTTGCCCGAGAAACTCGACTCTCGGGGCTTCGCTTCGTTCACCTTGATATTTCTGCCTCTAAGGTCGGTATCATTAAATTGCTGTATCGCCTTTGCGGCTTCTTCCGCGCTTGCCATCTCCACAAAGCCGAAACCTTTGGATTGGCCGGAAAACTTGTCCGTGATCACCGTCGCACTTTCCACCTGACCCGCCTGAGAAAACAACTCCTCCAGATCACGGTCTGATACCGAGTAAGGCAGATTCCCTACGTACAATTTGCTGGGCATCAATTGCCCTCCGAGTGTTCTGTCGGGATAACTTTCACCCCGGAACCGGGACCCATTCCCGGGTGAGGTGAAAACGTCTCCCCGATGTTTTCCAAATCATGTTACACCCTTTTGGCTAGCGATGGTACAGGTTTTTTTGTCGGTTTAAGCATTGAAACGAGCCGTTAGCTCGCGCAGCTTATTTTAGCCCCGCTTCGCACACAATAAGCATGTCGATGCGCGTGAATTCACGGGTTGCCTCAACCCGCCGGTTTGCTGAACGCCCAGCCGAGTTCTGGAACCCTTCGGGAACGCGGAGAACATCGAGAATGGTAGGCTGGGTAGTCGGTCCGCAAGCCGGCCGGAATTTTCGATGAATTTAGCGAGAGCTGCTTGAGCGGAGAAGCCGCGTGACGCTCAGTGGTTCATAGTGTGCGGATCACTATACCACGAAACCCAACGCGCCGTTCGGGCACGACGCCCCCGTCGCGGCCTAGAATTCGGAGGGCTCGACCTGGACCCGGTTGTCGGAACCAAGTCGCTTTCGGAGCTCCACGAGCGGCGAGTTTTTTAAAGGAAACCCTGATACCAGAGGCAACTTTAGGATCCTTTTCGAATGATGGAATAGATCGCTAGCCCCAAGCCGGCTACCAAGGCGATCGGCAGTAGGCCGAGTATCGCTGTGCTCACGTAGAAGGCATGCAATACGGGCGCGCTCGACGACCCAAAACAGAACGGGCAGGCATACGCAGTGTCGCGCGAGAGGATTTCCGCGACCGGCAGAGCGACGGAAAGCGTTCTACGACAAATAGACCAACGCATACAAAATCGGCCACAGTCCAACCACGAACCACCAGTAAATTGCACACGCAGTCACGCCTCGCCACGCGGGATCCGCTAAGTGGCGCTGCCGAGCCCGCAGGGCAACGAGCAGGAGCACCGCCACCGCGGCGGCTACATGAAGCGCGTGGGCACCAACGATCGTGTAGAACGTCGCCCCGTAAAGCCCGGAAGAGGCCTTAAGCCCAAAGCGGAGTAGGCGAATCCACTCGACCCCCTGCAGCGCGAGGAAAATGGCGCCGAGGCCTGCCGTCACTGCGACCCAGCGCTGAAAGTTCGCTTGGTCGCACCGACGGTCCTGCAACGCACGCCACATCGTGAAGCCGCTTGCCAAAAGAAAAGCACTATTGAAAGCAGTCGCAAGCACCGGTAGCCGCGGCTGCCCAAGCGGGGGCCAATCCAAGCTTGCCGCGCGGCTGACAAGAAAGGCGGTAACCAAACCGGCGAAGAACATCGTCTCGGACGCGAGAAAGATGAGCACGCCCACGACGGGATCGCCCGGCTTCGGGGATTCGGCCTCAGCATACCGCCCCCCGTTCAGCCCGATTGGTTTCTCGTACACGATTCTCGCTCCAGGTCCGTTGCCTTGGGTTAGCTGCGCAAAGCGTGCCCCTGAAGGAGCGTCATTCGGCCGGGGCCTGGGACCGGTTCAAAAGTGCCACGGCGGCAAGCGTCGCGGCCGTGAATGGAATTATCGCCGCTATATAGACAGAAACCGAGTACGAAGTGAGATGCGCCGCGATATCCGGTAAAAGCGCGACTCCCAGAGTCAGCACGAGTGCAGTCGGCAGCAACGCTAGAGCGTAGACTAACCAATACTCGGCCCGTAAGTGCATATACTCGCGGGCAACGAGAAGCGCCTTGATCACGGCTGCGCCAAAAACTATCGCCACTCCAATTGCGGGTGGTATCGGCAGCAGCACGATCGCAGTGCTGGCTACCAGCAGCACCACCAACCACACCCAGACTTGAACGTAGTGGCGGTTCTCGTTCGTGGATGCCATACGCACTCTCCTATTTGACGTTCGTGCTCAAATAAACGAGAGGAAAAAGAAAAATCCACACGAGGTCGACGAAGTGCCAATACAGGCCTGCGAACTCCAGATGCAGCGCCGAAGTTGACACCAAGCCTCTGCGGGCGGTTAACCCCAAGAACGTCGAGTTCACCGCGACGCCGACGGCCACGTGCATGGCATGAAGGCCGGTCAACATATAATAGAAATTCCAGAAAAGCCCGGACCAAGGTGTAAAGCCCTCGCCGATCTCTCTTGAGTATTCGAAGCCCTTGATCCCGAGAAAGGCCAAACCCAAGAGCGCCGTGATCGCCAGGCATATCTTCACGCCGCCTGCGTTGTTGCGCCTTGCTTCGCCAAGCGCAAGCGCCATGCTCATGCTGCTGGTTAGCAGCACCAATGTATTAAAGGCGCCTATACGCCAGTTGACGTGTTCGCCCTCGGCGGCCCACCCGCCATGCGCCAACCGGAGTAGAACAAAGCATCCGATGAGGCCGCCGAAGATCATAATCTCGCCGGCCAAGAACACCCACATTCCGATCTTGCCGGGAGAAACCCGTAGCTCGAGCGGTTCCGAGACCCCGCTGCCCATTACACTAACATCAGTGAGCTGATGTGCCATTGTACATTCCCTATTTTCTCGCCTTCGAGGAACCTGGCATTGAGCCGCCCTCACGAGAATGCGACGCGATGCGCTCTCCTTACGTTTCCTGAGGTTGCCCGGAGAACGGCGCCGTCTGCGGATACCAGTCGTCTTTCGCCCCCGGCATGCTGTAATCATACGGGCCGCGAGTTACCACGGGCGGATGGGCGAAATTGCCGTGAGGAGGAGGCGAGTCGACAGTCCACTCAAGGGTGTTCGCATGCCATGGATTAGCAGCTGCCTTTTCACCCCACAACATGCTCATGACGAAGTTCACGATAAACGGTAGCTGTCCCAGCACCAGTCCGATCGTCGCTACGGTCGCCACTACGTGCAGCGGCTGGAGCGGCTTCAAGAGGTCGTACGCCATCGGAGAATAGATGCGGCGCGGGCCGCCGGCCAAGCCGACCATGAACAACGGAATGAATGCCGCATTGAAGAAGATGAACGTTAAGACGAAATGAACTCGGCCAAGAGTTTCGCTCATGAGCTTGCCGAACATCTTCGGATACCAGTAGTAAATTCCGGCGAAGCCGGCGAAAAACACCACTGGGAACAACGTGTAATGGAAATGGGCAACGACGAAGTAGCTGTCATGCAGATAAATGTCCGCCGTGTCGGAGCCGAGGAAGATTCCAGTGACCCCGCCGAGCAGGAAGGTAACGAGGCCGCCCAGCGAAAACAGCATCGGCGTCTCAAACGAGATGGAGCCTCGCCATAACGTTGCGATCATCGCAAAAATCATGATCGCGAACGGTATGGATATCGCAATGGTCGCGATGCTGAAGGGTGTCGCCAGGCGCGGGTCGATGCCGCTGACGTACATGTGATGCGCCCAGACGATCAGGCTCAAGAAGCAGGCGACCACCGTGCACCAGATAATCGTGCGGTAGCCGAAAGTAGGCTTTCGCGCGAAGACCGGCAGAATCTCCTGCATAATGCCGAAGCCAGGAAGCGCGATGACATAAACCTCCGGATGGCCGAAGAACCAGAACAGATGTTGCCACAGCAGCGGATCTCCACCGCGATGCGGCAGGAAGAAGGCCGTCCCCGCCACGCGATCGAGCAGCAGCATTATCGCTCCCGCCACAAGAGGCCCCACGGAGAGCAGGAATATCGCAACCGCGGCGATCTCTTGCCATACGATCAGCGGCAGGCGCCACATCGTCATGCCGCGGGTCCGCAAAGTGACCACCGTGGTCAAGAAGTTGATCCCGCCGAGCAGGAAGCCGACAAACTCCAGCGCAAGGCCCAGAATCCAGAGGTTGATTCCCCAGAAAGAGCCGGTGAATTCAACTTTGTCCGACAACGGCGGATACCCGGTCCAGCCTGCCGGAGAGGCTCCTCCCGGTACGACTAGCGACGCCAGCAACACCACGCAGCCAACCAGGAAAACCCAAAATGACGCCATGTTGAGGCGTGGAAAGGCCATGTCGCCCGCGCCGATCATTAACGGGATCACCAGGTTGCCGAAGGCGCCCAGCAAGATAGGCATCGCCACGAAAAAGACCATGATCGTCCCGTGCATCGTGACCATGACCATGTAGTCTTGGGGACCCATCGGCCCCCATCCAGGCACCGACGCATCAGGCCAAGCGAGTTGCCAGCGAAACATCGCCGCCATCAGCCCGCCGATCAGCGCCATCAAAAGCGCAGCCCAGAGATACTGTTTGGCGATGACCTTATGGTCCGTTGCAAATACGTATTTGCGCCAAAAACCGAGTTCGTGTTCGGCCGCGTGCGCCACTGCAACCTGGGCCATTTACTAACCCTCCTTTCCAGGCTTGCTTGACTCGATCTTATTTGCTGGTTTAGCGCCGTGCGGCGCATTCGCCGCCACCTGATGGTCCATCCAGTCGCGGAATGCCTCCTGGGTCTGCACGCCCAGCGCTCCTTTCATCGCGAAATGAAGCGGGCCGCACAGCTGCGAGCAGACGATCTCATAGTTCCCTGGCCGCGTGGCCTCGAACCAGGCAGTGATCTCCCGTCCTGGCACCACATCCTGCTTCAAGCGAAGCTCAGGAACGTAGAAGCTGTGGATCACATCCTGCGAAGTGAGGATCAAACGCACCACTTTGCCGGCCGGTACCTGAAGAGCAAAGGCCTGCTGAATGTCGTCAGCGGTGCCAAAAACCCCATCCGGACCCGGGTAGGTGAAGTTCCATCCGTACCTCATCGCCGTTACGCGAACGGTTAGATCAGGTTTTGGCGCGGCCTCCTTGACGATATCCCAGCTTCGGGCTCCAGCCACGTCGATTCCGAGGTCCAACGCCAAAACTATCAGTGCCGGCACAAGCACCCACGCCAGCTCACGCCCAGTTTCGCCCCGGTTGAAGTAGGCTCTTCTTCCGGGCTTGCGCCGATACATCAATGCGAAGGCGATTAACGTGCCCTCGGCAAGCACAAGAGAGATCCCCACGGTATAAAAGATCAGCTTTATCGCAGAATCGATCTGCGGGCCGTACGTGCTAATGTCTTGAGGAAGCCATTGCAAATCCATTATCCTTATTACTCCCTTCAGGACCGGCCTTATTCCAAGCGTTTTTTACCAACATTGCATGTAGCTCCTCGATCATCTCAGTGAAGCTACTGATTCGAATTTTCCGTTGCCCCTGCCCGCGTTATCTAATGCGAAGTGCGTAATCAGTAATCAGCCCGCTGAGCACACTAAAGGAGCCCCGCCTGTTACAGGCAGCTGATCTTGTCCAGCGGGAGACGTTCCGTAATGCATTGCCAGGAAAAAAACCCGAATCTCGACCGCGCTGCGGCGCTTGCAGATCTCAGGGCCCTCAAATCAGCGCGCCAGCGTTTTCCCAGAGGCGACATTCCAGAAATAATCGACCTGCTATACCGACCTTCTCTTGTATGATTACTACACCGAAGCTTGTCTGACTGAGGCCCCGAAAGACCGCCGGAGATGCGCTGTTGAGTCTTCCGCACTAACTTAATTTCGAGTCCGACCGCTCCTTCGCATATCGGATCTGATAAGTCATCGCTGTCAGGCCCATCGGCCACTCTTGCTTCGCCGGCGAAACAGCCGCATTTTCTTCAGGCCGACCAAGCGGCGCCCGGGTCTCGCGGCAGCTCGATTAATTAGACGCATCGCCGGATCTTGCCTACATGCGAATGGGTTGATGTCGCTTCGGCTGATTTTGTCTGCTCCATACCTGGCGTTAAGGATCCGAAGGCAGCCGTGAGGAGGAGCTGAGTCGGTCGCCATGAATCGGAACGAAAAGACTGCGTGGTGCTGCAGATGTAACTTTAAAAGCGACGTTCCGATTCCGAGCACTAATGCTGCCGAACGAACCAAACGCATTAAAGTGAAGCATAGCGTGATAACCAGATCAAGGGTTACACCAGGTACCTTGATTAGCAGAATTACGGACTAACTAAGCCCACTAATTAATGGACTAATATAATCTCGGAATAGGCTATTAAGCGCCGAAGCTTTCTGAGAGAAAGGTTTCGTGAGGGCACGTCGTTGGCGACGAGTCGATACGAGAAGGACGGGCTTGCTTCTGTTATTGACGTTTTCTTACACAAGAGTGGTATTTTTCAGTGAGACGGAAAAGCGCCTTTTTGAGTCGCGAGAAATCGGCGTTGACGCAGCATTGCCGGTGCAAAAAGGGTGCGGGCTCGAAGTCGCGGCACAGCGTACTGGGTATAGTGTACGGAGTCGGGATTTTTCGCGACCGCATTGGAATCGCCGAAAGGCAAAGCGCCAACGGTGGACGGGCCCGAGATGGCTAGCGGCGGAGAATGGCGGCGCGCGGTCAGGAGTGCTCTGACGCTGCGAGGCTTCAGGCCTAAACAGAGCGTCGGGATTGCCGGTTGTGGGCGCGGGCTAAGCTTGCGCTTAGCCAGGAAATCCAGGCGTCGAGGCCGTCGCCGTTAAGCGCCGAGAGCGGTATGAGTTTCGGGTCCGGCATGACGCGGGCGAGCGAGGCAGCGAAGCCGCTTACGGTCACGCCGGGCAGATGTGGAAGCAAGTCAGTCTTGGTTAGGATGACGAGGCCGACTTTAGCGAACATCACGGGATATTTGAGCGGTTTGTCTTCTCCTTCGGTTACGGAGAGGGTCACCACGTTGGCGTTTTGTCCGAGGTCGTAGACGGCGGGACACACCAAGTTGCCGACGTTCTCAATCACGAACAGGTCGAGGTCCGAGAGCGGTAGGCGGTGTAAAGAGCGATGGATCATCTGAGCGTCGAGGTGGCATGCCGAGCCGGTAGTAATCGAGACGGCCGGTATTCCGGCGGCGCGCAGACGCTCGGCGTCGCGGTCCGTCGCTAGATCTCCGCTCACAGCGCCGAGGCGAAGCGAACCGCCCAGACGTTTTGCGGTCGCTTCGAGCAGCGCGGTCTTTCCCGAGCCTGGTGAACCCATGAGGTTAAGCGTGAAGATTCCGAGCCGGGCAAAATGGTCGCGATTGTGGGCGCTCAGACGGTCGTTATCTGCCAATATCCGCGCGTGAAGATCAACGGGAACCATTTCGGGATCGCCGCACCCGCAGTCCTGACACATCAGGCCACCTCCATTTCGATTCGTTCGAGCACGATCTCATCTCCGCTCACCAGGCGCGCGGGCGTCGAGCAGCGCGGACAAATCAGCCCGGCTTCCCGCGCCAGTGCTTGCCGACAGCTCGAACAGGCCCATCGTTCCTCCACGCGCTCTATGTTCAGCTCCGCGTCGGCACACACGGTTTTCTCGCGGAAGACTTCATAGGCCGATGCTAGAAGCTCGGGCTCGACGCCCGAGAGCGCGCCGATCTTAACGTAGACGCGCATGACACCGCGCGCGCCATGGGCTTCGACCTCTTGGCTGACGCGGGAAATCAGCGCTTCCACGATCGAGTACTCATGCATCGCTGCCGCTCCTTCTAGCGCTTCGAGTCGGGTGCCTTGCGCGCGAAGAACGACGCAATTCCGGCGGCGAACTCGGCGCCGTCGGCGGACCGCGCGAGACTTGCCAGCTCGCGGTCCAGGTGATAGTCGAGACGGTCCACGCCCGCGGCCTGATTAATCAGCTCCTTGGCGAGGGCGTAGCCGCGGGTGGGTCCGTGCGCGAGCTTTTGGGCGATCGCCATTGTCTCCGCCGCGTAATTCTCCACCGGGTAAACTGCGCTCACCAGGCCCATCTCCATCGCCTTGCGCGCGTCGAGCCGCGGGTTTAGCAGCACCAACTCCATCGCTCGGCGAAGTCCGACAAGCCGCGGCAGGAAGAACGTGGAACTCTCGGCGCCGGAGAGTCCCGTACGCCCGTAAGCCCATTCGAAGGTCGCGCGCTCGGAGGCGAACACGAGGTCGCAGGCCATGGCTAGGCCGAACCCGCCGGCTGCCGCGATACCGTCCACGGCCGCGATGAACGGTTTTGGCGCCCGCTTGATCTCGGAGATTGTGCTGTGAAGGTATTCGAGGATCTGTTTGAACAGCTCGCCGAAGCCCTCGGCAGGCCGGTCGTTGGCGGTTTTCAGATACGAAAGGTCGTCGCGGTTGCCTCCCTGGTTGATGTATTTGAGATCGGCACCGCTGCAAAACACGCCCTCAACGCCGCGCAAAATGACGGCGCGGATCGACTCGTCGCGCGCGTACATCAATCCTGCCTTGCGCAGGTCCTGAGCGGTCGCGACGTCCAGCGAGTTGAAGCGCTCGCGCCGGTCGATCGTAATGACGCCGACGGCTCCGTCGCGCTCCGTCCGGACATGAGACATTTCCCGCTCAATCATTCACGTCCACTCCCGCGAGTCAGCAGATGCGCGGCAAAAGCTCTCCCTCGGGCTCGCTGACCAGACGGCGCCCGAAGCCGGTATCGAGAATGACGAAGCCAGGCCGTTCCTCGACGCAGCTGCCAATCACCTCGGCTTCGATGCCCAACGGATGGGCTCTCAAGGCGGCAAGCACGGCGTCAACCGCTTCCGGTCTGACGCCGATTACCGCCTTGCCTTCGTTCGCCGCGTGGAGGGGATCAATGCCGAGCAACTCGCTGGCCGCGCGCACTTGGTCGCGCAGCGGAAGCTTCCCTTCGTCAAGCACGACGCCGACGCCGCTTTTTGCCGCCATCTCGTGAAGCGCGCTTGCCAACCCGCCGCGCGTCGGATCCTTCATCGCGACCACGCCATCGGCCGCCGCTTCCAGGGCTGCGGCCACCAAATCGTTAAGTGGGGCAACGTCGGATTCGAGCGCGCCTTCAAAGCCGAGTTGGTGCCGATGCGCCATCACGGCGAGTCCGTGGTCGCCGATCGTGCCCGTGATCACGATTCGGTCGCCGGGCCTCAGCCCGCGGTCGGACACTATCCGCCGGCTAAAGGCGATTCCCGCCGTGTTGAGCACGATACCGTCGAGCTCGCCGTTCCCCATGACTTTCGTATCGCCAGTCACGATCTCCGTGCGCGCCTCGCGGCAAGCCGCCTGCATCGAGTCGCGGATTCGCTCGAGGTCCGCGGCCGCGAATCCTTCCTCGATAATTATCCCGCAGGTCAGCGCGAAGGGCTCGGTCGCGCCCATCATCGCGAGATCGTTTACCGTGCCGGACACGGCGAGTCGTCCGATATCGCCGCCGGGAAAAAATGGAGGATTAATGACGTACGAATCGGTCGTGATGACCAGCCATTGGTCGCCGACGCGAAGCGCCGCGCCGTCGTCCATGGCGTCGGGTCCGACGCTGCCCGGGCGTAGAGGCTGCGCCTCTTTGAGAATGATGTCGCGGATAAGCTCGCGCATCGCGCGGCCCCCCGCGCCGTGTTTTAGGCCGATCTTGCCGGTCATCATACTTGGGAGCGGGCTCATCGGCTGTCCCCGAGATTCAAATGGCCACCGTACTGATGCCAGATTCGGCATGTTCCTTCGGTGCTGACCATGCACGCGCCCACGGGATTTTCCGGCACGCACTCCCGCCCGAACAACGGACATCCCGTAGGCGCCGCAGTCCCCGCCATGATTTCGCCGCAGATGCAGACTTGGGCGAGGCTTGGCGGCGCGTAATCCCATAGCTTGGCCAGGTCAATTTTGAAGCGGCGGCGCGCGTCGAACGCGGCGAAGTGGTCGCGAAGCCTGAGGTTGCCGTTTGGCACGTGTGCAATCCCGCGCCAGCGGCCGCCCGTCGACTGGAAGACCTTCCACAGCACTTCCTGGGCGCGGCGGTTTCCTTCGCGCGTGACGCATCGCGGGTACGTGTTGGCGACCTCAGGACGTCCGTCGCGGATCAGCTCGACCAGCTTAAGCAGGCCAGCGAAGATGTCCAGCGGCTCGAAGCCGGCGACGACGACCGGCAGGCGATGTCGCTCGACGAAGCGTTCAAAGATTCCCCAGCCAGTGATAGTCGCCGCGTGGCCGGCGGCAAGAAACCCTTCCACGCGCGTATCGGGCATCTCGGCCACGATCTCCATGACCGGCGGAATGTATTTATGCGCGGAGAGGACGGAGAAGTTTGCCGGGGGGTTGGCCAGCAGCACCGCGGCGGTCGCAACCGCGGTGGTCTCGAAACCGCTGGCGAAAAACACGTGCTCATCGCGGCTCTTGCGCGCCAACTCCACGGCCTGCCCGACGCTGTAAACGACGTCGATCCGCGCGCCGTCGGCTTGCGCGTCTGCTAGCGACTTGGCCGTTCCTGGCACGCGCAGCATGTCGCCATAAGTGGAGATTCTGACGCCCTGCATGGCCAGCGCGACGGCCTCGTCAACCTCGGGCAGATCGGTCACGCAAACCGGGCATCCCGGGCCCATAATTACATTAAGCGCCCGAGGAAAGACCGCGCGCAAGCCGTATTTCGCAATTGCCTGCTCGTGGCTTCCGCAAACGTGCATCACGGAGACCGGCGCGCGCCCGATTTCGCCGAGGGCCCGGGCGAGCGCTTGCGCCATTTTGCGCGCCTTCTTGGGCTCCTGAAACTTGAGCTTGTTGTCGGCGCGCGGCTCAACCACGTTTTTTGTCCTCGGCGGCGTCGATCTCGCCGCGCACGTCGGCTGCCATCAGGTCGTCCTCAGCCACGACGCTGAGCAGTTCATCGTAGAGCGCGAGCGTCTTTTCGATATCATCGGGCGGGATGCGCCGAATGGCAAACCCGACATGATTCAATATGTAATCGCCCGGTTCGACCGGTTCGTCGACCACATCGAGCCGGACCGCGCGCTTCACACCCCAGAAATCAACAGTGGCGACCGAACCGTCCACCGCGACTACGCGGCCGGGCACTCCAAGGCACATCGTCTTATTCTCCTGCGACCCTTTCCGCCATCTTGTCGGCCACCATAGCCTGACCGAGTGCTAAGCCGCCGTCGCCCGGTGGCACTTGGCGATGGGCGTAAACGTCGTGATCGGACGCGAGGTTTTCAACTACACCGCGCGCAAGCCAATCGTTCTGGAAGCAGCCTCCCGACAGCACGACGGGCAAGCTGCCGAATCGGTGCTCCACTTCGCGAACCAAGCTCACGGTGACATCCACCAGAGTATTATGAAAGCGCGCTGAGATGTTCGCCGCGTCGCGGCCGCAAAGCGTATCGTCGACCAACTCGCGCAGGGTGGGGCGCAGATCGACCTCCCAGATATCGCCTTCCTTGTTGATCTCATAGCGATAGCGGTTGCGTTCTTCCGCGCGCGCGGCGAAGTTGAGCATCATCGCGACCTGCCCCTCGTACCGCGACTCCGTTACAGCGAGAACTATCGCTCCCGCAGCGTCGAAGTAACGCCCGACGCCTCGCGCGCGCGGCGAATTAAACCCGGCCCGCAGCATCCGCGAGACGGCATCGAGCGCCGCGGGCCGCACGTTGCGAAACAGAGAGAGTTCGGCCAGCGGCGGCGCACCGCCGTAGGCGTCGTTCAGCGCAGCGAGCGCGATTCTCCACACCTCGCGGATCGCGCGCTCTCCGCCGGCAAGCGCCAGGGGACGAAAGGTCGCGATTCGCCGGAACTCGGCGTAGTCGGCAAGCATCACTTCGCCGCCCCAGGCAGTCCCGTCGGTGCCGTAACCGGTACCGTCGTACGCCACGCCAAGGACCGGGCCATCCAAACCATGCTCCGCCATCGCGCTCGCCACGTGGGCGTGATGATGCTGCACGGCTACGTGGAGAACGTCCCGCCGCGCGAGTGCGTAGCGAGTCGAGAGGTAATCCGGATGAAGGTCGTGCGCGACGATTTCGGGTGCGGTTCCCAGAAAGCGTTCCAACCGCTCGATGGAATCCTCGAAGGCCGCGTAAGTTTCAAGGCTGTCGAGATCGCCGATGTGCGGTCCTAGATAGGCTTCGTTGCCGACCGCCAAGCAGAAGGTATTCTTGAGCTGCGCGCCGCACGCCAGCACCGGGCGTCGAAAGCCGTTGAGGATAGCGAAGGGACGCGGCACGAAGCCGCGCGAACGGCGCAGTACGACGGGGCTTCCAGCAATTTCGCGAACCACGGAGTCGTCGCATCTGGTGACGATCTCGCGATCGTGAACGAGGAAACGGTCGGCAACGCCTGACAAGCGCGCGCACGCTTCGTCGTTGCGATACGCTATCGGTTCATCGCTCAGATTGCCCGAGGTCATCACGAGCGGCCGGCCACACTGCGCAAGCAGCAAATGATGAAGCGGCGTGTAGGCGAGCAGGACCCCAACCAACGGATTGCACGGGGCGATTTCGCTCGCAAGGTGCGCGTCTTCGCGACGGCGCGCCAGTACGATAGGCCGTTCAGGACTGGTCAACAGTTGACGCTCTTGCGGACTGAAATAGGCGAGCGACTGCGCCTCGGCCAGCTCGCGCACCATCACCGCAAAGGGCTTCTCCTCGCGCCGTTTGCGCTCGCGAAGCCGGGCCACGGCAGCGGCGCTGGTCGCGTCGCAAGCGAGATGGAACCCGCCGAGTCCTTTTATCGCCACGACCAGACCTGCATCGAGCGCTCTCGCCGCGGCGCGAATCGGATCAGCCTCGCTAAGCTGCTCGCCGTCAGCCGCAAGCAAGCGAAGACTCGGACCGCATCGCGGACAGGCGTTGGGCTCGGCATGAAACCGCCGGTTCTCGACAGATTCGTACTCTCGCGCGCAATCCCGGCACATGGCGAACGCCGCCATCGTGGTCGAACGGCGGTCGTAGGGCATCTCTCTGACGATCGTAAAACGAGGGCCGCAGTTCGTGCAGTTGATGAAAGGGTAGTGGTAGCGGCGATCTCGCGGGTCGAATAACTCGGCAAGGCATTGCGCACAGGTGGCGATATCGGCGGGAATTGACGCGCGGCGGCTGCGCGCGGACCGGCTTGCGGCGATTCGAAAGCCCGTCGGCGAGACGGAGGCTATCGGCCGCCATTTGAGGCTGCTTATCACCGCGGCGCTCGGGGGTTCGGTCTTTAGCCTCGTCAGGAAGCGGTCGAGCGAGCGGGCAGTTCCGAAGGCGTCAATCGTCACTCCGGCCGCGTCGTTACGCACCGCGCCCGAGATGCCTTCCTCGCTGGCCAGACGGTAAACCCAGGGACGAAAGCCCACGCCCTGAACGACGCCACTAACCCGGATTCTGCGTCCGGTCGCGCCGCGGGTGCCTGCGCTTTCCGCTGGGTTTATGGAGCGGCGCTCCATTGCGCCTTCGCCCTACGACTTTCCGACCGATAGTAGATAAGCCACGAGGTCCCAGGTCTGCCGGTCATCTAGAATGTCCCATGAAGGCATCGCGGTGCCCGGGACGCCTTCGCGGATCCAAGAGAAGACGCGGCGAGGCCCGACCGACTCGCGCCACCCAGGATTAGTGAAATCGACGGGACTTGGAGAAAGTCCTTCAGCGCGTATGCCGTGGCCGTCTGCGTTGACGCCGTGGCAAATCGCGCAATGCTCGAGGAACAGCGCGCGTCCATGTGCGCGTGCGGCGTTCGAGGCCAAACGCTCAGCCGGCACGGCAAGGTTCCTGTAACGAGCCGGCACGTCAGCGTCCCTTCCTCCGCAGCCCGAGAACACCAGCGACGTCGCAAGCGTCATCCAGACGAGGCTCTTCCGCATCGCATGGCCTCCGCCGGAATGCGAACCCGAGGGCGCGCGCCTCGCCGACGATTCTTTCCACGAGCCGCGGCATCGCGCGCTCGACCGCGGGTGAAAGGCCGACGCCCAGAGTCAGATTTTCTGGAACGAGGCCGAGCAGGGTCATTTTCCGCGGACAGCATCCGAGAAGGCGAGCGCCGTCCAGCAAATCGGCGACCCCAATCTGATGCGGCGAGAGCCGCTCGCGCACCGCCTGCGCGACATCGTCGCCGCGAAGGTGCACCGGCGTTCCCGGTTTGGCGCCAGCGCTTCGTATTGCGTCGATGATCACGACCCGTTCCGCATCCTGAAGCAACGGCAGAAGCGAAAGGCCGAGCGTTCCACCGTCCACTAGCTCCGCGCCCTTGGGCGCCTGATACCAGGTTTTCAATAGATGGACACCGATAGCGCCGAGGCCGTCGTCGCCGCACAGTACGTTGCCGAGCCCCAGGACCAGCAAGGGCGTCCCCTCACCCATTATCGCGCTCGCCGTCTTGCCGGTCCACAATGAGCTTGTACCCGGAAAAAATCGATCCGATCATGTCGCTGCGCTGTGCGACGGAGATTACCACCACGGCGATAATGTGAGCGAGCACCAGCGTGATTAGCAGCCACATGCCCACGTGATGCGTCCATCGCGCATCCTGCAGACCCCCAAGAATCGGGACCAGGAACCGGAAGACGCGCATCGGCGACCCTATCGGCGCCAGCACGGAATAGAGCGCGAAACCGGTCGCCGCCATCAGCAGCTCGAGCGCGAAGATCCCCACGAAAAGCAACCCTAACATCGGGTTTAGCCCGATAGTCTCCGGGAACGAATGGCGCAGAAAGCAGTAAAATTTGGTTGTTTTTACAAAACCGCGCCAACGCTCACGGGTAAGCGGTATGAATTGATCCCAACACGCGTAGCGGTTGCCGAAGAACATCCAGCCGATACGCGCTGCCAGGGCGACGTCGAACACTATCGCGGCGTAAAAATGGACGACCTTCATTATCCCCATGACGAAGCGATCGGTAGTAGCGCCTCCCGCGGAGAATGGCCGACCGATATAGGTGCCGGTCACGCAAAGCACAACCACCGACAGAAAGATGGCCCAATGGGTCACCCTTACCGGCAACTCCCATACGTAAACCCGACCTGGGGCGCTTTCGGGCAGCCGCCTTGCCGACGCGTCGTTCATACCAACCTCACGTAAACCAGCTCCCGCCTCCGGTTATCCAGGACATGAACGCCGCATGCCATGCAGGGGTCGAAGGAATGCACGGTGCGCAGAATTTCAAGCGGTTGGTCCTCCTTTGCCACCGGGGTACCGATAAGCGCTTGCTCGTAAGGACCGCGCTTGGCAGCCGCGTCGCGCGGCCCCGCGTTCCAGGTGCTCGGCACGACGCATTGGTAGTTAATGATCGTGCCGTCTTTGATGTGGACCCAATGGCCCAGGGCGCCGCGCGGAGCCTCGTGAAACCCCGCGCCCCAGCATTCGGCCGGCCAGGTCGAGGGCTCCCATTTGGAATTGTCGCAAATCCGATAGTCGCGCCGGGCCATATTTTCGCCCATCTCGTCGACCCAGTCTTGCATCTTTTCGGCGACGACCTGCGTTTCGATCGCGCGGGCAGCCATCCGCCCGAGCGTCGAGAAGAGCGCCTGCGGACCGACGCCTAGCGTAGCGAGCGCCTTGTCCACCAATGGTTTGACGCGCGGATGACCCGACGCGTAGGCGACCAGCATCCGCGCAAGCGGTCCCACCTCCATAGGCTCGCCGTCGTAGCGCGGCGACTTAAGCCAACTGTATTTCCGGTCCAAGTACAGCCGTTCGTAGGGCGGCTTGGGCCCGATATAGTTGGGGACGGTCTCGCCTTTGAAAGGATGCAATCCATGGTCGTCGCCGCTGGCGTAGTTGTACCAGGAATGTTTCACATACTCGGAGATTTTTTCCTGGTTCATCGGCTCCACTTTCGAGAGGTCTCGCTGTCGGATGATCCCTCGGGGAAGGAACAGCGCTGGCTGTGCGCCATCGCCTTCCGGGTATTCGCCGTAAGCGAGATAGCTGCCAACGCCGGATCCGGTAGATGCCCAATCCTTATAGAACGAGGCGATAGCCAACAGGTCGGGAATATAGACGCGCGCGACGAAGTCGCGCGCGTCGGCGACGAGCTTGCTCAGTTCCGCGAGCGTTCCCGCGTTGATGGAGTTCTGTGAGTCCGGATCAACTGGCGTGGCCATGCCTCCCACCAGGAAGCTCTGCAGATGGGGATTCTTGCCGCCCAGCACTGCGTGCAGGCGGATGAACTGGCGTTGGAAATCGAGCGCTTGCAGATAATGCCCCACCGCCATCAGATTGGCCTCCGGCGGGAGGCGGTAGGCTGGATGTCCCCAGTAAGCGTTGGCAAACGGGCCGAGCCGGCCGGTGGCGACGAAACCCTTGAGGCGGTCGCGAACCTCGGTGAAGTATGCGCGGCTCGAAAGCGGCCAGTCCGAGATGGATTGCGCGAGCGAAGCCGTCTTGGCGGGATCGGCTGACAGAGCGGACACGATATCAACCCAGTCGAGGGCGTGCAGGTGATAGAAGTGGATCACGTGGTCATGCACGCACTGGGCGCCGATGATCAGGTTGCGTAAGAGCCGCGCGTTCGGCGGCGGTTGCGCGCCGATCGCGTTTTCCACCGCGCGGATCGAGGCGATCGCGTGAACTGTCGTGCACACTCCGCAAATGCGCTGAGTGAATGCCCAGGCGTCGCGCGGGTCGCGCCCTTTGAGAATAATCTCGATCCCACGGAACATCGTCGATGACGACCACGCTTCTCGCACCTGTCCACCGTCCACTTCCGCTTCGATGCGCAAGTGCCCCTCGATACGGGTGACCGGGTCGACCACGATGTGGGTCACTGTGACTCTCCTTCCGGCTTCTCACCGTCCGCCCGAGCCGCGCGGCGAGCGCTCACGACGCGGGCGACGCCGTGGATAGCAAAAGCGCCGGCAACACCGGCGGCCAAGCCAATTCCGACCCGGTCCACGTTCGAGCCCAAGCCGAAGCCGGGGACGCCCTCCAAATGCCGGTAAAACGGAGTCATCCGATCCCAGAAGTTCGGCTCCGCACATCCCAGGCAAGGATGGCCACAGCCGATCGGCCAATTGGTCCCCTGGTTCCACTGGATGACCGGGCAGTTCTGGAAGGTGACCGGGCCCTTGCAACCCAGCTTGTAGAGACAGCGACCGTGGCGATGGGCTTCGTCGCCCCACGCCTCGACGTATTGGCCGGCGTCGAAGTAAGCCCGGCGTTCGCAGTTATCGTGAATCAGCTTGCCGTAAGCGAAGAGCGGGCGGCGATATTGATCCAACGGCGGCCATTGCTTCATCGTCAGGTAGTAGACGAGAAGCGCCGTGATGTTTTCGGCGTTGGCCGGGCACGCCGAAAGATTAATCAGGTTCTTGATGCCCGGAACCGCGTCTCCGACGGCAACCGCGCCGGTGGGATTGGGCCGGGCGGCGGGAATTCCGCCGAAAGCGGCGCACGTGCCGACGGCGACCGTGGCTGCGGCAGCGCCACATACCTCCCGCGCAATCTGCAGAGCCGACTTGCCCCCGATCGTGCAGTAGGCGCCGTCCGCGCCCGTGGGAATCGAGCCCTCGACCATCGCGATATATTTCCCCGCATAGTCCTTAACCGTCTTTGAGAGAGCTGCTTCCGCCTGATGGCCCGCGGCAGCCATCACGGTCTCGTGATAGTCGAGTGAAACTTTTTCGAGAATTATCTCGGCGACCGTGGGCCGGCTGGCGCGTAGGAAGGACTCGGTGTTTCCCGCGCAGTCCTGAAATTCGAGCCATATCAGGGTAGGCTTATCGGCTTTCTCAATCGCTTCGGCCAGGTTTTCCGCGACCGTTTGCGGCAGGGCCAGAATCGCCGCCATGGTGGCGCAGAACTTCACAAACTCTCGGCGTGAAACTCCATGAGCCTTAAGCTCACGCTCGAGCCAGCCTTGCTCTGTCATTCAACACCCCCTTCGCAGCGGCTTTCACGGATGTCGTGGCGCCTACGCGTGCTTGCTTCGAATGTCGTTCGAGCCCTCCCGCGTCGTTAGCCCCAACTTCCTGACGTAGGCAGCGGACCACAGAGGCCGCAAACGCACAGGTTGTGCCAATGAAAAACGGCTTTCAGACCGTAACCGTGTTGCCGAACGAAACAGCGGCCGGCGTCCTCTGTTGCCTTAAGTGCCACGCCGCCTATTCGCTTTCACCTTTTAGAGGCAACGCCGGTCAAAGTAGCCCGGCCTTTCTCGTGGCGCGCGATGCAGGCGCTATTTCGGACGGAGCTTTAAGCCAGGTACGACCTGGGGGATTGTGTCTGGAGGGTTATCTGGGCGGACGGCTAGGAAAGCCGGCACGGATCGGGTTTCAACGGGCTTCGACGGCGCGTCGCCTGCGCCGTTATTTCTCACTCTGGCGAATCGCCGTTCGGGGACTTGGAAGAGGCTTTAGCCGACTCGGCATCCGCGGTTGCGCGATGGCGCTGGCTTGGCGGGTCGGAGACCTCCTCGCTCTGCCGTTGAATCTCCTCGAGATGCTCGGTTGTTCGGTCGATCGCCTCGGTCGCCTTCTTAACGGCCACGGTGGCATTGTCGGCGGCCGCCGAGGCCTGCTGCGCGGCTTGCAAGGCTTTCGCGGCTGCCGCCTGCGCTCGCGCCGCCGACTGCTCGGCTCTGGCGGCCGCCGCTCGGGCCTGGTCGGCCTCCTGCTGGCTGCGAGACGAACCGCATCCTGAAAGGGTCGACACCATTGCCGCCAAGACGAGCCCACTAACCAACGCCGTGACCGACCGCAAGGCCCGCTGAAAAGCCGTTGTCTGTGGGGTCGCTGAAAGCGCGATCCGTTTCGCTCTGCCGAACACTCTATAACCTCCAAGCCTCTTGCCTCGTAAGCGTACAACTCTCGCCTTAGTATCCCCTGCTTAAACGCTTAGCGCCACCCGTCGGACGATAAGGATTACGCTTCTATCTGGACATCCCAAAGCCGGGCAGGGCCGTTAAAAATGGGGATTATCCGGGGAATTCACCCGTCGCTTCGGCGGGTGAATCCTGTGAGCGATTCCTAACCAAGGTGCAGCTCCAAGGCTGAGCGCTATCCTGCCACCAAGCCGTTTCCCGACAGCCAACCGCGTCGATCATCCCGGCCCCGAACGCCGCCGACGGTGCAAAGCCCGGCTTCAAAGTGATCCCCTACCAACCTGCGGAACAATTGTGCACACGCGCGTTCACCGTGCATCACCGTCGACTCCGGAATCCAAACTACCCAACGTCACAATCCAAAAAAACGCGGAATTTCATGGCTCCGCGGGGCTCGCAAAAGCCTGACTCGATATGGCGCAAGGCTTGCTCCAGGCCGATTTGAACCCTGTTGGTCGCAGGAGATTGAACCACTATCAACACCCAGAAGACTGACCACGACTGAATACATACATGACGTCCAATCGCGGCTCGCCAGCTCGCCCTACCGAGTTGTGCCGAATGCACAAGCCCTTCGGTTAGCGACGAGAAGAGACCTAGCCGAAGTAATTATCGCTAGTTGGCAACTGCTGAGCGCCGTGGGAGTGCACGAGTCCGTCATCGGACTCTGGTTTTGAACATACTCACGGAGAAAGGAACATCGCAAAGATGAAGGATACGAGGCTATTTCGCACAATGGCTATGCTGGCGTTCTTGAGTGTACTAATCGCCCGGAATGCCGTAGCGGCCGGATTCTATACCTGGAATGGCAAAAGTTTTTCGACTCTGGCGCCGCTTCCCCAGAACACCGGGCAAGGATTTTGTTTCAACTTTATTACGAACCAAAATGTCGATATGTACGGCGTGCCCGCAAATTTATTACTCGGCGGCTGGTTGAGCACCTACGTTAGCAACGGAGGATTCTACGGCCCGAACGGTTCGAAGGTGGCTGGCTCGGAGAACGGCGGCAACGCTTGGTCCATCACTCCATCTGTCTATTGGTTCTACCCCCTTCAATTCGATACTCAGAGCCTGCGCGTTGGGTTCAACGCAGCGCTTTTTCTTCTGTCCGCGGGCGACGTGGGGGGACCAAGCGAGTTGTGGTTGACGCCGATCGCCCTGAGCTACTCCTATCATCAATTCCGTTATCTCAAAGATTCGACCTTCGCCGCGCCATACATCAGTCTGCCGGTCGGCGGAGGTTTTGGCTTTACTCCCGCGAACGGATGGGTGAATCAATACAACTTCAGCTGGTTAATGCAGGCGTGGTATCAGCTCGCGCATATGGATGAACTTGGAGTTGGTAAGATGGGGCTTGGATGGCTCGACGGAGTGGAGTTCCATCCGCTATTTGTGTACACGCACCAGCTGAATGCTACTCCTAACCTTCCGAACACGAGTGTGTTCGGCGCTGGTTATCAGGGTGCCGAGCAAAGCGCTCAGATCCAAGCATTGGGGCTTACTCCGGGCGCAACGGCTGGGTATATGCCGGCCGACAGCATCGTCGAAAACAACGTAATCAGCTACCCGCTTAAGAATATTTTTCCGGGCACGTGGTTGGCGAACGGTCGCTTGGGAATCATGGTTGACGCCGCGATGAGCGCCTTCCAGAGTTCGTATGCCGGATACGGGATCAAGAACGCGGGCGTGGAAATGGTGAGCGTTGGTCCTGGAATCCAGTACGCGAAGGGAAGCTTTGTGATGTGGTTGTGGGACAACCAGAACGTGATGACGCAGAACTTTTATAACGTGAACGAGTTCTGGCTGCAGATCACGTACTTTTTCAACCTATAACCGTTTTCCTCCCCCGAACTGCTAGAAGCCTGTGGTGCCCCAAAAGGGTGCCATGGGCTTTCTGGCATGGTGGGCCGGGTGTAGGGCGCGCGGGCGGCGGTTCGCAGGGACCGGTCGGGTGGTGGCGGTGGCGCGGGTGGGGCGATAGGCTGTGCCCCGGTGTTAGCAAAAGGATGGCGAGGGACGGCAGGCGCTTGGGGAGATGCGCGGCTCGAGCGAGGGATGCGGTGGGAGGGCGGTAAGTTCGATGAGCGCCTCGGCTGCCTCAAGCAGTCAGGCTTTATTTGGCGAGGAGCGCTCGGCTCGTGCGCAGGGCGGCGGCGTCGCAAATCAGTTGCGATCAGGCAGGTATCGGCGAGGTGCAATGGGCGCATTTACGCGCCTTGATCGGAATTTCGCTAAGACACTCCGGGCAAAATCGGGTGGCCGGCGCGGTTGGCTTTTGCACTGCGGCCAACAGCTTATTTATTGGGAGCACGACGCCGAAGTAGACCGCTGTTGCGATGAGCATAAAGGATATAAGCGCGTTGACGAACTCGCCGATCAGGAACTTGCTGTCGTTGATGGTGAAGGCGATGCCGGAGAAATCGGGCTGCTTGACGATGGCCGCGATGAAAGGCGTAAGCAAGTCCTTGACGAAGGCGTTTACCACCGTACTGAAGGCGGCGCCCACCACGATGCCGACCGCCATATCGACCACGTTTCCACGAAGAATGAAGTTTTTAAAACCACTCATGCTGGCTTCTCCGACGGCCCCGTACCCACCGACCCAGCCCTAGCGTTTCTACCCGAACTCCTGTCCGAGCGCGGAGTGCCTTGCGCCGCGCGGCTCAGTAGGATGCAACGGCGTGGCAGTCGATAGCGCGCGGACCAAGGCGTGAGCTTCGCGCAACCTTTCGCAATGCGGGTTTTAGGCAAGGCGTTCATGCTTCTCAAATTCCCGCACTGTTCAACCACTCCTTCGGCCGATTGCCGTGGAACGTAAAGTTTGATCGAGCGAAGACCAGAGGGCAGCCGCTTCGCGAGATCGTGACACGGTCGTTCGGTGGGCTTTGCGCAGTGAACGCTGCGTGCGAGGCCTTCCTGTTTCTCTGTTGGCTCATGGCCGCCGGGCCAAAGCGACCGGCATTAACTTTCCGGCAAGAAGTTTGATTCCTATGCTGAACCAACCTCACCCTAACACCAGTTACTTCTGTAACGGAAGTTCTAAGCGAGCCTCAAGTCGAGACAAAGCGGGTTGCGGCCACTGTCGGGTCGCCCCCGTACCGGCGGGCCGAGCTCATGTTTTTACGACGATGGTCGTGCCCAGCCGCTGCGCTCTCGGCGGAAAAATCCGCGGTGCCCGAGGAGCAACCGGGTCGCGGGCAAAGGCCCTTTTTGCGAACGCTGCCGCCCGTCCCAGCCCGGCCGACATTTGACCCGCGATGCGCTCAGGTACCAAACCAGCCGGGACGGGCGCGGCTCCGCCCATGGAAACCGCTATCGTCAGCGGGTGGCGCTCGACGAGGGAATGTTGTTGGACTGGCGAAGGAATCGCGGGCGGTTGCGCGCCTGCGCGCGGCTTAGGGTGTGTCGGATTGCGTGATGCCGGTGCGACGGCAGCTTTGCTTCAGGCTCCGCCGTCGGCCACCGTATGGGGTCCATCGCCCGCAGGGAAACCGACAAATAAATTTCCGTCGCGCAGTTCGACCGGATAGCTTTTGACGCTGAAGTCGTTATCGAGACCGCGGCCGTCTCTTAAAGAGAATTTGAACGCATGAAGAGGACAGATCACGGTCTCTCGGCCGACCAGGCCTTCGGCCAGGGGACCGCCGCGATGAGGACAGACGGCGTCTAGGGCGTAGACTTCGCCGCTGCGCAGGCGGAAAAGCGCGATTTGTCGCGCACCCGTCAGAACACAACGTCCCTGCCCGACAGGGATTTGTTCGATAGTGCCCGCAGGCACCCAGACGGATTCTTCTTTGCCGTGAGAATCAGTGGACGGCATCGGCCGCGAATTCTCCCGCATGATTTTCGACTCGACCAGCTTCTGCGAACTGAGTCGGCTCGTACGGTTTGCTACGCTCGAGCCACGGGTCGCGGTATGCAGCTACTGCGGCTTCGACTTCGCGGTCGAGCCGCGCAACCTCGCCTTCGCAATCCTCGATTAGGATTGCCCTGACGCGTTCGATGCCGAGTCGCTGGACAAAGCTGTAAGTCCGCTCCGCGTAACGGGCGTTCTCTCGGTAGTACTGGATGAACCGCCCCATCAGCGTCAGAACCTCCTCGTGCGTCTTCACGGTGGCCAACAGGTCGCCGGCGCGAACCGTCGATCCAGCCGCGCCGCCCACGTAGATCTGCCAGCCGTTCTCGACCGCTACCGCGCCAAGGTCTTTGACGGTTGCTTCTGCGCAGTTGCGCGGGCAGCCGCTCGCCGCAAGTTTCATCTTGTGCGGCGACTCGATTCCTTGAAATCGCTTTTCGATTTTGATTCCGAGCTGGACGGAATCTCCGAGGCCGTAACGACAAAAGTCAGTACCTACGCAAGTTTTGCAGGTGCGAAAGGCCTTGGTATAAGCATGTCCGCTTGGCATCCCCAGGTCCCGCCAAACATACGGAAGGTCCTGCTTCCGGATCCCGAGGATGTCGATTCGTTGACCGCCGGTGATCTTCACCATCCGCGCGTGGTACTTCTCGGCCACGTCGGCGATACGTCTGAGTTCCGCGGGCGAAGTTACGCCGCCATAGATGCGCGGCACGACCGAGAAGGTGCCGTCGTTCTGGATGTTCGCGTGAACGCGATCGTTGATAAAGCGCGCGTCGCGCTCGTCCTGGTACTCGTCTCCCCATATGATTTTCAGGAGCGATGCCAACCCTGGTTTGCCTGCAGGTTCGTCCTTGCCGTCGGCCAGCGCTTGATAAACCGCAGATACGGATTTGAGGCTACGATCACGCACCGCTTTGACCAGCTCCGTTTTGGTCAACGGAATGTCGGGCACGTAATAATGGACGGAGGGATCGTCCTCTACCCTGCCCCCGCATGCCCATTCGACCAATTCGCCGACGAGCGTCTTGCACGACCCGCAACCGGTGCCCGCGCGCGTGGTTTCCATCACGCTCTTCAGGCTTCGTTTGCCGCCGCCGACGCAGCGGACGATTGTGCCCTTGCTCACACCGTTGCAGTTACATATCTGCACGCTGTCGGGCATCTCAGCGAAGGTGACTTCAGCGGTCGGCGCTCCCGTATCAAAGAGCAGCGATAGCCACTCATCTGGCAAGCGTATATCGCGGTCAAAAGCCTGCATGAGATAGGCGGCCTTGCTGACGTCGCCCAACATGATGCCGCCGGCCAGCCGGCCGTCACGGATCACAAGCTTCTTGTAGATTCCACGCCTGGGCTCCATGAACTGGACCACGTCTTCATTCTCGCGGTCCGGTTCGACAACGCCCATGGAAACGAGTTCAACGCCCATTACCTTGAGCTTTGTGGCCAGCTTGGAGCCCTGATAGGTCGCGTCAGGATTAGTCCCCGTGATTTGATCAGCGAGGACTTTGGTCTGCTCCCACAGCGGAGCGACCAAGCCATAGACGCGCCCGCGATGCTGCGCACATTCGCCCACGGCGTAGATCTCCGGGTCAGATGTGCGCATGTGATCATCGACCACGATCGCGCGCTCGGTGACGAGACCCCAGCGCGAACCGATTTCCGCATTCGGCGTTATTCCGGTCGCGACGACAATCATGTCGCAGTCAAGCGTCGCGCCGTCTTCGAAGGCCAGGCCCGTTACCTGGTCATCCCCAAGCGCCGCCTTGGTGAGCTTCTTCAAATGCACCTGGATACCCATCGCCTCGATGGTGCGTCTGAGGATCGCGGCCGCTTGAGGATCCAGCTGCTGCTCCATAAGGTGGCCCATTAGATGAACGACATGGACTGCCAGCCCGTGGTTTAGCAGACCACGAGCCGCTTCGAGACCGAGTAGGCCCCCGCCGATGACCGCCGCACGGCGGCACTTCGCCGCGTACTCGGCAATCTTGTGGCAGTCATCTAGAGTGCGGAATACAAAGATGCCCGGCCTGAACTCGCCGTTTGCCCGGCGGAGGGCAGCTATCGGCGGAATCGATGGCCGGCTGCCGGTAGCAATTATTAAGTTATCGTATTGATACCAATTCCCGTCGTCGCAATGAATCGCCTTATGCGGGCGAGCGATGACGTCAGCCCGAACGCCGGCGCGCAACTCGATCCCCTTCTCTGCGTACCAGTTAAGGCTGTTGAGAAAAATCTCCGAAGGATCCTGAGTTCCGCTGAGTACGTTGGACAAGAGAATCCGGTTATAATTTCCGTAGGGCTCTTCGCCAAAGACGGTGATATCGAACTGCTCAGCACCGCCGCGTGCGAGGATCTCCTCGACCGTACGCGCCCCAGCCATCCCATTGCCAATTACAAGCAGTTTCCTTTTGCGAGCTTCAGTGCGTCCCATTCCTCGTGCGTCCCACAACTATGTCGATGCGCAGCGCGCAGACGCGCCTTATTGCGCACGGAGTGCGCAATAAGGACCACGCGTCCCGACCTAGCTCTGCGAGGGTGCCAAAACCGACCATGATGGGGATTGGCCGTGGCTTTAATCGGCTCCGTGCCGCCGTCACCATATGAGCAAGCGGCGTGCCGCCGAGTAAGAACGAGCAAGAGGGCGGTCTGCTTGTTGCTTGTAAGATCGATTGGGCAGTCTCTTAAGGGACGAAACTGACCCTGATGCTTAACCGGTGGGCAGTTGCCGTCATTCTGTGCATGAATCTTGAGGTGTTGGTTGCTCAAGGTCGGATAGCGGAGCATCCTGACTGCGCCGGCGGCAACGTCGTTGCGATTCAGTGAAGCGCGCGTGGTCCACTCGTGTTGAGCCCGATTACGGACCTGCGAAAACTCGCTCGGACGGGCCAGAGGCCGGTCGCATAAGGTGGATCGTCTCGAAAGTCGGGAACGCTAAGCGGCTTGGGCTCGCGGGCGCAACTATGACCGATTCGCCGCGCTGGATGGTCTGAGGCGAGGTTCAACGAGAGACGCATTGCACCGCCGACGTCGAGCCATGGAACTATCGTGGAGATGCTGCGTCGCCACCTCTTCCTAGCTGTCGTTGGGCAATACCCGTCGCCCTTTCTCGCACTGTTTCGTGAGCGCTTAGCGCGTTTGATGGCGGCTATGTCGCGTTCATCGAACGAACCCGTTGAGTCGCCTGATGGGTCGCCGGGCCCTATGCCCGATCACGCCTAGACGGAAACGTGGCAAGAATGCCGGAATTTCAAATAAACGCGGTGGGACATGTCGGTTGCAGATAGTGAGAAACCTGGAGGAGGGGCCACCTCGGGGCTTCGTATAATCGCCTTCGAAAGCCGCATGGCGGAAGAGACGAAAAAGCTCATCGAGCGCCACGGATGTCGAGCCTTCGTAGTGCCGGTGCTGCGCGAAGTCGAATTGGGGGACACTCCGGAGATAGTACACTTCGGCCAACAGTTGATGGCCGGCGCCTTTGATGTGGTCATTTTTCTCACGGGAGTTGGCACCAAAGCTTTGTGCTCGCTTTTACTCCGGCGTTACTCAAGCGACGATATAGTCAGAGCGCTACAGACGATCGTAGTTGTCGCGCGCGGTCCCAAGACCATTCGTGCTCTGCGCGAATTCGGTATCACCGCAAATTTGCCGGTTGATGAGCCAAATACATGGCGTGAGATACTCTCGGCGATTGACGGCCGTCTTGCAGTTAACGGACGTGGCGTGGCCGTGCAGGAGTATGGGGCGAGCAATCCGGAGTTGCTTGGCGGATTGCGGGAGCGCGGTGCTCGGGTTTTCTCTGTGGCGGTATACCGATGGAGCCTTCCTCAGGATTGCTCGCCGTTGCGCGCGGCGATTGACTCAATCATCGCCGGCCAGCATGACGTCGCGCTTTTCACAAGCGCAGCCCAGATCGCCAATCTGAGCCAGGTAGCGCAGAGCGACGCCAAGCTTCCCCGGTTCATCAGGGCGTTCGGCTCAATGTTAGTGGGCTCGATTGGTCCGGTGTGTTCCGAAGCTTTGCGCGCACATGGCGTCGCTGTCGACTTTGAGCCGTCAGTTAACAAACTCTCGCACTTAATCAAAGAAGCCGCGAGCCTCAGCCTCGAGCTTCTTCCTCTCAAACGCGCGAGAGCCGCGCCCTCAGTCAAGCCGTCGTCGTGAGACCAACCAGTTCTGTAAGGATTATGCCGGCGCAGTGCCATAGCTTTTTCTCTGCCGCGCGCAGCCGTCCGGCCCGATCACTCAGCTTTCGCTCTCTGAGTTTCGGGCTTCACTCCGTTTTTAGTGGCGTTGTGCACCGTGGCGCCCAAGCCTGAAAATCAAAGCAGGTCTGGTCTTACCCCGTGGAAGTATCCCACCGATAGGTTAGTGTCTGCCGGGAATGACCTGCCCCGCAAAAGTGCGCCGAGTGGCAGTAGAGATCTCGGCCTGGTGAGATGCCCCGCGAAAGCGTACCAGATCGAAGTAGAGAAAACGGCCTGCGTGATCCGGTTAAGGCCGGCCTGGCCGGCGTTTTTAAGACTCAACAGACTCAATTGAGTAGCTCCAGTATTTTACCC
>JAJYYI010000018.1 GCA_021801125.1 Deltaproteobacteria bacterium | reverse complement strand
CTGGCACGACCTCAACCCCGTCAACCAACAACCGGAGGCAGCCTAATACCAACTTGATGCTTCAACTGCTCAGCCTGCCGCGAAGATCCGATGCCTACTGCTTTTCCACCAATTGACAGACACCACCGTCTCGTGCAGCAGGGATCCTGACGGCCCCCGTCCGGAGATTCGTTGAGAGCCTTGCGACGAGCTTGAAAGAACCGAATCTTGTCTCGCGTCGTTAAGCAGGCTGCTCGCTAACAACTTCGTCCCAGATCTTCACCTCATGGGTCGGCGCTTTGATGTAGATCAGCGAAACCAATATTCCGACCGTAGCGAGGAGTATCGGATACAAGAGACCGGCGAAGTGATTGCCTGTGGCAACCACCAGGGAAGAACTTATTAGCGGCACCAACCCGCCGAATACACCGTTCCCGAAATGATACGGCAGTGACAGAGATGTGTACCGGATACGGGCCGGAAATAGCTCAACCAGAAAGGCACCCAAAGGCGCATACACCATCGTGACCAGGACCATCTGATAAAATACTAGGAGCGTAAGAACTAGCGGAGCGCCGGCATTAGCCTGCATCATTTTGTAAACAGGGATCAGAGTCGCAACCCCAAGAGCAAAGCCCGCAACCATCACATTGCGCCGCCCGATGTGATCCGACAAGCTGCCGAACAACACGAAGAGCGGGCTCGCGAGCACGATTGCGCCGATAAGAATCCACGAGGCGGTGACATAGTTGACTTTCAGGATCGTTTCCATGAAAAACAGCGCGTAGAACTGGCCCGTATACCAGATAGCTCCGTTCGGTACTACGGTGCCAAACATTGCGATCAAAATCAGCTCTCGGTTCTTGCTGCTGCCCAGCGTCTCCGCCACCGGACGCGCGGAGGACCTACCCGTATCCTTGAGGCTTTGAAAGATCGGGGATTCACGCAGCTTAAGACGTATGTAAATGGACAAAACCACCAGCACCGCGGAGAGTAGAAACGGGAAGCGCCACCCGTAGGCGCGAAAAGCGTTCTCTCCCAGCTTTATTCTGAACGTGAGGATTATTAGCAGCGACAGCACAAGACCGAGCGACGCGGTCGTCGCCAACCAGCTTGTGAAGAAGCCTCGCTTCCCGTCCGGTGAGTGTTCGGCTATGTAAATCGCAGCCCCACCCCATTCACCACCCACGGCCAGTCCCTGAAGAAGGCGCAAAACCACCAGCAGCAACGGAGCGAGCATGCCGATCGCTCCATAGGTCGGCAAAACACCAACCAAGGTGGTCGCGAGGCCCATCATGATGAGCGTGATAAGGAACGTGAATTTGCGCCCGATGAGGTCGCCCAAGCGCCCAAAGAGCACGGCGCCGAACGGGCGCGCGACGAAGCCGGTGCCAAACACGCCCAAGCTCGCCAAAAGCGCGGCCGTGGGATTTTCCTTTGGGAAAAATTCCGTTGAGAAGAAGACCGCTAAGCTGCCGTAGAGATAAAAATCATACCACTCGATCAGTGTGCCTGCCGAGGATGCCGCTATGACGAAAGGAAGACTAGACCTAGCTGCCAAACCGCTCGCGCGCACAGCAGTAGACGCCGCCATGGACAAGCCCCCTTTGTTCACGGTTTGATTCAGAATCACATAGATTGGCCGGCGCCTGCAAGCCTGCGCGGCCGGGCGCGGCGCTTAGCCGGAGGCAGCTAGTTCCGCATTGATATCGGCTGCCAGCCTCGCCGATTTTATCGTGCTTGTATTGTAGATACGCACTTCGCGCCCGTCGCGCCCAAGCAGGTAAATGATAGTTACGTGATCGATCGACCCATCAGGCTCTCGTTGGCGCTTTAGCCGGAAGCGCGCCATCAGCGCTTCAATGTGCTCCGGCGAGCCGGTCAAGAACAGCCATCCCGGCTGTTCCGCACCTTGCTCACGCGCGAACTTGAGCAGTTGGTCAGGTTTGTCGTGCTCGGGATCGAGCGTGACCGACACGATGGCGACTTGTTTCCCCAAACGCTCCTTCAGTTCGCGGGCCGCGGCCGCGATCTTCGCCGTCATCATTTCGCAGGGCCCGGGGCATGAGGTGTAGATAAAATCGATCAGAACGAGTTTCCCTTTGAGCGAGTCCAGAACGATTGTCCGACCATGCTGGTCCGTGAGCGTGGCGCCGCTTAGGCAATCCTGCGTCCCTTTCACAGGATAAGCACCTTCGGGGTAGGTGCGCGACGCGACTGCCTCCTCATTCGGTTTTGACCCGCGACAGGCGGTGACCGCCAGGGCGCCAGCAAGGATCGAGCACGCAACGATCAGCGTGCGTAGCGCCGTGCCGGAGCGCGCATAATTCGCGAGGTATGCGCGAGAGGGCTGGCCGCCCGGTTGGCAAAGGGCGTGAATAAGGTAGCTCCGAGGCCGCGACCCGGCCGATCCACAGTGTTCGGTTAATCTAAATGAGAACGTCATTCCGTATCTCCGTCGGGTAACAGGCGAAAAAGATCAAAGGCGAGCGATTCGGCTCGCACCGTTGCAAGATCATATATGCGTGTCAGGCGCCCCCTGCGGTTAAGCAAGTAGGCGAACCTCGTTTCGATGTCATAGCCACTATGCACGACGCTCATGGCAAGGCCGAACGGCTGCATCACTCGATCAACCTGAGCCGGGCTTCCAGCCAAGAAAAACCACCCGGACCGCTCGCTGCCGCTCTCTCGAGCGAAGGCGAGAAGTCGCTCCGGGGTGTCGAGCTCCGAGTCCACCGATACGGAGACGAAAAAAATCGTCTTTCCCAGATCGCGTCGGATTTTCTTGCCGACGTACGCAAGCTTGGCTAGCAAGGGCGCGCAGCGCTCCGCGCATCCAGTGTCAACGAAGTTCATCAACACGACGTGGTCTTTGAACGAAGCGAGCGAAACATTTTTGCCGTACTGGTCGGTCAGGATTAGGTTAAGGAGACAATCGCGCGTGCCATGGACGAGCGACGTACCTTGTGGATGTGCTGTCGAGGGCGGACCCCCACCCATTTGCGCCCATCCCCGTGGCGCGCCTCCGAGCAGCCCAATGACCGCTACCGCGATCGCCAACGCAGGCGCGCTAAGCCGCCCGACGGTGCTTGCCTGCGCGGTGTGTACTTGCTTTACCGTAAGGCGTTTTCCATGTTGCAGGTCGCGTACGACGGCGAAATCTGACAATAGAACGACGCTGTCCAGCGTCCCAGATTTAAAACGCGGAACCCAGGAGCGTTCCAACTCGGGGTGCGCAAGGCGAGCGATGGTATACAAAACCTTCATTCGGTACTAGCGAAAGGACGGTCGAGGCACATAAATCAATCTTACGCCGCTGATCGGGAGCAACAAATCCGGTATATGGGCCTGATCGGTCGCTGGTTGCATCCGGTAACGCTCTACCGCTACGCGATGGTTCTCAGTTTAGCGATACGGCCTGCGGATTAGGGTACGAACGTATGGCTTTTATTGCCGGTGCCTCCGAACGGGATTTCGAGCCACCCGTACACGGCCAGGCGCGGGTAGTAAGACGGTGCGAACACGCCAATCCCTTCCCCGTTGCGCGCGAGATTAGTGCGGTTAAAGACGTTTATCACGCTGAGCCTGGTGAATACGTCACGGTTCAATTCCGGCATGAAAATCGTGCGCCCGACGCCCGCGTCGACCTGCCAATACGCCGGCATCTGTTGAGTATTGGCAAAACCTCCGTAAAGCCCGCTGCCGAAGAGGCTATCCGCCGTGAACATCCATCCTCCGAGGTGGTAGGTTACAAAGGTTTCAACCACCTGTTCCTCAGCGTGGTCCATCGGCTCAAAATGGTTGAGTAAGTACACGACCTCTTCTGGAGAGAAGTTGAACTGTCCGGTCGAGAGAACCTGACCCTCCGACAAAGAGTAGGTATAGTTGAGTACGACGCTCAAGTTTTTCACGTTATACGTAAGGCTGTTCTCCACCCCCCAGTTGCGGCCGTTTTTCCAGTTGAAAGGGGCGTAGATCGGGGTTTGGCTGAGTTGGCCCGTGTCTATCTCATTGTTCGCGAAAAAGAAGTATCCGTCGCCGCTGTAAACCAGATGAGGCGAGAGACGCTTGACTATCCCGACATCAAAGTAAGTGTCGGTCTCGGGCAGCGGCAGGTAATTGATAGGCACCGGGTAGCCATAGATCATCTGAGTGGTTCCGTTAAAGGCGCCCGCGGTGCGGGTGGTTATTGCACCGAATTGCGGGGTTTGAAAGTAACGCGCCACGCCCGCGTGCACAGTAGTCGTGTCGTTTGCCTGGTAGAGCATGTTCAAACGCGGTGTCAGCGCGTTGCTGCTCACAAATCCGAGCATTTGATCAAATCTGAGGCCGTAGACGAGGCTCAAGCGCTTTGTGAGACGCCACGTATCACCGGCGTACACACCCAACAACCAATTTATCTGGTTTAGGTTGTCAACCACGGTTATCGGCAGGTCGCCAGTCTGGACTAGTTGGCCGTTTATGATGGCTGCCGGAAACACCAACGACGTGTCATCAAGCTCAACGCCGTACTCGCCGGCGTAGAAGCCGAAATTCACGGTGTGGGCTTCATTCAAATGGTAGACGAAGTCCGCTTCAAGCGTGTTGGCGTAGTCGCTGTGGAAGACGGTCGAGGCGACACCCTGGTATATAAGGTCGCCGATTGGATCGGGCAGAAAACTCAGCGTCACGTAATGGGTAGCATAGGCAACCTGGTAATCCAGAGCACCTGAAGTCCCCTGTAGGGCCGCGACGGCGAAAAACGTGCGTGTGTTCAAATTCTCGTTAAGGATCGTAGATGGGTAGTCGGCGGGATTGACGTTGGCCAATTGATACTGGGCTGTGAGTCCCGGCCAGTTGGGAAACTGATTGTTGTTGACTTCAAGCCCACCAAAAAGACTGAATTTGAGAAACGGCGAGAGTTGATAGGAAAAGTAGCCGAAACCTTGGCCCTCGTTAACGGCATCGTGAATGGGAGTCGCTGCGGGGGTGGCTTGGCTTAGCCCAAGGTTGCTCTGTTTGTAATAGCCGGTGACGTAGTAGGAATACTTGGCGCCACATCCGCCGTATTCGAAGGCCGGGTTCGCGGTCTGGCGCTGGCCGCCGAACATCGTCGCTTCCCCACCCTGCAGATTACACCCGTCCTTGGTGTGAATGTCGATCACACCGGAGTCGCGATAGCCGTACTCTGCCGGCAGGATTCCGTCAAGGAGGCTTACATGATCGATAAAGCGGGGCTGGAGGAACTGTACGAAGCCATTGGTCGTATCCAAAGGTAACATCACGCCATTGATCCGCCATTGAAAGTTTTGCATCTCGCCGCGGATGTGAAACTGCCCATTCGCGTCGCGAACCACGCCAGGCATATTCAATAGGACGTCATTCATCGACGATTGTTCGCCGAGCGGCAGGTTCTCAATGTCGGTTTGGCTGTAGGTGAATTGGCTCGTTCCGACCGACGACACGCTGTTTTGGGCGCGGCTGAACTGTTTGACGCGCACAGCCATCGTGAGCGGATTGAGGGATTCGAGCGCAAGCGTGATAGGTTTTGTCGCACCGTTGGGACCGACGTCCACGATGCTACGGGCGGTGCGAAATTGTATTTTCTCGACGCTGAGCAGGTAGGTGCCCGGCTTCACGGAACTGATTGAAAACCGCCCGTCATCGTCGGTAAATGCACGTGCCACCGTGCGTTGCGAGCGATCTATGAGCTTTACTTCGGCTTTGGGAAGTCCGTGTCCCAGGGCGTCGTTGACGACCCCTGAGAGAGTTGCCGCTCGCTCTGAGCAAAGCGCCAGGGGGCTCGCGAAGACCGCGATAACAATGGTCAAGAAAGCGCCGGCTGCCGCGCGGCGCAAAAGGCGCAGGCCCATCATCATTTCTCTCCAAACCTGGTGAGTTGGCGCCGATTGCGGGCGCAAGCAGAGCGCGGCAAGTCGCACGCTGAGCCGAGCGCGAGGCTTCTCGCGCGCGCCGACAAATCAGCGGTCGCTGGTTATGAAGTGGTGCTGGATGCGAAAAGAGCCGGGAAACTAGGGCTTCGGGATGGGTGGCTGTGGACGAGAGCTGGGTTGAAGCCTAAGCGGGCGAGGTTCTTTTGCGACCTTTCCCGATCTAACAAGGATGACGCGCAGCGCCGGCCTGCTCACAAGAGCGGCACCGCTTGACGGCGACTTCGCCATCGCCGAGGCCGGGGTGCAGATATCCAGGGTGAAGGAGACTTTTTTTCCACCGCTCAGCGCGATTCCGTCAATGACAGGCAACGCGGCCAGGAAGTACGCCAGCGCGAGCAATGCGACAATTGGGCGACACAAAAAGCGCGACCCTAGAATAGCCATCGCCCGGCCTCGAGATCCGTAACGTCCACACTCACGGCCCCGTCCTTAAGCTGTGAGCGAAGCTTGACCGGTACGCATGACGCCTTGCCGACCGTGATCTCGTTCAGTTTGTACTCGTTCCCGCAGTATCGACAGGTTACGTATCCGCGGCTGGCTTCGAAGCCTTGATGAAACTTGTAGCATTGGTGGCAGGCGTCGAAGACCGTGTGTACCGTGCCGTTGGCTTCGCGCGCGAGCACGAAACGCAGATTGGCCCCGGCGCGATCTCTATAACAAAAGATCTTTGCCGTGTCTGCCGCAAGCTGACCAAGGGGTATGGTGATCGTCCCCGCAGACGGCTCCAGTTGCGTACACTCGCGCCCTAGCGTCCAGCCTGCGGCCAATGCCCCGGCCGCCAGAACAAGGCCGCAAACCCCGGTAGCCTTTAGCACAAAAGGCCGCATCGTGTTCTACCCTTACAACGCTCGCATAAAATATGTCAATCACGTCCCATCTTCGCGCTGTCTCCGAGAAGCTTTGCCGCCCTGGCTAGGCGAGCAGGCGTGCGAGAGCCGGTGTGGCCGGGGCGGCCGCTACCTCTTCCCATGTGCCTTCCTGCACCAACCGGCCGCGTTCGATCACCGCCACCCGCGGACATAGGCGGACGAGGATTTCACGACGATGATCGGCCGCGAGAAGCGCAAAATTGAGCGCGTGCTGCCATTCGAGGAGCATCTCAAGCAGTTCGAAAATCAACAGGTTGTCAAGCGAGGCGAAGGGTTCATCGAGCAGCACCAACGGGGGCCTGCGCACCAGCATCCGCGCGATCGCCACGCGGCGCGCCTGTCCGCCTGAAACCGCACGCGCCGGCGCTTCCCAAACCGATTCGAGTTCCAACCGGCGCTTCAGCTCCTCGACCCATGCGGCGGCGGGGACGCGTCCACCTGCCCCACCGCCCCCGGCCGCCACGCCGTCAAGAGCGAAGCATACGTTTTCGGCCACCGTGAGATGCGGGAATAAGAGATCCTTTTGCGTCAGGTAAGCAAGCGGCCGACGATGGAGCGGCGCGCTCGGCGGAAAGAGCGTGCTGCCTAAAAGGCGAATCTCGCCTTGGTCAGGCGATTCGAAGCCGGCGATACACGAGAGGACGGTGCTCTTTCCCGCGCCCGAGGCGCCGAAGAGCGCCAGGCGTTCTCCGCGACCCATGCTCAACCGCACGTCAACCGAGAATTCGCGGCGGGCCTTGACGATATGGGCTTCGAGCACCGGGTGATTCAGGCGGGCTCCGAACCTTGTCATTTCAGACATAGACTTGGGAGCGGCGCGCCGCGAGATGCAGCAGCCACGGCAGCGGCAATGCGCTCAGCAGGAAGATAAGCAGCAGCGGCATCACCGCCGGCAATCCGGCCTCCTGGAGATTAATCCAGATTTGCACGGGCATCCCACTTGGATAGTAGGCCGTGACGATGATCGCGCCGAACTCTCCGAGCGCTCTCGCCCAGGCAAGACTAGCGGCGGCAGCCAGGCCCAGGCGCGCTAGGGGCAGCGTGACGCGCCAAAAGACGCGAAGGGGATTCAGCCCCAGCAAGCCCGCTGCCTGTTCGAGTTCGCGCGGTACGGCGGCAAATGCCGCCCGCGCGGCGAGCACGTAGTAACCCGCGCTGACATAGAATTGCGTTGCAACGAAAGCCGTCGCGCTGTTCGCAGAGGCCACGCCCAAGCGGGCCAACCATCCGCCCAGGGCGGTCATAGGGCCGAACGACAGTGAAAGCAGAATCCCCAGCGCTAGCGGCGGAAGCAACACGGATATCAGGAGCGCGCCCTCCCAGATGGCGCGCTCCACGCCCTCACGCCGCGCGAGGTAGTACGCCACCGGCGTGCCCGCGATTATCACGAGCAGCAACGCCAAAGCGGTGAGCGCGAGCGATACCTTCACCGCCGCCATCGTCGAGCCCGGGTATCCCCCACCCCATTTCCACGGACCTGTCGGCGCGCCCAACCCGCTCAATGGATAGAGCAGCATCAACGTAAAGGCGAGCATTAATAGACGCGCGCCTAGCCGAGACCACGCCACTCGCACAAGCCTCGCTACGCCGATAACGGCTCGACGCCCTCGGCGTCCTGATAGTGCCAGCGCGCAAGAATCTCGCGCGCCTGCGTCCCGGCAAGCCATTTGACGAATCGCGCGGCGAGCGCCGGATCGCGCGCGGTCTTCAGGAGCGCGGCGTAATAAATGAGCGGCTCAGGCTGAAAGGTGCGGCCTTCGAGAGTTACTGACACGGTGCGGTACTCGTCGGCCAAGCGCGGATCGCTGAGGTTTATGGCGGGCGCGAGCGTGACGAACGGCAATCCGAAAGCCTGCGGCTGTACGCGATAGGCCGAGCTGACGTCCAACTGTCCTGCTTGCAAACGCGCCATCATTTCGGGTTCGGCAAAAATCTGGCTCGGGTTGACCAGCGGCCCAAGCACTCGCCCGGACAACTCCGGATCGTGATAATAACGCGCTGCAAGGCGCATCACAAAGATGATGTTAAGCCCCTGCGGATCGGCGCGAGGATCAGTTCGGCCGAAGCGCAGTCCTGGGCTCTTGAGAATCTCCGTCCACGGCGTTGCGCCGGGCTTGCCCACAGCGGCCAGCGCGGTAGCGAAATGACTCGTGGGGCTATACGCTAGAGTCATTTCCGTTCGCGCGAATGGTTGCGCCCGTTCGGCCTTGCCCGCGGCGAGCACTATACGCATCGGCCGCGCCGTCACGGCGACGAAAACATCGGGACGCAAACTTCCCCCCGCGATTAGATGGGCGAGAGCGAAAGCTCCCTGCGCACGCCCCCGCAGTTCGACGCCAAGCGCCTGAGCCACCGCAGCGCGCAGAGGTCCGTTCATTGCTGGCGCCATCGAGCCAGCGTACGCCACCTCCAGCGGCGCTAGAGACGCCGCCGCCGACGCCACGCGCGGCAGCTGCGCGGCTGCGCCGACCAACATGCCGCCAACCAAGGTGCTTGCGTCGCGTAAGAATTGACGCCGGTTACGGATCCATGGCGAATCAGGAAAAGGAGGCGGCGGACTGTTCATAAGCTTTGGACATCTCGATCTTATTTGTTTGATGCGGCGAGAGCGCGGAACTACTCCCGCCCTACCCCACCGATGTCCTAACCACGACGAACAGGCAAAGGGCAGTCGCGCGCTATCCAAGGCCGCCACAATTCTCAACCCTAATAGTATGGAATCCGCATCGAGACCAGAAACTGATGGTTGTAAAGACGGCTTTCCGTGACCGCGAATTGATAGCCCATCCCAAGCACGAAGTGCGCATAACCGCCCAGGTTAAAGCGGCCGGCGAGAAAACCTGCGGTAAGATACAACTGCTGCTGGCCGACATCCGCTCCGTTAGGAAAAGAAGTCCACGTTGTTTCGAACTCAGGCCATATCGTGGAGACCTGGTTCTTCGCGTCGAGAAACGGCGTGGACACTCTGATTCGGTACTGAAACACGCTGTTCCAGGTGACGGGTGTACCGAGTTTTCCCATTCCTCCATCAGGAACGGTTGGCCCAATCGTCGCCTGGTAGTCGAACTCCCCATAATCCCACTCGAAACCTTTGCCAAAACCGAGCATCGGATTGAAAAGGTCATGACCGGCCGTGAAGTACGGTTCTTTCCCGGTGGCGTAACTCGTTCCGAGCAAGAACATGAGCACGTAGTTGCCGTCATCGCTTGGGGACGACAAAATGCGATACTTGGCGAGAAAGGTCCAGTCCGCGAAGCCGGAGACGGTGGCGCCGTTTGGCAAGGAGCGGGTCACGTAGTTTGGATTGCCGAGAATGATCTCAGTGTTCTCGCTCGGAATGATCTCGGTCCCCTTGGTTAGGTAATTATACGTCTCAACGTTGTGCGGCGCGTCGGTAAAGAAGAAGTCGGTGCGAATCTCTTGTTGCAACGTAGGAATGACCGTCACTAAAGGTGTCATCCAGTCGGGCTGCTCATACTCGTGGGTATGATGGACGGTTCTCATCCAGCTTTCATAGTACGACTCGATCTCGTTTCCCAGATCGCTAAGCCAGTCAGCCCGCGCGCTTGGCGAATTCAACAGGATGGTGCAGAAGACGACAAGAGGCGGCCAATAACGTTTGACCTCGCGCAGATACGGCTGTTTCCCACGGCAATGATAGGACATGGGCTGGAGAATGCCATAATAATGGCAAAACCGCAATCATAATGGCCTTTCCGAACAATCAGACGAACCTCGCCGCCGGCTCGGGGCGAGCGTCGCCCGCAAGGCGCCATGGGTGCGCCTTTGGCCTTGGCCGTTAGACGTTGAAACGACGTACGTTGTGTGGGCTATCCGGACGGATGGGCGCTAGAGCGCTGAAGCAGCGAGCGCCGGCGGCCCAGGCCGCAGCGGCTGGCCGCGGCCTGGGCGGAGGAGGGCTCGTGAGACGCGCAGCGGCGTTACACGAAGATCCCCCTGGGGACAGTCATCGAAACCACCCAATTCGGAATATCCACCACTTCGCTGATTTTAAGGTCTCCCGCCACGGAGCAGATCGCGTACGCTTCGTGGAGGCTTAGGGCGTGCTCCCGCACAAGCCATTCGATCATGTCCCGCACAGCGCGCTTTGCGTTTTCCATCAGGTCGGGGCCAACGCCAGTCGTGTGATAGAAGCCCTTAGCACGCATCTCCGAGGTAAGCGCGGCCTGAGTCGGATCAGCGGCGGGCACGATCGCGCGCGGGCTTTCGATAATCTGCCGTTTGATCACGCGAAAGCTTAGCGTCGCCGACATCAGGGTCTCGATCGCCGTTACGCATACCTCGCCGTCGCCCTGCGCCATATGCCCGTCGCCGGTGGAGAACTTGGCGCCTTCGACGTACACCGGATAGTAGAGCTTGGCGCCCTTGGTGAACTGCTTGATGTCGGCATTGCCGCCTGTGCCGCCGCTCACATTCGGCGGGACGGTTCGATACATCCCCTTTCTAAGAGGCGCTACGCCATAAACGCCCATGAACGGCGAGATCGGAATTTTCGCTTTGACGCCGGTATCCTTGCCGACAAAGTTGGCGAAACCGGTGTTCTGACCCTTGTCGAAGGTGAACAGTTGGACGAACGGGGCGCCGCTATTGTAAGGCTGGTCGTCAGGGATTGCGCTCGGCACCTTGCCCGGAGAGGGATCGCTGAGCTGGGAGGCTTCGGTGAACGGCGCGAACGGTGCGAGCGTTTCGGGCCGAAGGGTTCCGAAGAGTCCGAGCACGGGACCCATCACGACGTAGCCGAAATCGACCAGCGGCGACACGTCGAGGACTTCCACTTCCAGGATGTCGCCCGGCTTGGCACCCTCGACATGAACAGGTCCCGTCAGCGGATGAATCTTTCCCAAATCGAGCCTCAGCGAGCCGTCTGGGGTGAGCGTCTGCGCGGCGCTGCCGATATCCAAGGCGTCGCGACATAGGAATTGTACAGCTTCGCCTTGCTTGACTGTGGCAACCGGCTGCAGGTCCTGGTTGAACCGGTTATGGAGCGTCTTGGAGAAGCCGTCGATCTTCATCGAGGGCTTGGGCGGCGGATCGTCGTTGTCCTTCGGCCCGGCGACGACCGTGTCCGGGCGGCCCACGCCCGCCACTGACAGTCCTTGCTCCGCGGCGGCAAACTGGGTACCCACCCCCGCGACTGTCGCAGCAGCCGCGGCTCCTAGAGAAACCCTTCGAATAAAGTTGCGACGCGAAAGCACTCCGTCGGAATGGATGAAGCACATAAGCTCGTTTCCTCCTGCATCATTGCGCGCGTAGTTGGCCAGTCAATCCAAAAAGGTAACGAAGTTCGCTCACTCCAAGTGACTCGCAAGACTCCGATACGTCTTTCAGATAAGGAAACAAGATCTCAGCGATGATTCAGATGACCCAGCGCCGGTGCAGGTAGATGCACGAACGTGACGAGGGTCACTTGTGTAACATAGTATAGCTCTCCCTCGTCTATTACGGGTTCCGCCTACAGTCAAGTAAAATGCATACGCCCAAGAATTCAGTCTAAGCGTAAGTTTGTGTTTATTGCCGACCGCCTCAGGCGAACGGGGGACTTATGTCACCATGCGCCACGCGCGACATGGGATTTCAGTCTTCCCGGCCCTGGGCGAGCTTCAACCGTAGACGTGGTCGCTGGTGCCCTATGAGAGTGCGGACCCGTAAGACGTGACGTTTTGGCCGCGCCCTACTTCCCAGTGCTCGATGTGCTCGTACACGATGACCTTGCCTTCGAGAAGCTTTTCATGCTCGCGGCAGAAGGACTCGAGCGTCTCACGTTCGGCGATCAGCTCCACGCACAAGTTAAGATCCTTGCGAGAGGTAGCCTGACTGCCTAATTCGAGCGGACCGCCCAAGGTGTAGCCTTGATGCACATACTGGGCCGCGGCGTTAGGTATTCCTTGGGCCTGTGCCGCCGCGATTATTTCCTGGTAGATGGGCCGCGCGAAGAAAGCTCTAAAACCGTGGCCTTGTTGTCTTTCGCTCAAGTCCATGTATATGCGAACACGGCCAATCTCCCGAAAACCGATTTCCCTTTGCGATATAATTTTTGTGTCCATATCACCATTTAATAAAGAAGTGCTCGGGGGTTCCGTTTGAGCGTCGCCAATTGTCGTAGCCGCCGTGGGCGCTTCAGGTGAGGAAGCGGGGCGCACCGGTCCGGACTCCGTTCTGACATTTGACGTGAACTTAGTCAGGACCACTCCGCCCAGTTCGGGTTTGAGCTCTCGTGCCTTGCGCAGCGTGGTTTCAGGTGGCAGAATCGGCGAGACCAGCTTAGGGGTTCCGATCTTCTGGGACAGGTAGATTCCAGAGTGGCCGCTCATCAGGTAAGCAACGAAGCAGGCCGTCGCGAGGTAAACGACCAATCCCGATCTCATCAGGTCGGGGTTGCCTCCCGCGGCGAACAGTTCGACCCCCATCATGGTGCAGGCGATCGGCGTATTGGTGGCGCCGGAGAATACTCCGACGAATCCCAACCCTGCGAAAAGCCCGACAGGCGCATTTAGTAAACGCGCAAGCGCGTTGCCCAGTGTCGCTCCGACGTAGAATAGTGGGGTGACTTCGCCGCCCTTGAAGCCGCTGGAAATCGTCACCGTGGTGAAGACGGTCTTCCACCACCAACTCCAGTAGGTCGCGCCGCCCTTCTGGAAAGATGATAGGATGCTGATTTGGTCGGGATGATGCGGATTGGCTGTGACGCCTAGGCTCAAATAGTCGCAACCCACCACATAGGCAAGGCCGATTAAAGCGATTGCGCCCAACGCGGGCCTGACGATAACGGACAAGGCCAACATGCGGAAGACGCGCTGTAGTCCATGCGCCATCTCGGCAAAAATGTAGGCCGCTAAGCCGAAGATCGCCCCCGCGACGGCAACCTTGAGCAGAAGCATAACGCTTAGCGCGGGGAGCTCGCCAATCAGAGCCATCTCGCTGAACGACCTGATCAGATAATGCGTATGCTGAATGCCCCACCACTTGGTCACGTAATCGCCGCTGATACTTGCAACGAGACAAGGAAGGAAAGACTGAAAATTCACCAACCCTATCACCAGCACTTCGACGCCAAAAAAGGCGCCCGCCAAGGGTGTGCCGAAAACCGCCCCGAAACCGGAGGCTACGCCCGCTGTCAGCAGCATTTGATGGTCGGCCTCGCTCAGCCAGAGGGCACGCCCAATCGTGCTCGCGATACTGCCTCCCATCTGGACCGCGGTTCCTTCGCGCCCCGCCGAGCCGCCAAACAGGTGAGTCACGACGGTCCCGATCAGCACCAACGGAGCCATCCGCGCCGGCACGCCTCCGCCCGGTTCATGAATCTGCTCCATCACCAGGTTGTTGCCGGCCTCAACAGATTTGCCGACGAGGTGATAAAGCAGTCCGACCGCCATCCCGCCCACGGGCAGCAGGAAAAGAAGCCAGGAGTTGTCCCAGAAAGTTTCGATTGCGAGGTTCAGTGTCCACAAGAACAGCGCTACGGCGGAGCCTATCGCGGCGCCGACCGGAACTCCTAACACGACCCATTTGGTACAAAAAGTTGCTAAGGCCAGGTGTTCTCGAGGATTCCACCGAAACGGCATGGCGCTAACCTTGCTAGTTCTCCACGGCCCGAATACAGGCCTTGAGTTTGGGGGCGAAAAATCGTCCCTGGGTGTCAGATGGAGCCATCAGCGCGAGGCCGCCAGATCGAGATGATCAGCGCTGAGTTGAGGTCCGGTTGTTTCCCGCTTCGATTTTGCGCGCCGATTCGCTCCGCAAACCGGCGCGCACTCAGCCCCTTTAGGTCAGTGGTTATGGAGATGCCGGATCGGCGTACCGCTCAGTTGCTCGCGGCGCACCACCATCGGTTCGTTGGCGCTGCGCTCGTTGCGGGCGTGCGCGGCCCTTGTGGTGGCCGCCATGAGGGCAAGGCTCGGCGCGGTGATTACGCGGCGAGCCTTGCCACCGCAATTTGGACAAGAGATCGTTTTGGACGCTTCGCTAATTCCGCGCCACTCCCGAAGCGGCCCGCACTTGTCGCAAAGATAATCGTATAAGGGCATCTAACTCCCCTCCGCGGGTTACCGTAAGCTGGCGTCTGCCGGATCGCGGCTGCCGCTTTCATTCGTGTTAGTGTCCGCTCGGAAGCGTCACGCCGGGCATCGCACCGATCAACAGCAGATAGCCCGGGATCCAGCCTGTATAGATTCCTTCCAACATGCACAAAAAGCCGGTCCCCTTGGTCAACTCGCTGCGCCCCAGCGCCAGAATCAGGTAAAAGAGGAACCAGAGAATTCCCCATGACACCCAGTTGAACGCAAGCCAATAGTCCCAGGGGTTGCTCGCGGTTGCAAAACCCTGCAAAAAGATCGGCACGCAGGTCACGGCAACGAACAGGCAAAACCAGCCAAGGCCTCGCCCGTCGGCGCCGTTCCAGCGATTCCACGCTACCCAAAAATAGGTGAAGGTGAACAAGAGGAGCAGCGCGCCGCCCCTGATCGTGGCACTGTCAGCCTTTGGTCCGAAAGCCAGATAAAGGGAGACCAGGCCGGTGATGAACCCGACAAATATGTCAATTATTCCGATCTCGCGATCCCCAATCTTTCCCATTAGCCAAATGCCATTAAGGAACAGCACGGCCCCCACCCAAAAAAGAGACAAACCTTGAAGCATAGTTTTATGCGCCGTTAGTAATTTCTCGTTGCGTCATTGGTTGCGCCGGCGCCGCGCTGCGAGCAGCGCGGCGCCGGCGGGTTATTTAACCACCCTACTTCGTTGCGGCCACGTCGATTCCTTTCGGGACGCAGACCGTCGGTCCGGACGCCGAGGGCCGGATGTCGAATTCGAAGATCTCGGTCGGTATAGCCACGGTGCAGCAGGCATTTGGAATATCCACGATCCCGCTGATTCGGCCTTCCACAGGGGCCGTCCCGAGGATCATGTAAGCCTGCTCGCCGGTGTAGTCGAACTTCTTGAGATACTCAATCGCGTTGAGGCAGGCGCGCCGGTAGGCAATATGAGCGTCAAGATAGTATTGCTTTCCTGTTATCTCGTCGACTGAAATGCCTTCGAAGACGAGGTATTCCGAAAATTGAGGCTCTACCCGGCTCGGTTGGAAAATAGGATTCGTTACTCCGTACTTCTTGATGCCGTCCTTTATAAGGTCGACGCCGATGTCGATCCAACCGGCCATTTCGATGGCGCCGCAGAAGGTGATTTCGCCGTCGCCCTGGGACCAGTGGATGTCGCCCATGGAGAGTCCCCCGCCTTTCACGTAGACCGGGAAGTAAACTCGCGAGCCACGGGAGAGATTCTTTATGTCGCAGTTCCCGCCATGTTCGCGGGGTGGAACCGTGCGCCACGCTTCTGCTGCCGCCTCCTGCGCCTGGCGGCCGGCCATTTGTCCCATTAACGCGGTCGGTGCGTAAGGGGGTGCCAAAAGCGGTGGGACTCGGTTGGGGTTGGTCGCCAGAAGCTCGGCTTCGCGCTTGTTCGCTTTTTCGAGGAGTTCTCGTGACGGCAAGCATCCTATAAGGCCCGGGTGAATGATGCCCGGCCAGCGGACTCCGGGGATATGGCGCGATTTCGTGTAGATGCCGTTGAAGTCCCAGATTGCCTTACGTGCCGCAGGATAGTGATCCACCAGGAAGCCACCGCCATTTTCCTTGGCGAATATACCCGTGAAGCCCCACGGCGAGTCGGGCAGATAGCCAATATCCAGGAGGTCCACGACCAGCAGGTCTCCAGGCTCAGCGCCTTCGACTCCGAAAGGCCCGCTAAGATAGTGGACCTTGGTGAGATCTACGTCGCGGATGTCGTTTGCGCTGTCATCGTTTTTGATCTGACCCCCCGTCCAGTCGAAGCACTCGACTCGGAACCAGTCGCCTGGCTTGTACATGTCGATCATTGGAATATCGGGATGCCAGCGGTTCATCGTTTTGATTTCCGCTGACTCCGGTGGTTTCTTGAGGTTGATGCTAAAGGCAGTCTTTGGCATCTGCGTTAACTCCTTCTGATGAGATTTGTGTGGCAATCTAATTTTCCTCGCCTGATTGCGCTTCGCGCTACGCAAGGTGCGTACCATAGGCTGCGCTTGGCGCTTTGCCCTTAAAATCGCGACCAATGTGGGCCGGCAAGAAAAATGGTCGGCACATCGATCGCAGCGATGCGTAGATCGTGAGCACGGCTGCACGAAAATGAGGCGTCAGTTAACCAGCAACAAGACGTGACACGCGCGGCGATCGCGTGTTGCCGGCCGCGGAAATTCGTGTGCCGTTTGGCTCTCTGCGGCGAGCGTCGCAAAATTTCGGAGCGCATCCGTAAGGCCAAAAACTTGGTCAAAGATCATTACGAGCAAGCGTATTTTAGATTTCGCACTACGATCTTTCCGGGGATTCGCATCCCAAGCGCGACGATCAAAGCTTGGGCGGCGTTGAGTTTTTGAATTGTAGCGGTCGGTCCATTATGTCTCAGGTGCAGAAGAGCCGGAGCAAGTGGGCATCCCGCCGCAAATATGAACACCCTGAAACCTGACGCTCGAAGGCTTTCGGTGGAACGGCGATGACAATAGCGCGAGCCTCGTATTCAGCAGCGCGCGCCCAGCCGAAAGAGCATTGTTTAGTGACTTTTGGTTTACGAACGGGGCCGGATGCGTGAATCTGGTGTAAATTGCTGAGCGTGCCGAAGGGGAAGAGGTAACCTGTTACTATGTTCTGACCGGTCGGTCTGCAATCGTGCGCTTGGCGGCTGTTCCGCCGGTTCCGAAGGTCGCCTGCTCGCTCCCTGTGTCTAAGGATAGGTGGAGTCAGCGGGTTCCCGTTGGAGTTGGCAAAAGACGGGGCGTGGTGTCGGCGGTGGCGGGTTTGCTACCTGAGCCTGCGCGGGCAGAACCAGAGAGGATTGCTGCTCATGCGATGCGCAAAGCTTGTGCGACGAACAGCGCTGGAATCGTGACGTCGGCGGACGCGACGCTTCCCGAGGCTTGCTCCTGCCGATCGGTTCAATCACACCGCGGGAGTGCGGGTGCGAACAGGCAGCCCACAGTCAAGGGCGCCGGAGCGGCGATTTAAAGGCGTGTGGTATCCTCGCCGGCTGTGACAATCGAATCGCGCGTGTAGACTAACGCCAGCCGGTTGCCGGACCGTACAGCCGCGCGGTAGTTCCTTTTTCGTAGGGTAAGTGCTCGGGTCTCGCGACCAACTCGAGATACATTCCCCAGGGCGTGAGGAAGTACTGGATCTTTTCACCGCGTTTAGGCTCGGCCAACGCCTCTATGGGCCCTGGGAAAAGGCGCACGCCCTTGGCTTTGAGGTACGCAGAGGCCTCATCTATGTCAGCGACAAAAAAGGCGATATGGGTGGTGCCAGGGTCGGTTGCCTTCGGCATCTGATTGTCGCGGTTTGCGCCGGTGTCGTACTGAAGCAGTTCGAGATTCAAGTTGGGTCCTAGGCGGAGCATCGCCAGGCTCACCGTCAACGGTTTGCCAGTGGGGGAATGCTTGGAATCTTCCTTCAATGGGCCAGCTTTCCACAGCAGGTCTGCTCCGATAACGTCAACGAAAAAGTTTACGGCTTGCTCGAGGTTCGGTACGACAACTCCCACATGGTCGACGTTGCGGGCGCTCGCAATGAACGGCTTTGCGCCGGCGAGAGGATTGCGGCTGTACCGGCCAACTATGCTGGCCTCGGCTAAAACGTGCGGCCGAATCGTCGTTAGCAACTCTTCGCGGGACATCCCTGGGGTGAGCGTGCCAGGCGGAAGGTCAAGCGCGTAAACGCTGATCACGTAATGGTGAGGATTGTCCCCCAGTGGTGGGCACGGTCCCCTATATACCGTGCCGCCGGCGCTGTTCTTGCCGCCGGTGAAATGGCCCGATGGATTTCCGCCCTCGCCTTCTGACAGGGACGATCGGGATGCCGGGATGTCGTACGCCACCCAATGGACTACGCCAAGACCCTTTGCTCCGTCCGGATCGAACATGGTAATGGCAAAACTCTTGGTGGCGGTCGGGGCCCCTGACCACTCGAGGCCCGGCGAGATATTCTGACCGCCGCATCCATTCGCGTTTGCCGCATTCGCGGCGGTCAGCATGCTTCCGTCGGTGAAAGCCGGCGAGGTCACCTCGAAGGCCGCACTCGCGGCCAATCCAACACTCGACACGAGCATCGCCGCTCCTAGAGCGAACCCCCTCAGCGCTGCGCGCAGTGCGACGCGGCTAACGTATGCGGTTTCGCGAGATGTCACGCTTCGAGCATATAGAGCAGCAAGGATATCCGGCTTCATATTTAGATGCGCTTTAGATTTTGAGTTTGCCAGGCAAGCGTAAAGCGTTTGCCTGTATCTTTCCGATTTGAGTATACGGCTAGACCGACGATGAGCGCGCGGCCCAGCTGGAGCGGCTCGCGGCGACAGCCAGCTCGAGGCGACGGCGCCGCGCGCGGCGCGACGTGGTCGTTCGGCTCAGCGGTGTTCGCGCCGCAGTCTGCTTTTCTCACGCGGCCGGCTGTAGCGGGTGACCTCCGGGTGGGCGCGGGTCGGAGGTGCCACAGGTTTGCGCACCTTGGCCAAAATCGCCCGCAACCCGACGCTCTTTTTTCCGCCCGTCTTTTTCATGCTCTGCAATGGATAATCGAATCAACCGCAAGTTTTACAGAAAGATTAACAGAGCTAGAAACAGAGAAAAACCGCAGCCCCTAGCCCGTCGGGTGTCAATGCGGCGGCGCGAAAAAGGCCGCAGCGTCCCGTACATCGATTAGCATCGGCGCACTTCGAGGCCCAAGCGGCGTGTGGCCGAGCAAGTTCGGGTTGAACCCCCTACCATATTGTCCGACCTCCGCGATTTTTGCAGTAGAGGCTTAGCGAGGTGGTTTCAGATCGAGGGCACGCCCTGCGCAATTACAATTACCAATCACCCGGGATTTGTGCTAACCTGGGGCCGTTTCGAATAGCCAAGGCAACCGTAAATTGGTATGCTACGGGGGCCAATTCTTAGGGGGTGAGCACGATGGCTGATCTTACATTGACCGGAGGCTGTTACTGCGGCAACGTTCGGTACACCATCACGGAGCCGGCGCTGGACACGCACCATTGCCACTGTGGGATTTGTCGTAAATTCCACGGCGCGCTCTTTGTAACCCTTTCAATTTTTAACCGCGCAGCTTTTAGATACGACAAAGGGGAGCAGAACCTCGGTAGCTTTGCCAGCTCGCCGAACGTCACGCGCCACTTTTGCAAGACTTGCGGTTGCCCAGTAACGCTCGACCTCACGCAGCTTCCGGATAAGATCGCCGTGGCAACGGGCACTATCGACGAAGGCGCTCATCCGGGACATCCCGAAGGCACCTATCGGCACGCTTTTGTTGGGTCCAAGGTGCCCTGGTATGAGATTGCGGACCGCCTGCGCCAGTGTGAGGGCTTTGACGCCTAGGTTCACCGCGGCCGGCGTTCCCGGTCCCTCTATTATCGGTGAGCGTGGGGCGGGGGAAGCGGGTTGCGAGTTCTCCCGCCCTTGCGTTTTTGGTGGGGCTATATAAAGAAGAATGTCGGCGTGCGGCAGGGAGGGTTGCGAATCAGAGGGCGCTCGCGTCGGGCAACTCTCGCATCTCACCGACGTGCTGAGCGTGAAGCGGAATGCGCAGTGCGTCCTTTTTCTCCTAGTGCCATGCGTTGAGAGTTCCACGAATCCGCGCAAGCGTTCTTCTCGTCGATAACGCCCTTGCGGTTCATTGACCAATCGGCGAGCCTACGCATGTCGCGCCGCCGCTTCGGCGTCGGCCAGGCTATCTCAGGTTCGCGCCCGGCCGCCGTCATCTCATAGCCTTAACGGTTCGTCTTCTTTCAGAACTATTGACATGCGCGCAATTCAAAAGTTAGTCTGCGGCAGTTAGGGCGACACCTACGCCGCTAGACCCGCTTTAAGACCGTTTTCCGTAAGCAGTCCAAGGAGGGTTTGATCGATGGGGGCATTCCAAACAATAACTGGGTCGTGCTTTTGTGGTGCCAACCAGTTCGAAATCACTGAGCCAGCGGTTGACACTCATCACTGTCACTGTTCGATATGCCGTCGGGTCCACGCAGCGCCGTTTGTAACCTGGTCGATTTTTCCGCGCTCCGGGTTTAAGTGGACTAAGGGACCTCAGCTTCAAACCTTCCACAGTTCGGCAGCGGTTCACCGCAACCGCTGCACCAACTGCGGGAGCAATTTGACTGCAGACGTGGACCCCTTACCGGACAAGCTTTTCGTAAGCCGCGCTAACTTCTCGAACCTCAACGCTGACCCCGGTCACCCGCCAACCACGCTGCGTCACGCCTTCTGGCCCGACCGCGTACCCTGGCTTGAGATCAACGACAGCGTGCGCAAAACGGAGGGCTTTGACAGTTAGGTCGGCTCAGAGCCTATTTCCCGTCTTAGAGATTGTTTATCCGGCTGAGGCGGGGGCGTCTAAGGTGCGACGCCCCCGCCTTGATTTTTGGGCCGCCCCGTCCAGCCGCGACGGCGTGCGGAATCCAGTTGCCTCAACGCCAAAAGTTGCGCATCAAGGGGGCGCTCTCATTTATCAGCCGCCCAGGCTCAATAGCGGATTACCGAGCGGATCGACTCGCCCCGATGCATCAGATCGAAAGCGTCGTTGATCTTCTCCAGCGGCATCACGTGCGTGATCAGGTCGTCGATGTTGATCTTTCCGTTCATGTACCAGTCGACGATCTTGGGCACGTCGCGCCGGCTCTTTGCGCCGCCAAAAGCGGTTCCTTTCCAGACTCGACCGGTAACCAGTTGGAACGGTCGAGTACAGATTTCCTGTCCTGCGCCGGCCACGCCGATAATCACGCTGGTTCCCCACCCACGATGGCAGCATTCGAGCGCCTGGCGCATCAGGTTGACATTGCCGACGCACTCGAAGCTGAAATCGGCACCGCCGCCGGTGAGGTTAATCAGGTAAGGAACCAGGTCGCCCTGGACTTCCTTGGGGTTCACGAAGTGCGTGAGGCCGAACTTCTCGCCGATTGTTTTGCGCGCAGGGTTCAGGTCCACGCCGATAATCATGTTCGCGCCGGCCAGGCGGCAGCCCTGAGTTACGTTCAACCCGATTCCGCCTAGACCGAATATCACCACGTTGTCGCCTGGCGCCACCTTGGCTGTGTTAATAACGGCGCCGACGCCGGTGGTGACACCGCAACCGATGTAGCAGATCTTTTCAAACGGCGCGTCTTCACGGACCTTTGCCACTGCTATCTCAGGCAGCACTGTATAATTGGCAAAGGTCGAGGTTCCCATGTAGTGATATATTGTCTTGCCGTTTTGGGAGAAGCGGCTCGTTCCATCAGGCATCACGCCCTTGCCCTGGGTTTCTCGGATCGCAGTACACAGGTTGGTTTTGCCTGATAAGCAGGCTTTACACTGCCGGCACTCAGGGATGTAGAGCGGGATCACATGATCTCCCGGCTTGACCGAGGTGACGTCAGGGCCTATCTCGACGACAACCCCGGCCCCCTCATGGCCAAGAATCGACGGAAACAAACCTTCTGGGTCACTGCCCGAGAGCGTGTAGGCGTCGGTATGGCATACCCCAGTCGCCTTAAGCTCGACCAAAACCTCGCCCTTTTTCGGGCCGGCAAGGTCCACGGTCTCGATTTGTAACGGCTGGCCCGCTTTATGCGCCACCGCTGCCTTGACTTTCACCGTCATGTCCTCCTCGCAAGAGATTACCCCTTGTCACCACTCGTTAAATATAAGCGCCGGCGGTCGGCTGAGCGGAACGGGGCGGAAACAGCGCTGATAATACTATGGCGTCGTGAGTGACGGCAAATTAAGCGGCTATGGATCCGGTGCCGAACGGTTTGCTTGACACGTTTTCGCCCCGTGCATCGGAACTAGAACGCCGGGTCGAGCCACCAGCCGCGGCGGCAATCAGCTACCGCGCCGCTTTTCCCGCTAACTCCGCATGGAGCATGAGAGCGGCTTCGCGCGCCAACGGATTCAGCGTATTGTCAGCGCCGTTGACGACGTAGACAATTAACTGCTTGCGCATCCCGGGAGCCCAAAAATTCCTCAGATGCTGCGCCACGCCTTTTACCGCCTCGCTGCGGTCCGGCAAAGCCTCGAAGAACTCAGCGATCTGGTTGGCCATGCCGATCAGATGAGCAATCTCCATTGCGTGCCCGCTTCGAGCGCACTACTTGGCGGCGCTTGCCTCCATCGGGTAAAGAGCCGCTTGCTTCCGATGCGGGCGGTGCACCAGCGGCCTAACTTGAACCGCCGTCACCTTGTACTCGGGGCAGTTGGTCGCCCAATCGGAGTTCTCGGTCGTCACCACGTTGGCCCGCGACTCCGGGTGATGGAAGGTGGTGTAGACGACCCCGGGAGGGACGCGTTCCGTCACCAATGCGCGTAGGGTTGCGGTGCCGGCGCGGCTGGTCATCTCGACATGATCGCCATCGCGGATTCCCCTTTCCTCGGCGTCATGGGGATGAATCTCCAGACGATCCTCGCGATGCCACACGACATTGGCCGTGCGCCGCGTCTGAGTGCCTACGTTGTACTGGGTGAGAATTCGGCCGGTGGTCAGAATCAGAGGATAGCGCGGCGACGTCCGCTCCGACGTCGGAATGTACTCCGTGATCGTGAAATTACCCTTGCCGCGGACGAATTGTCCGACGTGCATCACCGGTGTTCCTTCGGGCGCCTTGTCGTTGCACGGCCATTGGATACTGCCGAGTCGTTCCAGCTTGTCGTAGCTGACGCCGGCGAACGTCGGAGTCAGGCGGGCTATCTCGTCCATTATTTCCGCCGGATGCGAGTACTTCATCGGATAGTCCAGCGCGTTGGACAAAGCCACCGTTACCTCCCAATCCTCCTTGCCGGCCAACGGCGGCATCACCTTGCGCACTCTTGATATTCGGCGCTCGGCGTTGGTAAACGTGCCGTCCTTCTCCAGAAAAGACGATCCCGGCAAAAAGACGTGAGCGTACTTCGAGGTTTCGTTGAAGAAGATATCCTGGATGACTATAAAGTCCATCGCCTCGAGCGCCGCCACAACGTGCTGCGTGTTGGGATCGGATTGCGCGATGTCCTCCCCCTGGATGTATAGGCCTTTGAAGGTGCCTTCCAGCGCAGCGTCAAACATGTTCGGGATGCGCAGGCCGGGTTCAGGGTCGAGCGTGACGCCCCATGCCTGCTCAAAGCTGGCGCGGAGAGCCCGGTCCGAGATATGCCTGTATCCGGTCAGCTCGTGCGGGAATGAGCCGACGTCACACGAGCCTTGCACGTTATTTTGCCCGCGCAAGGGGTTCACTCCCACCCCCTCGCGGCCAAGGTTTCCGGTAAGCATCGCCAAATTCGCCATGGCGAGCACCATCGTGCTGCCCTGGCTGTGCTCGGTGACGCCGAGGCCGTAATAGATTGCCGCGGGGCCGCCGGTGGCGTACAACCGTGCGGCCGCGCGAATCGTCGAGGCCGGCACGCCCGTGATCTCCTCGACCGCCTCCGGGGCATTGTTGCGCCTGACGATAAATTCCTTCCATCGCTGAAATGCCGCGCCGTCGCATCGCTCGGCGACAAAAAACTCATTTACCAGCCCTTCCGTCACTACCGTGTACGCCATTGCATTTACCAGCGCCACGTTGGTGCCAGGACGGAGCTGCAGATGATAAGCAGCCGCGACGTGGGGACCCTTCACCAGGTCGATCGCGCGCGGGTCGATGACTATGAGCTTAGCCCCCTCGCGCATCCGCCGCTTGATCATCGAGGCAAATACCGGATGGCCGTCGGTCGGGTTGCAGCCGATCACCATGATGACGTCCGCCTTGCGTATCGAGGCGAAATCCTGCGTGCCCGCCGATGTGCCGAACGCCGTCTTGAGACCGTAGCCCGTGGGGGAATGGCAGACGCGCGCGCAGGTGTCTACATTGTTATTGCCGAAGGCGGCTCGGACCAGCTTCTGCACCAGGTATGTTTCCTCGTTGGTGCAGCGTGACGAGGTTATCGCTCCGACGGAGTTCCTGCCGTGCTTTTCGCGCACGCGCATCAACCCAGCGGCAGCGAAGGCTATCGCTTCCTCCCAAGAAACTTCGCGCCAGGGCTGGTCGATGCGCTCGCGGATCAGCGGCTTGGTGGCACGGTCCGGGTGAGTCGCGTAGCCCCACGCGAAGCGTCCCTTGACGCATGAATGGCCGTAATTCGGCTGACCGTCCTTGTTGGGCAACATCCGCACCACTTCGCTGCCCTTCATCTCGGCTTTGAAAGAGCATCCGACGCCGCAATAGCCACAGGTTGTGACGACACTATGCTCGGGTTGGCCTTTGTCGATGATCGATTTTTCCATCAACGTGGCCGTCGGACAGGCCTGGACGCATGCGCCGCACGAGACGCACTCGGAGTCGATAAACCGCTCGTGTTGTCCCGCCGAAACGACAGAGGCAAAGCCTCGCCCCTGAATCGTCAGGGCGAAAGTTCCTTGCACCTCCTCGCAAGCGCGCACGCAGCGGGAGCAAACGATACACTTGGACGGGTCGAACACAAAATACGGATTGGACGCGTCCTTCAGTGAGTCGAGATGGTTCTTGCCGCTGTGGCCGTAACGCACGTGGCGGAGCCCAACCACTCCCGCCATGTCCTGCAGCTCACAATTCCCGTTGGCCGGACAGGTGAGGCAGTCCAACGGATGGTCCGAGATATAAAGCTCCATCACGTTGCGACGCAGCTCGGCGAGCTTGGCGCTCTGGGTACGCACTTTCATACCGGCCTCGACCGGCGTTGTGCATGACGCAGGGTAGCCTCCGCGTCCGGCGACCTCGACCAGGCAAAGGCGGCACGAGCCGAACGGCTCGAGCGACTCCGTCGCGCAAAGCTTGGGGATGTTGACGCCCGCCAGGGCTGCGGCTCGCAGGACGGCCGTTCCTTGCGGTACTGTGATTGGCTTGCCGTCGATCTCGAGGGTTACAAGCCCGGCTGAATATCGCGCGGGCGTTCCGTGATCCTTATCCGTAGCAGACAACATCGTCGCCCCCATTCGCTCCTGGTCATCCGACGCCCATGCCTACGACGTGCGCAATGCAACACGTCTACGGCGCTTGCGCGGCCTCAAGTCGTTCCGGTGAGAGACCAAAATCCTCCGGGAAATGCTTAAGTGCGCTCAACACCGGAAGCGGAGTCAGCCCTCCAAGCGCGCACAGCGAGCCAAACTTCATCGTCTCGCACAGATCTTTGAGCAGAGCGACATTCGTCGTGCGCTCTGCGTTGCTCAGGATGCGATCGATGACCTCCGTTCCGCGCACCGCGCCGATCCGGCACGGGGTGCATTTTCCGCACGACTCGAGCGCGCAGAACTCCATCGCGTAGCGCGCCATCCGGGCCATATCCACCGTGTCGTCAAAGACCACGACGCCGCCGTGCCCAAGCATCGCACCTCGCGCGGCGAGCGCCTCGTAGTCGAGCGGAGTATCCAATTCGCTTTCCGGCAGGTAGGCGCCCAACGGACCTCCCACCTGTACCGCGCGGACGCGACGGCCGCTCGCTGTGCCGCCGCCGTACTCATAGATGATTTCATTCAGCGTGACGCCGAACGCTTTCTCAATAAGTCCCGGCCGCTTGACGTTGCCGGCGAGCTGAAGCGCGAGCGTACCCCGCGAACGGCCGGTTCCGTATTCTTTATAAAACTGCCCGCCTTTCTCTAGGATGATCGGCACGGAGGCGAACGTCAGCAAGTTGTTTACGATCGTGGGCTTGCCGAACAAGCCTTTCACTGCGGGCACCGGCGGCCTGTAGCGAACCATTCCCCGTTTGCCCTCGAGGCTCTCCAGCATCGCGGTTTCTTCCCCGCAGATGTAGGCGCCGGCGCCCAGTCGAACCTCAAGATCAAAAGGCTTGCCGCTGCCGAGGACGTTCTTGCCGAGATAGCCGCGATTGCGCGCTAGTTCGAGCGCCCGCTCAAGGGTCCGATGGGAATGGGGGTATTCGGAGCGCAGGTAGATGTACCCCTGGCTGGCCCCGATACAGAGCGCGGCGATTGTCATCCCCTCGATCAACAGGAACGGATCGCCTTCCATGATCATTCGGTCGGCGAATGTTCCGGCGTCCCCTTCGTCAGCATTGCAGACCACGTACTTCTGATGGGCATAGGCCTCGAGCGCGGTCTTCCATTTAATGCCGGCGGGAAAAGCCGCGCCGCCACGGCCTCTAAGGCCGGAAAGCATGACTTCGCCGACTATTTGCGCGCCACCCATTTCCAGCGCTCTCTCGAGACCTCGATAACCCCCATGCGCGAGATACTCGTCGAGGGCGCATGGGTCGATAATCCCAACCCGCGCAAACGTCAACCGCTCCTGGTTTTTGAGGTACCCAATCTCTTCGGTGGGGCCCAAGAACAGGCGATGGCCGCGGCCGTCGAGAAAACCGGCGTCGAAAAGCGAGCCGACATCGGTCGCATTCACCGGGCCATACGCGACGCGCCCCTGAGGAGTATCGACTTCGATCATCGGTTCGAGCCAGTAAAGCCCTCGCGAGCCGGTGCGAACGATTCGCGTGCCCGCGCCGAGTCGCTCGCCGTGAGACTTGAGCGCGCGGGCTACTTGCTCCGCACCCAGCGATAAAGCCCCCGAGTCTTGCGGGACATAAATCGTCGAGTTCATCCGCCGCGTCCTTCAAGTTCCGCCAGCAGGTCGTCGAAACGTCGCGGCGTAACACGCCCGTAAATCTCCTGGTCGATCGTGATCGCCGGCGAGCAGGCGCAGTTCCCCAGACAATAGACCGGCTCCAGGGTGAACCTTTGGTTCGCGCTGGTCTGGCCGAAGTCCAGCTTGAGCTTGCGCTTGATATGAGCGACAAGCTCGACAGCGCCCATTGCCTGACATGACTCGGCCCGACAGACGCGAATTACGTGCTCGCCGGGCGGCTCGCTGCGGAAATCGTGGTAGAAGCTCACTACGCCGTAAACCTCGGCGCGCGAAAGGTTAAGGACGTCGGCGATGACCGCAAGGCTTCGGGCGGGAACGTAACCAAAACGCTCCTGCACTTTATGGAGAATCGGCAGCAACGCCCCGGGCTTGTACCTTAGCGACGAGGCTATAGAGCGAACCGCCTCTTCGTGTCCGTCCGGTGAGTTCCTCATTCAGGCCCTCAAGGGTCTTATTTCCGCGAACCCAGGAATCCGCCGGTAAATCGAGCGTTGCCTCGCACGGAATCCCTGGCCCGCAAGAAGAAGGGTCGCGGCTATAAGCCGCCATCCCGTCCCTCAGCGAAATTCACTCGCGCTCGGCGCGCGTTCCACGTCACGATCGGTTAGCCGCGCCGAGCGCCGCGCGGTCTCCCACCCTGACCTCGGCTGCCTACTGCTCTAATTGTAGCGGTTCCTTAACCGTTCAGATAGTCATTTGGCTGGCCTGGCATGGGGCTTGCCGCTCGCGTCTCAGTGCAGCCCGCGCCTTAAAAGGCGCCCACAAGTACGCGCCCAGCATCTGGCACCATCAGCCGAGGATGATTCAAGAGCGAAAAACCCTAGGCGCGCAGAGCCGCGGCATGATGCGCCAGATGATCCGCCATGAAGGTCGAGACGAAGTAGTAACTATGATCGTACCCTGGCCTTAGGCGTAGGTTCAATTGCTGGCCGGCTTTTCGGCACGCTGCTTCAAGGAGTTCCGGCTTCAACTGAACCTTCAAGAACTGGTCGGCTTCTCCCTGATCCACCAGGAGCGTTCCACCGAAGCGCGCGCCGTCTTCCAGGAGCGCTACGGTGTCATAACGTCTGGCAGCCTGCAGATCGCCGCCCAGGTATCCCGCGAAAGCCTTTTGGCCCCAGGGGCACTGGAGTGGCGCTGAGATTGGTGCAAAAGCGGAAACCGAAGCGTACCGCTGCGGATTCTTAAGCGCAATTGTAAGGGCGCCGTGGCCGCCCATCGAATGGCCGAAAATTCCCTGGCGCTTCATGTCGGCGGGAAAATTCTCCGCGACCACAGCCGGAAGCTCTTCAGTGACGTAGCTGTACATCCGATAGGCTTTAGACCACGGCTCGGCGGTTGCGTCGAGGTAAAACCCTGCGCCAGTGCCAAAGTCCCAGTCAGTGTCCTCGCCGGCGACCCCCGCTCCGCGCGGGCTGGTGTCGGGGGCGACGAGTATCAGTTTGTACTGGGCGGCCAGGCGCTGCGCTCCGCCTTTAATTAAAAAGGTTTCCTCCGTGCAGGTTAATCCAGCCAGATAAGTGAGCACGGGCACGGGACCGGTTTTGGCCTGCGGCGGACGATATACTCCGAACCGCATCGTCGTGCCGGTCACCTTACTGGGATGCTCGTAAAAGCCCTGGACACCGTCAAAGCAGGCGTGCTCGCTCAATATCTTTAGTGTCATAACCCCTCGCCGTTCCACTCCTTTCGTTTCAAGACCGTTTTTTGGGGGTGCTTTTGAACAGCCGCAGCGGCTGAAGCCGCGCGCCGTGGCGGCGTCGACACGCATGATCATAACGCGCGGGACACTATGCTGGCGACCCATACGGCGAGATATTGAGCCGATCGGGCCGCCACCGTCGTTTTTTTGCTGAGGGTAGTTTGAAGCAGGCGGGGAGTTGGGATGACCGCCCCGAAAGCCCGTTTCATTCAGCCTTTCGGGGCGGTTACGGATCGGCTGCTTATTTCACCGCGAAAATCGCGACCGTGTCGCCGTACGGATAGGCCAGCTGGAAGCTTCCGCCGGCCGCCACCGCGATGTATTGTTTGCCCCTCACGGAGTACGTGACGGGTGGTGCATTGACACCCGCACCCAGATAAAACCGCCACAACATCCTGCCGGTTCGAGCGTCAAAGGCGTCGAAATTGCCGTCGCCTTCGCCGGTGAAAACGAGATTACCGGCTGTGGCCAGCGCCCCGCCGATCATCGGCTGCGGCGCCTTGTATTGCCATGCCACCCGGCCGGTGTCGACGTTGATTGCCGTAAAAGTGCCGTCCTGGATACTTCTAGTGCCCGGCACGTTGAAGAACGCACTGCCGAGTTTCATGTGGCCCGCAACGTACGGCGAGGTGAGCGTGGTGAAGGTCATGAGCTGGTCCATGCCCAGCACGTAGACCATCCGCGTGATCGGGGAAAAGGCCGGTGGCGACCATTCGCTTCCGCCGTTAGCGCCGGGCAGGATATCAACTCCGGTCTTGGTAGGCGGCGCGAACATGTTCTTGGACTGGATGACGAAGGGTTGAGATGTCCTAATCAGGTGGCCGTCGCGCCTGTCCACTATATAGAAAAATCCGGTCTTCCCCGCTTCACCAGCGGCCGGGATGCGCCGGCCATGTTCGTTGATATCGAACAGCACGACGTTGCTCGTGGCGTCATAGTCCCAGACGTCGTGCGGTACTTCCTGGTAATACCAGGCGAGTTCGCCAGTGCTGGCGTGCAAGGCGACGATCGAATCGGTGTAAAGGTTGTCCCCCGGTCTGACCGACCCGTCCATGTCCGGAT
>JAJYYI010000008.1 GCA_021801125.1 Deltaproteobacteria bacterium | reverse complement strand
GCGCGTATCTCGCTTCGCGCCGGCCTCTCCCGAATGGGAGAGGCTCAGGCAGGGGCGCAGTGGGATGCCTTGCCCTCTCCCGAACGGGAGAGGCTCAGGCAAGCGCGGCGGCGTGAAGGGCGCGCGGCCGATGGGGAGAGGTACAGAAAACCCCACAGCGGGCGCATCGCTCAAGCGCGGCGGCGCTCCTTGAACGACGGAGCAGCGCGATATAGCCTTGGCACGTCGCGTTTTCGCGCGCTGGTAGGGGACCGGCGCGGCGCGATCTAAAACGGCGTGGGCGGGCTCGGCATCGGGCCTGTCTTGCGCGACGCGACGGCTGCCAAACCACCGTCCGCGCCGGGCTTCGTGGGGGAAACAACAATGACCGATCGGACGCGCCGCCCGTTCACCGTCCCCGAGCGCCTCGAGCGCTTACCGCTTAGCGGCTACCAGCGGATGATCTTCATGATCATCGCGACCGCCTGGCTGTTCGACTCGATGGACCTCGGCATGCTCACCTACGTCCTGGGCTCGATCAAGACCGAGATGCACCTGTCGGCGGCGCAGGCCGGCGCACTGGGCTCGATGAGCTTCGCTGGGATGTTCGCCGGCGCGGGTCTGTCGGGCCTTTTGGCGGACCGCTTCGGGCGCCGCTCGGTGTTCCAGTGGAGCATGGTGATCTGGGGGATCGCGTCGATTCTATGCGCGTTTGCGGGAAGCTTGAGCCAGCTCATGGCATGGCGCGTGCTGCTCGGCTTCGGCATGGGGATGGAATTCCCCATCGGGCAATCGCTGGTGAGCGAGTTTATCCCGACGCGCCATCGCGGGCGCTATATCGCGCTGCTCGAAGGGTTCTGGCCGCTCGGCTTTATCGCGGCGGGCGTGCTCGCCTACCTGCTGTTGCCGCTCGGCGGATGGCGCCTGGTCTTCGTCGCCGAGGGGGTTCCGGCGGTCTTCGTGCTCGTCGTGCGCCGTATTGTGCCGGAATCGCCGCGATGGCTCGAAGCGCGCGGGCACAAGGAGGAAGCGGAGCGCGTGATGAGCGCCTTCGAGGAGAAGGTGCGCAACGCTCTGGGCGCGCGCGAGCTGCCCCATCCGCTGCGGCTTCCCGCCGCCGCCTCCGGCCTGGCGGCGGTCTCGCGCTTCTCGTTCCTCGAGCTTTGGACAGCGGGCTACGCGCAGCGCACCGCGATGGTATGGAGCCTGTGGTTCTTCGCGCTGATCGGCTACTACGGTCTTACGACCTGGCTCGGCGCGCTGCTGCAAGAGGCGGGCTACACGGTCACCAAGTCCACGCTGTATATCGTGACAATTTCGCTGGCCGGCGTACCGGGCTTCTTCACCGCCGCCTATTTGGTCGAGGCCTGGGGACGCAAGCCGAGCATGGTGGCGACCCTGGCAGGCTCGGCAGTGATGGCGTATTACTACGGCACGGCCGCCAACACGCTCGCGCTGGTGAGCTTCGGACTCGGGATGCAGTTCTTCATGTTTGGGATGTGGAGCGTGCTCTACGCCTATACCCCCGAGCTTTACCCCACTCACGCGCGCGCCACCGGCGCCGGCTTCGCCTCCAGTATCGGGCGCGTCGGCGCGCTTTTGGGGCCGACGATCGTCGGCCTGATCAAGCCCGCGTACGGCCAAAGCGGGGTCTTCGCGATGGGCGCGGGAGCGTTCGCGATCGGCGCGCTGATCGTGCTCGCCCTGGGCGTCGAGACTCGCGGTAAGACGCTCGAAGAACTGAATCCGGTGCGCGTGCGCGCCAGATCATCTTAGGCACGATCCTAAAATGTTGCCGCAACTGATCCTGGCCGCTGCGTGATACCGGAGCTTTGCCTTCCGGGCGGCGATTTGGGAGCGGGCGCAGGCGGGTAACGAGACGCGGCGGCAAGTGGTTCGACATTTGTCGTACGGCCCGGTTTTGTTTCCGATACAGCTCTGACGAAGAGAGGCAAATTAGCGGCCGTTCCTCAGTCGGCCGCATAGCACACAAACGTTTTAGTTTGCGGAAGAGCCCGGTCGTGCGCCGGATAGCATGCGAACCGCTCCCTTACAGCCGGATTTTGAGCCCCGCTGCGTTGTCGAGCTTGTTCCCCCTGGAATTCGCCCACGTATGGCGCCGCATCACGCTGCACCGCAACTGCGGAATTGGAGCCGCCGGAGTTTGTCGAGCGTCCAGATCCGCCCTGGAGCAATCTAGACAGGCCGCTTAACCCTTGCCCATGCGCCTGACCCAAGATTGCAAAAAGAAAAAGGCCAAAGCACACTGCAGCGGCGGCTCGAAAACTCGTCGATCCTGCATTTTTCACGTCTTTCACCTCAGCAGAGCAACGGCGTTGAACCTACTGTAATCAATCTCCATTCAGGCGAGCTGGCCCGTTTATTCCCCGAGACGATCCATATGGCCTGCTGGTTGACACATCGACAGCATGAGGTGCATCCGCCTGCAACCTTTTGGATGGCCGCACAAAGCGTCGGGCTGACTTGTTTGGCTCGGATTTCGGTGGATGAGTGGACCCTAGGGCGACGCGGTCGGCTTACGTGGTTATCCTCGTCCCGGCCCTCCAGCAGAGGGCTAGGGGGAAGAAAACGTCGCGCGTTCGCGGCGCTCCGACGCCGCGAACGCTGCGCGCGGGCGCGCGTCTTGTTCAGAGCAGCGGCATATGGAGCCCCGAGGTGACGAGCGCGCCGGCGAGCACGCCGACCAGCGCCTCGCCCGCGACCATCCCGGCAGCGAACAGAAGTCCCGGGCCGGCGGCGGGGGTCAGCTTGCCCCGCGTATGGGCCAGGTGAACGAGCGAGCCGGTGAAGATCGTGACGCTTAGGCCGAACGGCAGGTAGAGCCCGATCGCCACCGGCATCACCGGCGTGCGCCATCGCGAGCCCCGCCGCTCGAGCATCCGGTCGAAGGCGAGCAGCGCCCCGGCGAGCATCGTGCCCGCGCCGACCGCGCCCCACGGCAACGCGCCGCTGAAGACGCCGCGCGCCACCTGCGCCATCAGGAAGGCCTGCGGCGCGGCCAGCGCGCCGGCGCGCGCGGTGGGCGTGCCTTCGATCCCGTACGCGCCGATCAGCGTGTTGAGGATCGGCGCCATCACGAGCGCGCCCAGCATAGCGCCGAGCAGCAGGCTTATTTCGAGCGCGCGCGGCGTGGCGCGGACATGAAAGCCGGTGGCGAGATCGTGCAGCGAATCACCCGCCATCGCGGCGGCCGTGCAGACTACCGCGGCGGCGGTGATCGCGAGGCGCGGCCCGAGCGGGCTTGCGACGCCGGAAAGCTTCAGCAGGCCGGCGACCGCCAGCAGCACGATAATCGTCACGCCAGAGATCGGGTTGTTCGACCCGCCGACGATTCCGGTCAGGTAGCCGGCCACCGCGCTGGCGAAAAAGCCGACGAAGGCGAGCGCGAGAGCGAGTGTCGCGCTAAGCACCGGCCGGCCCGACAGCGCCCAGCAGATCGCGAATATCACCGGCAGCGACGCCGCCGCGCCGCCCAGCACCGTGGTCGTGGAAAGGTCGCGCTCCTCGCGCACCTTGGGCGCGCTATGGCCCGCGCGCGCGGTGTCGACGCTTTCGCGAAGGGCGCGGCCGATCGGCCCGCGCAGCCGATAGAGCGTCGCCACCCCGCCCACGAGCATCGCGCCGACCCCGATATAACGCACCTCGCCGCTCCAGATCGTCCGCGCGGCCGCCTGGGGGTCAAGATGGCGCAGCTCGGGATGGGCCGCGCTGAGTATCGGTATCGCCACGAGCCAGGCGAACGCGCCGCCGAGGAAGATCAGGCTCGCGATCGGCACCCCGACGATATATCCCACGCCCAGGAGCGCGGCCGAAAGATCCGCCGCGCCCGCAAAGGCGCTCGCGCCGACCCATCGCGCGCCCGCGACCGCGCCCGGTATCAGGCCGACCACGGTCTGCAGCCCCTTGAGCGCCGCGGAGAGCATCGCCCCGCAGGTGAGCGGCGCGGCGCGCGCCCCACCCACCTCGCCGGCGCGCAGAACCTCCGCGCAGGCGCGCCCTTCGGGGAACGGCAGCCGCTCCTCGACGATATAGGGCCGGCGCAGGAAGATAACCAGCAGGCTGCCCATCAGGCTGCCCGCGATACATAGCATCGTGACCTCGCCGTAACCGAGCGCGCTCGTTTGGCCGAGCACGATCAGCGCGGGAAAGGTGAAGATCGCGCCGGCCGCGACCGCCTCGCCCGCCGAAGCCATCGTCTGCACGAAATTGTTTTCGAGGATCGTCGCCCCGCCCAGCATCCGCAGCACCGCCATCGAGATTACCGCCGCCGGGATACTCGCCGAGACGGTCAAGCCGGCGAAAAGCCCGAGGTAGGTGTTGGCCGACCCGAGGATGAGGGCGAGTATCGCGCCGAGCACGATCCCGCGACCGGTAAGCTCGCGCGGCGCCTGCTCGGCCTCGGCGGATGAAGAACCGGCTAAACGCGCCACGCGACACCTGATAGGCGGCGGCGCACGGCGCGCCCGCCAGGCGCTTGAAGCGCCCGAGCCTCCATACCGCGGATTAGCTCCGCATAACTTAAGCCGACCGCGCAAGCCCGCGGCCCGTCGCCGCGCAAGAGCGCGGTTGCGCTCGAGCGGCCGCCTCGCCGGCAACGCCGCCTCATTTGAGTTCTATCTCGACGAAGGTGAACTCAAACGAGTTCTCGTTGACGACGTCGTGGGCGACGCCCGCCTTGCGGGAGTACGGCTCGCCCGCGTGCAGTTGCGCCTCTTTCGCGGTGCCGTCCGCCTCGACTATGCGCAAAAGCCCGCTGCTGATCGGCACGACAACGTAGTCGTACCGATGAGTATGGAAGCCCGTGGCTTCGCCCGGCCTGAAGACCCATCGCGTGACGATTACCCGATCGGTCTCAAACACTCGTATCGCCGTCGCCTGCTTTGCGCTCATTTGCAGACTCCTCGAACGAGGGATGATGATCGCACATTAGCGATAGGCGATAGGAATGCAACAGGCAGCGGTCGTTGCGGGCAAAACCGCCAAGGCCGATCGCGAACGGCGGCGCGTCCTCACGCCGGCCCGAAAGTGGCGCGAGGACGCGCCGCTGTGCCTTAAAGCGGCGGCCCTACTGAGGAGGCGGCTGTATAAGAAACGTCAGAATTGACGGATTAATGGAGGTGTTTTGCTGCACCTCGGCGGCAAAAATCACCAGAGGAGAGTTGACGAATCCCGTTTCGTCGTCGACCCAAGCATCACACTGCTGGGGAAGGAAATCCAGATTTGCGCCCGCGACGCTGTATTGCCACGGATACATAACCGCGTTAAACGGCGGGCCGGAGCCGGCCTGATAGCTCAAGACCAGCTGCCCGAGAAGAGGATTAGGCTTACCCAAAGCGCTTTGGATTCGCGCGAATCCGCGTTCGTCGCCGCCGATCGCGGCCCACAGTTGCCCCGGCGTTGCTCGCAAAACGGTCGCCGATCTGTTTTACGTCACCACCGGCTGCAACTGGAGCGCGGTCCCCAACTCGTAGGAGTTGTTCGGCACCGTGAGCGCGAGAGGCTGCGCCGCCCACGCCCCGGCTTTGTTTTTCGGCGCGCTTACTCCGTTGACCAGAAAGAATACTTTTGGAACGGCCGCGCCCGGGCTCGTAGCCAGCGGCATCGCCTCAGCGGCTCCTTCTCTGAACGGTCCCGGCGGGCCGAAGCGCGATTGGGGAAACGACGGCTGCCCAAACCCGTTGGGCGCAAGACCGCTCGGCAACGAGAAGCCTGAGCCGAAGCGCGACTGGGAAAACGGCGGCTGCGACTGACTCGGCCCGTCGCCGTTAGGGAACGGAGCGAAGTTCCCGCGCGCGGGAAAGTCACCGATAACGTTCAAGGGATCCATCTGGGCCGCCGCTTGACCAACCGGCCAGAAAAGCATTCCTATCGCCGTCAAGCTGGCGACGATGCGGTAGAGCAGGCTACGACTCCGACCCATTCTCTCGCCCCTCCTCGAAAAGGAACCGGCCTTTTGAATTGCCCGACGGCAGGTCGGCCCTTTCAGACACAACCGCGACGTCTTGAGCCGACGGCAACGCCCCGCCCGCAAGATGGGTCAGTCGCGTCGTCCAACTGCACAACGACATCCGCCGCGCCACCCGGAACCGATGTCCGCAGGGCTCGGCGTTTTTGAACGCTCACGGTGGTTTCGAGGCGACGATGAGCCGCGTCGCAACCTGCCGACGATGAAACGACGGCACCGCGCTTCTGAAGAGAGTTCACAGCAAGTTTGTAAACGGCAACCGATGACGATTGCTTATGATTAGCTAAAGTAGTTATTTACCAAGGTTCATCTCTTTTTGTCAAGAAAAATCAAGAAAAAACATGAAACGAGAAGATTTGTAAATTCTTGGATGCAAAAGACTGCATTCCGTAAGCTCGCGTGCCTAGGCCGGTGACGGCTCGAAATCTATCGCGCCGCATCAGCGCAACTCCTCGTGCTCTGAGTCGTATCGATCGCACCTTGAAAAGAGCCGATATCCTTTTATTCTAAGCCGCTTGTTTGGGCCCGCTCGCGCGCTTTTGAATCCGGCGCGCCTCTCTTTTCAACGCGCGGCGCGCAGCCTATCATGAGCCGCATGAGCGTCACGGTCCGCACGATGTGCCCGATGAATTGCCATCCCACGTTGTGTGGGATGTTGGTAGAGGTCGAGGACGGACGCCTGCTCGGCGTTCGCGGCGATCCGGAGAATCCGGACAGCCGCGGTTTCTTATGCGTTCGCGGCCAGGCCTCGCGCGAGATAATCGGCAACCCGCGCCGCCTGCTGACACCGCTGGTGCGCGTGCGGCGCGCCGACGAGTTCCGCCGCGCCTCCTGGGACGAGGCGCTGGACCTGGTCGCCGCGCGGATGCGCCTGGTGGGGCGCGAAGCGGTAGGCGCGTGGGGCGGACACGGGCTGCTCGCCAACAACTACGGGATGCGCATCGGCTCCCATCTGTTGCGCCGCTTCGCGAATCTTTACGGATGCCAGTGGTGGAACCCGACGATGATCTGCTGGGGGCTCGGCGCCTTCGGCCTGGGAATCACCGGCATCCTCGAAGCCAACACCAAGGAGGACATGGGCGCCCACGCGGCATTCATCCTGATGTGGGGGGCGAACCTCGCAAGCCAGCCGAACACCGCTCGTCATCTCGTCGCCGCCAAGCGGCGCGGCGCCCGCGTCGTCACGATCGACGTGCGCCGCACCGAAGCCGCCGCGCGGTCCGACGAAGCGCTCGTGCTTCGCCCCGGCAGCGACGCCGCGCTCGCGATGGGCATGATGCACGTGATCGTGCGCGAACGGCTCTATAATGCCGACTTCGTCGCCCGCAATACGGTCGGGTTCGACGCGCTGGCGGCGCACGTCAAGGCGTATACGCCCGAGTGGACCGCCGGCGCCACGGGCCTTGCGCCCGAGCGGATCGCCGCGCTGGCGCGCGAGTACGCCGCTACGAAGCCCGCGATGATCGTTCTCGGCGGCAGCTCGATGCATAAGGGGGCCAACGGATGGCTCGCCGCGCGGGCGATAAGCTGCCTGCCCGCGCTCACCGGCAACGTCGGCATCCCCGGCGCCGGCTTCGGCCCGCGCCACGGCGCCACCGCGCATGGCCAGGCGCTGAACAACGACCTGCTCGCGCACCACCGGCGCCCGCCCGGCCGCTACATCCCGAGCCAGATGACGCGCGTCACCGAAGCCTTGCGCGACGCCGAGGTGCGCGTTCTCTTGCTGTTCGGCACCAATATGCTCTCGTCCTACGCCGACGCCGACAGCCTCGCCGCCGGTCTGGCGCGCGCCGAGATGGTCGTGAGCCACGACCTCTTCCTGAACGACACCGCGCGCCGCTTCGCCGACGTCGTCCTGCCGGCAACCGCATGGCTGGAGGAACTCGGCGCCAAGAGCACCAACACGCACGTCTACCTGATGCCGAAAATTCTCGAGCCGCCGGGCGAGACGCGCAGCGCCGCCTGGGTGCTGCAAGAGCTGGCGCGCCGGCTCGGAGTCGCCGACTTCTATCCGTGGGATAACGACGAGGGTCCGATCAATGCCCTGTTAGACCACCCCGCCACGGGCCACGCGACCGTCGCGGCGATTCGCGCCGAGGACGGCATCCACGCGCTGAACATCTCCCACGTGGCGCATCCGGACCTGCGTTTCCCCACGCCGTCCGGCAAGATCGAGCTTTATTCGGAGCGCGCCAAGGACCTCGGCCTACCGCCGCTGCCCGTGCCCCAACATCCGAGCGACACGGAGAATCCGCTGCGCCTATGCCACGGGCGCACGCTCACGCATTTTCACGCCTTCTACGACCACGGCCGCGCGCTGCCGACGCTCGCCGGCGCCGACCCCGAGCCGCTCTTGTGGATCTCGCCGGCCGACGCGGAAAGGCGCGGGGTCAAGGACGGCGACGCGATCCGCATCTTCAACGAGCGCGGCGAGATGCGCGCGCGGGCCCGCGTGACCGACGATATCGCGCCGGGCGCGGTCTGGATGCGCGACGGATGGCTCGGGCTCAACTCGCTCACCGCCGGCGCCGAAGTTATCCCCGACGAAGCCGTCGATACGTTCGGCTTCTCCGGCGGCCAGGCAAGCTTCGCCGCCGCCGTCGAGGTCGCCCTCGTATCCGCCGTCTGACCCGCGCGCACCGACGCCCACCCTCACGCTGCGCCCGCCGCTTTGCACGCCGGGTACTGTGCGAATTTTAGAGCGAGTATCGTAATCTCATTCTGTCAACTTAAATCGTTGTTCGCGCGCCTGCTCTAAAAGGCCATGGAGACCCTCATAACTTTTGTTAGTCAAGGCGGCACCGGCCGGTTCGGACGCTTCCGTGCCGTTCCGCCGGGTTTGCTGTTCCAGTCCCTGCTGTGACGTAGCGACCCACCTGCTGACACGCGCTGTCCAAAAACTTGACGATCGCGTCGTACTGACGTCTGTTGTCAGCAAGCCTCATTCCGAGTGTTGCTCACTGCGTTCAGCCGCGGCCTTCCGCTCACGTTCCAATAGCTTTTTTTGAAGCTGGATATAGAGAAGCGCACAACCGAGAATACGCAGGCCTTAGTGATGGACTTGCGCACCCGCTTCGTGAGGCCCGGATTGCGTGTGGAGGGTGGATTCGTAGGAATGCACGACCGCATGAACAACGAGCCGATTTCCGATCGCATCAGCGCACGACCTGAAGACCTCCAAGGTCTGGCTGCACCGCGCTGGTCCTGGCCGGGGCGCTTTGTCTCGCGGCAACCGCACCGGCTGAGACTTGCTCAACCAGCTGACCTCCACGTCCGTTGACGGCAGTCTGTTATTCCCGAACGATGCGACCTGCATCCTGGAAAGCACCACATCGGCGGCCTTACCTTCGACAATAACAAAGGCGCGGCCAACCAGATCGACTCGAACACGATCGGCAGCAACCTCAACTGCGCAGGCAACGGTAATCTCCTGGGGTCGCAGACTATGGCCAGCCGCAAGCTCGGCCAGTGCGCGAGCTTCGAAAGAAATGTCCCTGGTCGCCTGCGGGCGACCAGGAGTCTCAGCGCGGGCGCGGTGTGCCAAGCCCGCGCGCAGCTGGTGTGCGCGGTATCGGGGAGATTTTTCGCCCGTCGGCAGACCAAGGGTCGGAATGATAAAAAGTGCGGATCATTTTTCGAGCAATAAGTCGAACACCAACCTTCGAATGTCTATTCACTCGCGAGGCGGCGCGCCGCCGTCGGCTGGTCTCGCGCTCGCCTCGTCGCGTTCGGCCTCGGCTGCGAGCACAGGCGCGGGCGGCGGCTGCGGCTGGGCGCGCCACAGATGCTCGCGCAGCGCTGCGATCGGGATTTTCTCGGCGTCGTAGTTGACCACCTGATGGCGTCTGGGGAAATCGAGTCCGAGCAGCGCGGCCTCGCGCTCCTCGATCCGAAGCGCGCGGTCGATCGCCTTGAGCGGCGCGCGTCTGAACTGACGCCATACGAGTTCGCGCAATATCCCCAGCCGTTTGAGCATCGCCGCACGCGCCCGATTCGCGTCCACCGCTGCGTGATCCGAGCCCATTGCCGCATGCCCCGGGCCCGCCGCTGCTTCCCGCGCCGGCTCGCTTTCGGCGCGTCGGCGGCGCGGGCGCCTCGTCACGGGCGCGTCGCCGTCGCTTGTGTGGCGTCGTTCGCGATTCGCGCCGCGCGCGTTGTCCTCGGCGATTTCCCACGCCGCGCGCTTGGCTTTGCGCGCGCCTTCGATCGCGGCTGCGCGCGGCTTCGGGCGCGGCTGCGCGGGCTTATCGCCGCGCCGGCGCCGGCGCTGAGCCTCAGCGTCCTTGCGGATCTGCTCCATCGGTGGTCAGCCCCCTTTCGCCGCGGTCGGCGCTGAGGAGAGACGCGCCGGCGCGCGCGTCGCCAGAATAAGCGCCGCGGTCGAGGCCGGCTCGAACAGCGCGCCGAAGCGGCGCGCCGCGTACTCGGCGTGCCATTGCGGCGGATAGTCCGCCAGTGTCTGGCCCCGCAGGACGCCGCGGGCGAGCAGCGCCGCCTTGTTCGCGAGCACCTTGCAGCGCCGGCATATCAGCTCGGCCGCTGGCCCGGCGCATCGCGCGCATCCCATCGGCGCGTCGCACTTCCAGCATCGCGGATTAACCGGGACGGGGCAGTGATGCGGCAGGTGGGGAGTGGCGATTCGGGCGAAGAGCGCCAGGCCGCCCTCGCAATGGTGGACCGGCGTGCCGCTCGGCCAGCCTTGGGCGCGAAGATCGGCGCCGCATTCGAGACAGAGAAGCGCCGTTCCCGCGCGATTTTCCTCACGACGTTTGATTGGCAAGGGGCATCCTCCTCCGCGGTTGATCGGCGGCGCGTTCGACCCAGCGCGCGACGAAGCGCTTGACGCCGCTCGCCGCGGGTCCGCGCGCCGGATGGTCGGCCAGCCAGAGCGCCATCTTGGCGAATTCGACCTCAAGAAATTCGCGGCTGAGCCCGCCCGAAACCTCGCTCAGGCGGCACCAGAAGGCGTAGTCCGCGAGCAGCGGCTCCAGATGGGCGCCGACGAAGGCCTTCTGCTCGTGGCGCAAAAACCGTATCAGCCACGCGTCCTGCTCCTCCCATTCCTGTTCCTTGGCCGGCGCGGCGGGCGCGTCGCGGCCCAGATCGTCGCCGGCGACGCGGCCGTGCGCGATAGCGGACGGCGCGGCTATTGCGTCTCGCGACGGGGTTTCGACCGGATCGGGATCGATCGCTGGAGGATCGAGGATGAAATTGGATGATCGTGAATGGATCAACACCGGAGATGGATCGCGATGGCGCGCCAGGCCGTGGAATGTCACGGCGGCAGCAGGCGAGTGGTCGGACGCAAGCGAGATGCGGCATAAGGGAGGTTTAAACCGGCATTCCGTTAGCCCGGAGTCGGGCGTATCAGAGGGCGGCGAGACTTCGGCGCGCCGACGGGTCGGAGCGGTCCTGCGGGTTTTGGCCGGATTCGGCTCGGCCGGGAACTCGCGCGCCGGCACCGGCTCGGCGTAGGCGGCATGGGGCGTGAATGCGCTCGGCGCTCCGGCGCGTTCGTTCTGCGCCAGAGGCTCTTCGTCGCTAGCCGGCGGCGGGATTTCGCTGGGCGCCTCGTGGGGATGGGGCCGCTGATGGCGCCGCCAGGTGGGAATCGCGATATAGCGCTCGCCGCCGTGGCGATAGCGAACGATAAGCCCGGCGCGGGTCAGTTCGCCGAGCCATGCGTCAAGGCGAGCCGGTTTGAGACGGTCGTATGGGAAAAGCTTGATCGCGATATGTTCGGGGCGATCCTTAAGCCGCCCTTCGCGATCGGCCAGGTTCCAGAGCCCGATAAAGGTGAGCCGCGCGCTGGTGCATAGGCTTCCGACTTGGGGACTCTCCCAGAATTCCGGTCGTATCGTTCGAATTCGCATACCCCTCCTGCAGCGAGTCAAGCGCCGGGTTTAAGCGGCGAACTTCGCCGACCGCGAAACGGCGCCCGAGTTGATCGAGGCGCCGGTCGCGCCGATTTAAGAAGACGAGGCTCGCCGAGCGCAGCGGCCGCGTATCCAAGAGCCCTGGCCGGCTAAAGCCCTCTCATGGCATCCGCCAGCACCGTCAGCGGCACGCCGTCGGGCGTCTTCTCCCGGTCAACGCCCTCTCATGGCACCCGCCAGCATCCACATTCGGACAATTTTCGGACAATCACCCGAAAACGTCGTTCTGCTCTATCTCATCTTCCGCATCTTTTCCCCATTTTTCTCATCTTTTACCCCCTTACGCCCACCTCCCCCTCCGTGATGTCTAAACATGCCTGGGCCGGGCGCTCGCTTAACGTCGCTAGGCCAACGAGAGCGAAATTTGGAAAGAAGATGTCCGGCGGTGTCTCGGTCCGTTTTCGACTACGGTAGGCAAAAGGCGCGAGCGAAAAACAACGAGACGAGCACAGGGCTACATTGCAGCCAGCGCTTCGTTGAGCCGCAAGGTCGGTTTGCGCTGTACTGTGGCGCGCCTCGCGCGCGTGAGCGCTAGAGGGAGGCGGGCTTGCGTGGAATAGGAGACGTACGCGGAAGCTTTAGAAAACTGCCAGTGAACACGACCGAGTTTGGAAAAACGACGGTTCTACCGGTGGGAGCCCAATTGTCCGCTCCACTCGAGAGTTCCCGTAAACTGATTCTCAGCACACCCAGCTCGATTATCTCTCCGTACACGTAACCGAAAGGCCCCTGAAGGCCTACGCGGTCGCCTACTCTGATTCCATTGCGACCGATGATCGAGAAATAACCCACGACGGAGAGGATGACATTTTGCAGAGCGAAAGCGATCCCAGCCGCAGCAAAACCCATGACCGTAGCCAGAGCCGCGAGGTCGGTGGCAAACTTAAACATCAGTACCAGCGCGCTGACGAAGACAACGGTTAGCGTGCGGAAAACCATGAGCTGGTGAAACCGCCTCGGATCGAGCACGTACCTCAACGCTAGTCGGCGCCAGACCACGGCGCCTCCGAAGATAAAGCCGAAGATGACAGATAGCAGCAATGCCTGCTGCAGAAGGTCCTGCAAGGCGCGGTAAGACTCACGCCCGAGCCTCGCCTGGTAATCGCGCAATATTCGCTGGTACGTTCTGAGCAGGGATCGCCCGGCTTCGATTGGGGCGAGAACGTCGGTCATTGACCGCAACTGGGCAAGCAGTAAATCGAACTGGTGGCTGCGCTGCTCGACGGCAAATCGACTCGTGGCCAGGTCCTCCGCCGCCAACTGGCGCATCTGCTGCACAAGGTTCCTCGCTTTGACCTTCATCGCCTTAGCAAGTTCGTCATATTCATGCGAAAGACTGGTGGTGGCGTCCATCAGTCGGTTGACGCGTTGCTTCTCCTTTTGAAGACTGAACAGAACATTAGTACGGCCCCATATTCCCGAGCCCGGCGAAGGAAGACTCGCCCACATCTCAGACTTCGCATTCTCCGCGACGGCCCAGGTTTTTTGGTCCATGCTCAGCGCGGGAACCGATGTGGCCATCTCGTTAATCTTTTCAAGCAGCCTCGGACCGCTTTTCGAAGGCGTCGTCTCGCTCTGCTCAAAACTCTTGATTCGCTCAAAGAACTCGAGCCCTGCCCGGTCCAGGCGGAGCTGGTTTTCCAGACTTTTGAGCTGTCCCTGCAGGGCAGCCTTTTGCGCCGCGGGGGCCGCCGCTAGATCGACTTTCATACGGTCGATCCTTGCGGTGGTCTGTCGGACGTCTTCTTGAAGTTGAGCACGCCTTTCGGCAAAGCGCTCCTCAAGGGTTGGCCCTTTTTGCTGGCTTTCTTTGTCCTCAGGAGCGGAGACAGGCGGCTGTTCGGTCATCGACGCCGCAACGGCTGCAGACCTCTCCAACATGTTGGCGTAGGCGCGAGCGTAGTCGAACGCGGTTTTTACGACCGCTAGACCGGTCTCTGGGGCTCGTAACAGGAGGACCTTTAGAGTCGGATCGAGCGGCGCCTCCGGCGGGAGCTGCGACAGACGGTACCAGTCCAGAACATGGTTCAGAAAGCTGATGAGCGCATCCTCCGCCGAGGGAGAAACGTTTGCCTTTGGAGCAGCAACCTGGGCCGCGGATGGCGAGGCCTTAGGTACGGAGGTAACGGCCTTGGGCGCGGACGTGGCTTCGCTCGGCGTAGAGGTGGCAGCGGTGGCCGCAGCGCCGGCGGCCTTGGGTGCGGACGTGGAGGCCTTGGGCGTGAGATGGATCGAAGGGCCAGGAGTCGGGCTTTGAGCCAGCGCAAGATTAACCCGCGAGGGAGTGGACAAGACGATCATCGCGAAGGCGATAAACAGAAGTCGCAAAAACCGGATAACCGGCCGATTGTCAGTCACCATACCCTTAGGTTTCACCAATTCCTTTTCGCCGCACGTGCAAGATAAAAGCGCGCGCCTTCGGTCGCGGTCTTCGTGATCGCTCCCATCAGCGCAGCTAGGGCCACGCCGACCGACGGGTCGGCGCGAACACTGGAAGCGCGGGAATCCCAAACGGGCGACCTTGCACCGCGAAGGTACACGCGCTCGATGCCGGGTAACCCCGCTTCATCTCAGAGCGAACAGCACCTTCCACACGGCAACGACTCACGTCGGAGCGTCCAAACCTAAAAGCTCGCCTCTCAGGAGCGGGAAGCGCGTCGAGCCACGACGTTCCCGGACGGACGAATATGCTATTATCTCCGCTGGGACACGCTTAGTGGCAAGCCGTAATCGCGGATCTCCGGGGAAGATTGTCGGTCCGTGCTCTGGGTTTCCGAGGTAAGGGAGCACACGCTCACGGCGTGAGCGGCGCAAAGCGCTGCGGCGGCCAAGCATCAGCATGGCTGGCCAAAAAGTTACGCAAAAATGGTTGAGCTTGTAATTTTCGACGCGGACGGCGTCTTATTTGAGTCCGAGGAATCGAACATCGCGTACTACAATGCGGTGCTCGCAGCGGTGGGTGAGCCGCCGCTCACTCCGGAAGAAAGCCGCCGTTGCATCTTTCTTTCTGCGAGCCAGGTCTTCGAGTCGCGCGCGAGGGGAGTTGACCAGCGGCTCAGGCGGATGCGGGAGGCGAGCAGCCAACTCGATTTCACGCCGTTTCTAAGGCTGCTCAAGCCCTCGCTAGAGCTGCGGCCATTCCTGCTCACCCTGCGCAACGATTTTAAGCTCGGCCTTGCTACGAACAGGTCCGCCACGGTCTCTGCGATGCTGGAGCATCTTGACCTGAATGATGTTTTCCACGCCGTCACAAGTTGTGCGGACGACGTAAGACCCAAGCCTGCGCCCGATATGCTGCATTTGTGCGTGGAACGCGCGAACGTTGAGCCTAACAACGCGCTTTACGTGGGCGACAGCGAGGTCGACCAAATCGCTGCTCAAGCCGCAGGGCTCCGCTTCCTTGGCGTGGGTACCCGCGTCACCTGCGAAAACCGCGTCGCTTCGTTGGCCGAGGTTCCCGCGGCACTCAGCAGGCTTTTAGCACGCTAGTCTCTCGATAAGCCAGAGCGCCATCTCGAACCGCCGTCGTGAGGCTAACGCTGCCGACCTGCGGGAGACGTTTTGCCTCCCGACCGCGCGCACGCGAAGTTCGAAAGCTGGGGAACGATCCCAGGTGAAACGAGTAACGAGGCCATACTCCACACCGTCTCCGCCTCGGCTACGCAAACGCCGGCATGACTTCTTTAGCGAACAATTCCAGGGTATTCGGCTGAGCCAAATCGCTAAAGAAAATCGTAAATAGGCTTACGCCCTTGGCCTCCCGCTCGCGTATGAATTCAATGACTTGCGTCGGCGTGCCCTTTATCGCCGTGAAAGAAAAGGGTTTTAGCCTCTGCGCCGGCTGCCACAAGGCCTCAACCTCACTTTCCGTCTTGGCAATGCAAACGAGCACCTGCTCTGAGATTTCCAGCGACGCGAAGTCTCGACCGACGGCCTGGCAGTGCGCGCGCAACGCATCGAGCTTCTGCTCGAAGCTGCGATAGCCGGCGGGACAGTTCCAGCGGTCAGCGTAACGCGCGACCAAGCGAAGCATCACTTTTTCGCCGCTGCCACCGACCGTAATCGGAGGATGAGGCTTTTGGACCGGTTTCGGGTTATTAGCCGCATCGACCACGGTGTAAAATTTTCCTCTGAACGTGGTCCGCGGTTCCGTGAACATCGCTTTGATTATCTGGAGACTTTCTTTCAGCTGCGCCAGACGGTCTTTAGTGCTGGGAAATTCGTAGCCGTAGCCCTGGAATTCGTCGACAAACCAGCCCGCGCCGATTCCGACCTCGAGCCGCCCCTTGCAGACATGATCCAGCGTGCTCAGCATTTTGGCGAGTAACGCCGGGTTGCGGAACGAATTGCACAAGACGAGGCTGCCAAGCCTCAGCCGTTCGGTTCTTCCGGCCAAACCGCACAAAGCGATCAAACATTCGAGATGATCCACGTCAGCCGCACGAGGCGGCCACATGTGGTCAACCAGCCAGAGCGAATGGTAACCGAACCGTTCGATTAAGGAAGCGCGCTCCGCAAGGTCTTCGAACGACAATGCGGCCTGCGGTAAAAACACTCCGAAATTTACTTTTTGCGCTCGGCTCATCTCATCCTCTTATTCCACGTGAGGGGCGTACGCCGTCACGGAATGTGAAATGCCCTCCCGTTCATGTCGTGGGCGAAGACGAAGCCAGCCCTTTTTCCCGCCCTCGAGATGGACACCTTTGCAGCGGGCGCTCTAGAGCCGCACAACCTGCCACACAGCGGCCGTTCAGCTCCAGCCAATCGGCGGCTAAAGCCGCGCCAGGCAAAGTTTTCGAGAAATGATGAGCACCCCAATACCGGCGTGGAGCGTGCTCCCCCAAGACATCGGGGCTGACATCTCACCCCGTCTACCCGCTCCAGCGGGTCCGCTGAGAACCCCTCCGGAGCACCTTGACCCTGGTTGCGCTCTTACGACCTGCTTTTCCCGACGATAGACGACGCTGCCGAGCTTCGCAAGCAAGCGAAATTTGAGCCGCGAACGGACGCGCGGAAGTTCTCACCACGACACCTTCGGGAGATCTCTCAGCTATTTCCGCGGACCGCAATCTGATCCGCAACACGGCAGCCTGCTCGACGGCGAGAGCATTTGCAGGAACACTCGCCGGGGCCTCGATTGATCACGTAAGGCTCCGCGCAGTAAAATCTGCGATCGTTCTTGAAGGAGCCTGTGCGAATGCCATTGGCACCTCAGCATTGCCACCCTCGCGGGTTCGGACGGGCCCGGCTCCGCGCGTGGCGCGGATCGATCATTGCTAACCTTATATGGTTAGACTCCGCGATTTGTCGGTGCGATTCCGGTTTCCGGCGGCCTTGAGGTGCCGGGACCTCCGCGATCGTTGGCAGTCGATGTCCTACGTACTGAACAACCTGCTCACCCCCCGAGCGGTCTGTTCGCGGTAGCCTTACTGCGCCTCTCCCGAAAAAACGAGGGTCGATGTCGTTGGCTCAAGATAGTTCTCGACAAAGCACTGGAACATCACAGGCACTGAAACATACGTGGCGATTGCAAAACTTGAGCAGGATGAGGCAGCCGAAAGATCCGCCAACGCACGCCACACGCTCCTATTTATGGATCCGCAAGTGCGCATGAAAGCGTCCTAGATTCAGACAATGGTAACCCACATCATCATTGAAGCCGTCAAGCCGTGCGTCGATTGCGGGCGCTGGCCGGTAAAGCGAATCGTTGGAGACGTCCTCACGGTCGAGGCCGACATCTTCAGAGATGGCCACCAGAAACTCAAGGCGGTGCTGAAGTGGCGCCGCAAACGCGAGGAAAGCTTTGCGGAAACGCCGATGCGTGAGCTTGGGAACGACCGTTGGGTTGGTGAGTTCACGCTTCAGGAGAACGACCGATACGTATTCACCATCGAGGCCTGGACCGACCATTTCGCTTCGTGGCAGAGCGATTTGGAGAAGAAGTTCCGCGCCGGACGAGACGTTCGCTCCGATCTACTCGAAGGCATCGCGATGCTGGAGGGGATGTGTGGAAAGAGTCAAAAGGAAGAGGCCTCGGCGGTGGCCGCCTATGTAGCGCGGCTCAGGCAAAGCGACTTACCGAAAGCCGTCGAGGCTGCGCTGAGCCCCCAGTTGTCGTCTGCAGCCGCGCGAATCGATCCTCGCGAAGACGCCGTTAGTTACCAGCCGCTGCTTGAAGTCATGGCCGATCGCCCCAAGGCGCGCTTCAGCGCTTGGTACGAGATGTTTCCGCGTTCGCAGGGCTCGGAGCGGGCAAAGGCCGCCTCGTTCCGGGTAGCAGAGCAGCGCCTGGGCGATATCAGTAACATGGGTTTCGACGTGCTGTACCTCGCGCCGATCCATCCAATCGGAACAACCAATCGAAAAGGGCCCAATAATTCCCTGCAACCGTTGCCGGATAGCCCGGGCAGCCCATGGGCGATCGGTTCTTCGGCCGGCGGGCACACTGCTGTCGACCCCACGCTAGGCACGCTCGACGACTTCGATCACTTCGTGGCGGCCGCCCGCCGAGCCGGGCTCGAAATCGCCCTTGATTTCGCGATTCAATGTTCGCCGGATCATCCGTGGATCCGCGAGCATCCGGAGTGGTTCAATCATCGGCCGGACGGTTCGATCAAATATGCGGAGAATCCGCCCAAAGAATATCAAGATATTTATCCGCTGAATTTCGACACCAGCGATCAAGAAGGTTTAAGGCGCGAGATGCGGCGCGTGCTGCTGTTCTGGATAAGGCGCGGAGTGCGCATTTTTCGCGTCGACAATCCGCATACCAAACCGCTGCTGTTCTGGAAGTGGCTGATCGACGAAATTCAGTCGGAACATCCCGACGTAATTTTCCTCTCCGAGGCTTTCACTAGACCGAAAATGATGAAAGCTTTGGCAAAGGCCGGGTTTTCCCAGTCGTATACGTACTTCACCTGGCGCAACAACAAGACCGAGATGACGGAGTATCTCACCGAGCTTACGCAGACCGAGATGGTGGATTACTTCAGGCCGAACTTCTTCACTAATACTCCGGACATCTTGCCACCGGTCTTACAAACCGGTGGGCGGCCGGCCTTTCAAATGCGGCTAATCCTCGCCGCGACTCTATCGCCATCATTCGGCATTTACAGCGGCTATGAACTCTGCGAAAACGAGGCCATTCCCGGCACCGAAGAGTATCTGAACTCGGAGAAATACGAGATCAAAGTGCGCGACTGGAACCACCCGGGAAACATCAAAGATTACGTGGCCCGAGTCAACGCTATCCGTCGCGAGAATCCAGCGCTACAGCAACTCGCCAATTTGCGCTTTATGCCAACTGACAGTGAGCATATCTTGGCCTACGTCAAGGCGACGCCTGACAAAAGCAATGTGATTATAGTTGCGGTGAACATGGATCCGTCTAACGTCAGAGAATGCACTGCCACAATCCTTCCGGACGCGGTCGGTACCTCCCCTGGTCAGCAATATCGCGTGACCGATCTTTTGACCGGCGCGAACTACACATGGTCGGAGCGCAACTATGTCCGGCTGGATCCTCACACATCGCCGGCACATATCCTGCGGGTGGGTCAACGGCTGTGAACAAACCGACGATACAACATGACCTCAATGACGATCCATTGTGGTATAAAGACGCGATCTTCTATGAGCTGCGCGTGCGGTCGTTCTACGACAGCAACGGCGACGGCATCGGCGATCTGCTGGGCCTGACGCAAAAGCTCGACTATCTTCGCGACCTCGGCGTCACCACCCTATGGCTGCTTCCCTTTTATCCCTCTCCCTTGCGCGACGATGGATACGATATTTCCAACTACCTGGACGTTCATCCTGACTGCGGAACCCTCCATGACTTCAAAATTCTGCTCCGCGAAGCTCATCGGCGCGGCCTGCGCGTGGTGACGGAGCTGGTTCTCAACCACACTTCTTCGGATCATCCGTGGTTTCAAAGAGCGCGTCTCGCGCCCTCGGGCAGCTCGCATCGCAACTTCTACGTGTGGAGCGACACGCCGCAGCGCTATCAGGAAGCGCGGATAATTTTTCAAGACTTCGAGCACTCCAATTGGGCGTGGGACTCGATCGCTAACGCCTACTATTGGCATCGCTTTTACTCCCACCAACCGGACTTGAACTTTGACCATCCACCAACGCGGCAAGCCGTTCTGCGCGTTGTCGACTTTTGGCTGGGCTTGGGAGTGGACGGTCTGCGCCTCGATGCCGTGCCCTACCTCTTCGAGCGCGAAGGCACGAACTGCGAGAATCTTCCAGAGACCCACGCCTTGCTTCGGATGCTGCGGCAGCGGGTGGACCGGAAGTTTCCCAATCGAATGCTTCTGGCGGAAGCAAATCAATGGCCGGAAGACGCTGCTGCGTACTTCAACGAGGGCGCCGAGTGCCATATGGCGTTTCACTTCCCTCTGATGCCGCGGCTATTTATGGCGATTCGGATGGAGGATCGTTTTCCCATCGTCGACATCTGGGGACAGACGCCGCAGATTCCTCAGAACTGTCAATGGGCCCTATTTCTGCGCAACCATGACGAGCTCACGCTTGAAATGGTGACCGAGGAAGAGCGCGAGGCCATGTATCGAGCATACGCCCAGGAGTCTCGCATGCGCCTAAACCTCGGAATCCGCCGGCGGCTCGCGCCTCTTTTGGGCAACAATCGGCGCTCCATGGAGCTTATAAATGGACTTTTGTTCTCTTTGCCCGGAACACCGGTAATTTACTATGGCGACGAAATTGGCATGGGGGACAATGTCTATTTGGGAGATCGAGACGGGGTCAGAACTCCGATGCAGTGGAGCGCCGATCTAAACGCAGGATTCTCCACCGCCAATCCGCAGCGTTTGATTTTGCCTGTAATTATCGACCACGAGTACCACTACCACACGGTTAATGTCGACGCGCAGCAAAAAAATCTGCATTCGTTTCTGTGGTGGATGAAGCGGTTAATCGCGCTGCGCAAGCAATTCAAGGCGTTCGGCCGCGGCAGCATCGAATTCCTCCAGCCGGAGAACTCGCGAACCATCGCGTTCATCCGCGGATACGAGCAAGAGCAGATTCTGGTAGTGGCAAACCTCTCTCGCTTCGTTCAGTTCGTTCAGCTGGATCTTTCGCGTTTCAACGGGCTGGTGCCAGTCGAGTTGTTCAGCCGCTCGCCGTTTCCGGCGATAACGGATCAACCTTATTTTCTTACGCTCGGCCCACACGCATTCATCTGGTTTTCGCTCGAAAAGCCGCGTGGGGATTCGGTCGACGTCAAGGTTAAGGCAGCCGGACCGCCTCGCATCGACCTGGAAGGCACATGGCGCGGTCTTTTGGAAAGCGAAGGGCGCGCGCTGATAGAGGCCGCGCTGCGCGATTACATCCCGCGATGCCGATGGTTCAGGGCGAAAACCCGCTTGATCAGGAACGCCAAGATTGTCGACGCGGTCCCGTTGTACGACAACAGGGATCGGATCGATCTCGCTCTAGTTAATCTCGAGTACGCTTCCGGGGACCCCGAAATCTATCTTATGCCAATCGGCCAAGCGATTGGCGACCAAATAAAGGATATTAGGACAAATCGCTCGCAGCGGGTGCTGGCCCAAATCAACCTCGTGCGCCGCGGCGGACTAACAAAAGAAATCGTGCTTTATGATGCGCTCGAGGACGAAGCTTTTGCTACCGCTCTTCTCGACACGGTGGAAAGGCGACGCAAGCTGCGCGGTTCGAGCGGCGAACTAGTCGGCAACCACACGCCGCTCTATCACGCTCTGCGGGGTGCCAAGAGTGATGGCGCGCTCAAGGCGCGGGTCTGGAAAGCCGAGCAGACCAACTCATCGATCGCTTACGGCGAGAGACTGATGCTTAAGCTCTTCAGGCGCATTGAAACGGGAATCAGCCCGGATCTCGAGCTAAGCCGGTGTCTTACGGAACGGCTAAACTTTAAGCACGTACCAGCCCTTGCGGGCTTTATCGAGTATCGCGTCGAACGGAGCGAGCCGCGTACCGTCGCAATCGTTCACGGCTTTGTCCCCAATCAGGGCGACGCATGGGAGTTCACCGCTAAGGAAATTACCCTGTTTTTCGAGCGCGCCGCGACTAAGAACAGCGGTGCCCCACGCATTCCCTCCAAGCCGTCATCGGCGCTGGTAGCGGAGAGCGCTCCGGAACCCGCGGTCAAGGACTTAATCGGCGCCTACCTGGGTGTAGCCCATCTGCTCGGACAAAGGACTGGCGAACTCCATCTGGCTCTATCCTCAGTTGTGGATGATCCAGCTTTCGCGCCGGAACCTTTCGGAAAGTTGCTCCAGCGCTCGACGTATCAATCGATGCGCAACCTGGCCAATCGCACGTTCCGTCTGCTGCGCGCTGGGCTGTCCACCATGAGCGACGAAGCGCAAAAGTTGACGCAAACCCTGCTCGCGCGTCAAAGCGAGGTTTACGCCCGGTTCGCCGCCTTCCTTAACTGCAAGGTCACGTTCAAGATGATTCGCTGCCACGGGGACCTTCATCTCGGGCAAATCCTCAACACCGGTAAAGACTTCGTCTTTATCGACTTCGAAGGCGAACCGGCGCGCAGCTTGAGCGAGAGACGGCACAAGCGTTGCGCGCTGCGCGACGTCGCCGGAATGCTCCGTTCGTTCGACTACGCTGCCTCCGGCGGCCTTTCGGAGTTGGTCCGCAGGGGGGCCGTCGGCGGTGATAATTTGGCGACAATGACAGCATGGGCGCGTGCTTGGCAGACATGGTGCTCGTGGGCCTTTCTCAAGTCGTACCTGGAAACCACGGCGGGAGCACCGTTCGTGCCACGCGACCCGAAAGAACTGCAGATCCTGCTAGACGCCTTCACCCTTGAAAAGGCCGTCTACGAAGCTGGGTACGAACTCAACAACCGACCAGAGTGGCTGATTCTGGCGCTTCACGGAATCATGCAGGTTCTGGATTCCGGCGTGGCTGATAAAGCCCGTCCGTAAAAATGACCCAAAAGAATGACGGACAGCCGCGAGCCCGGCCTCAAGCTCGCAACTGTCCGGATTCGGTAACCGCCCCCAGGCTTTGTCGAGCTGAAGCCTCAAGAGTCGCGGCTAAAAGCTCTCCCGTTACCGCGCGGTTCTCTATCAGGTGCGCATCCGTGGGTTTAGTGACGGCGGCTGGCCTCCTCGCCGTCGCGGCGCACGGCAAAAGGCTCAATGAAAGGTAGTGAAAACCTCGACGAGCGCGGGACCTACAACCACCAAAAGCATCGCGGGCAGCACGAACAGCGTCAGAGGGAGCAACATTTTTATCGTGGCTTTCTGCGCCGTTTCTTCCGCACGCAGTCGCCGCTTGAGCCGCAACGAGTCTGACGCGGCGCGCAGCGCCGGGGCCATCCGGGCGCCCATTCGCTCGCTTTGCAACACGACGCCGGCGATGGAGCGTATTTCCTCCAGTCCGGTGCGCTCGGTAAGCGTGTGCAGGCCCTCGGCCAAAGAAGCCCCCGCAGCGAACTTGCCCGCGAGCAGCGTGAGTTCCGCGCCCAGCAAGCGCCCCTGGCTCGCGGTAATTCCGCCGACGGTCTTAATAGCCTCGTAGAGTCCCTGGCCGGCCTCGACACATACCACGAGTAGATCGAGAACGTCGGCGAGTTCCCGCTTGAATCCGACTTGTCGGCTTCGTATGCGCCTGCGTATGTAATACGTCGGTATCAACCCGCCGAACAGGATCCCGGCCGTCGCGAATAAAACCTCGTCGGACTGAGGCCTCGAAGTGATGTTCGCGAAGAAAAACCCGCCCAGCCCGCACAAGCACATGGAAGCAAGGCGACCCATCTCGAAGATTTTTGCGACTCCGGGGCCGGTGAACCCGGCTCGACTAAGTTTGAGCAGAAGCTTTTGCTTGCGCGACGTCTCAAGCTTCGGCTCTGGAAACTTCCGAATGACCCAGTTCAGGAGCGTTCCCCCTTCGCTACCCGCTCCGTCGTAAAGGCGACGGTGCGGTCCCTCCGACGCCTTGACCTTCACCGCTATACTGTGGAGCCGAACCTTAATCTGCGTTCGAGCGCCGAAAAAGCCGAGAAAAAGCACAGCCGAAGCCACCGCCACTAGGCCGAAGGCTCCGATAGCAAGAAGCACGGCGTCGTCAAGCATCGGCTGGTTGGAGATTAATATTCGATCTGCAGAATGCGGCGAATCGCAACGAGAGCAGCGATATCGAGGCCGATCGCAGTTCCCAGCAATTTTTGCCCCATCGGGTCATAAAGCAGAGTATGCGCGTAATGGGGCTCGATCAGGCTATAGGCCCCCAGCACCATCAGCGGCATCAAGCCCACCACCAGCCCGCTCAGGCGTGGCTGCGCCGTCAACGCGCGCAGCTGCATCTGCACGCGGTGGCGGGCTCGAACGGTCTCGGCTAAACGTCCGAGAATTTCCGCCAATGCGGTCCCCACCCTGCTCTGGAGCGTCACCGCGACGACCAGGAACCATACGTTTGAGTCCGGGACGCGTTCGGCCATACTCTCGAGCGCGCGTTGGAAGGACGCGCCCAGACGCGTTTCCTCGAGTACTATTCGAAACTCGGTCGCTATAGGCGGCGCCAATTCATCAGCCGCAACTTCAAAGGCGCGCGCCAGAGTGTGCCCGGCCTCGAGCGCGGCTTTCATCAATTCCAAAGCCTCGGGGAGCTGCTGACCAAAAGCCTTGACGCGTTGGCGGCAGCGCAGCCGCACCCAGGCAAGCGGCGACAGCGCTCCAATAGTTGCGCCGCCCACGCCCGCAGCGAAACCGCGAAATACCAAAAACGCGCCGGCACCTCCCGCCGTACCGAGCAGTAATATCATCAACACGAGGCGCGATGGCGAAATATCAAGCCCGGCGTGGCGAAGGTTTTGTTCCAGCTTGAAGATTACGTCGAAGCGTTGGGCCAACGAGACGAGCGGCTGCGCCCAGAAAGGGCGGCCCGTCCCGTCAAAGCGCGCCGGCCCATTCCCTTGCGCGTCCGGCGGCCGCACTCGAGCGAGCAGTTCGCGCACGCGGTTTGCGCGCCGCGCCAGCGCGGCGTTCACTAACAACGCGCTCGTCATGGTCAGCAAAAAGACCGCGAGCGCCAGCAATGCCGCCGACATCTTTACCTACCGTCCGGTTGAAACAGGCGCGCGTCAACAGCCAGACCGGCCGACTGCAGCCGTTCTGCGTAGGCCGATCGAACACCGGTGGCCCGCATCGCCCCTTGCACCCGGCCATTGGCGTCAATGCCCGCCTGGACGAATTCGAAGATGTCCTGCATCATCACCGTTTCGCCCTCCATGCCCGTGATCTCAGCTATCTTCATCACCTTGCGACTTCCGTCCGACAGGCGGCTCACGTGAACAATGATGTTTATCGCCGAGGCTATCTGCTGGCGCATCGCGCGTTCAGGCAACGATACTCCGGCGAAGAGCATCATCATCTCCAGCCGACCAAGACTGTCGCGCGGATTGTTGGCGTGGATGGTGGCAAGCGAGCCGTCGTGTCCGGTCGACATGGCCTGGAGCATATCCAGCACTTCGGCGCCGCGCACCTCGCCCACGACGATGCGGTCCGGCCTCATCCGCAGCGTATTGCGCAATAGGTCGCGCTGAGTAACTTCTCCTCTGCCTTCCAGATTCGGAGGCCGGCACTCCAGGCGCACCACATGCGGTTGTTGGAGGCACAGTTCGGCGGCGTCTTCGATCGTGATGATGCGTTCGTGCGGGGGAATGAAGCTCGACAGGCAATTGAGCATCGTGGTCTTTCCGGAACCGGTGCCGCCGCAGATTAGGATGTTCAACCGGGCGCGCACGATCGCGCTCAGAAACTCCGCCATCCTCGCGTCAAGCGCTCCGTAGCGGATCAGGCTCTCGATCGTCAGCGGGTCCTTGCCGAACCGGCGAATCGACACTGACGGTCCGTCGAGCGCCAGCGGCGGGATAATCGCGTTGAACCGTGAGCCGTCCCAGAGCCTCGCATCAACCATCGGCGAGGCCTCATCCACCCTGCGGCCAACCTGCGACACGATGCGATCGATCGTGCTCATCAGATGCTGGACGTCGCGAAACGTCACATCTGTTTTATAGAGACGGCCGCGCCGTTCCACGAATACCTGGTCGTAGCCGTTAATCAGGATGTCCGAGACCTCGTCATCGGCAAGCAGCGCTTCGAGCGGGCCCAGGCCCAGCAGTTCGTTTTTGATCTCGTCGGTCAGGCGGCGCCGGTCAGCATCCGTCAAGAGCCTGCCTTCTTCTTCAAAGAGCTCCTTGACGGTCGCACTCAGTTGGGCCGATAGCGCAGCAGAGTCCATGGAGTCGATTTTCGAGATGTCGAGCGTCTCCACGAGCTTTCCGTGAACCTTGGTCTTGAGCTGGGAAAAGCTCGCCGAGCCGCTGTGGGTCTGCTTGCGCGCGGAAGCCCACGAGGGTTTGACCGGCGTTTCCGCGCTTTCACCGTTGTTTTGCAGTACCCGGTTGAGCAGTCCCATTTCAGCTTGCCGCCCCGGCGCGTTGAATTGAAAATAGTGCCTTTAGAAAACCAGCCGGCCGCGAGTTGCGAAGCTGCGTTTCGGGTTCGACTAACCGGCGCGCCAACAGTGCGAGGCCTTTGGTGAGCGGGGATTTAGGGGCCACCCTGAACAGGTCGCGCCCGCCTACCAGGACGGTCCTGAGGCTTCGATCGTCACGGGGAATCTTCGCGAAAATCGGGCGCGCCAACGTTTGTGAAATCTCCGCTTCGCCGACCAACTCGCGCCCGCTATGGCGGTTGATCACCAGGCGGGGCGATATCCGCTTTAACCCCAACCGCTTGAGCAGGTCGAAAACCCGCCACGCGCGGCTGACAGCGCTTAACGATTGGTCGACCAGATAAAGCATTTGGTCGGAGTGTTCCCAAACTGCCACAACGTTCTCGCTTATATGACGGCCGCAGTCGATCAGAACTACGTCGAACAGTTGGCGCATCAGGTCCAGAATTGCCACGACCAACTCCGGGCCAACCACCTCGGACTGTTCAACCTGCTTCGGCGCGGCGAGCAGGTACACACCCGACGGTCCTTTGGTCAAAGCGCTTTCCAGCCGAATGGAATCGAGCTTCTGCTTTGAATCCACCAGATCTACGATAGTTTTCTCGGGCTCCAGGTTTAGCGCCGTCGACAGATCGCTTGCCTGGAGGTCCAAGTCGAGCACCGCCACCCCCTTGTCCGTCTCATGTCGTAGAGCGAGCGCCAGGTTGGCGGTAACCGTCGTGACGCCGACACCGCCCGAAGCGCTGACCAACGATAGAATTTGGCCCAAACCATGACGAAGTGCCCCGCGGCGCGCTTCGTCGATCTTGAGCAGCGCCCGCCACAAGTCGAGGCGAGCCAGAGGCGTGAACAAAATCTCTTGAGCGCCCGCTCGAAGCGCTCCGCGGATACTCTCGGGCGAGCCGTCCGAAAGAACCGCTAGGACCTGAGGCGCATCTTGACCTTGCGCCACGCGCGCGAGCAACTCGAAGTTCGGATGTTCAGGAGAGTCCAACGCCACGAACGCAACGTCCGAACCCGCGCCCAGCGCGTTATTCGACTGATCGGAGGCCGCTTCTTCGACTACAAGCTGCGGTTCGGGCACGTCCTGCAACGCAGCACGGATCTCTTCGCGTTTTTCGGCGGTCGGTGCGACAATCAAAACCCTCAACGAGCCCAACCGTGATTCGCGTCTCCGCGTGGGCACTTCGTTCCTCGTGGGCGCCTCGCTCACCACAGCCGCGGCCGGCTCGGGTCCGGCTGCACCAGCGAGCGCGTGCGGACTTCGGTGTAAGTGAGTCCCCCCTGCTCCGTCGGCTTGGCGATGAGGGCCCCCTTCGGAATCGGGCCCACAAGCTGCGGGGTTACCGTGATCATCAACTCCGTCTTGATACGGCTGTAAGAAGTGTTGCGAAAGAACGCGCCGGCGAATGGTAAGTCACCGACGTAGGGAACCTTATTAACTTGTTGCTGTATATTGTCTTGAATGAGACCGGCGATAATGAGCGTCTGACCGTTCTTCATCCGCACCTGCGTCTCCGCGCGCTGGGTAATGAACGCCGGCACGTTGAAGCCGAACATCTGCACTCCCTGACTATAATCCGGCTGCGAAACCTCAGGCTTTACTACCAACTGGATCTCGTCATCCCCGATCACGGTCGGCACGAAGATCACGGAGGTGCCGAACTGCTTGAAAACGATCGAGGTATTTAGAGCTTGGGCGATCACAATCGGAATTTCACCGCCGGAAAGAAATTTCGCCTCCTCGCCAGAGTTCGCTAGCAGACGCGGCTCGGCCAGAATGCGCCCGAGCTGATGGCTCTCCAGGAATTGAAAAAACTCGTTGCTCTGAAACGGCCCATTTTGAGTCGCCAGCGCGTAGGTGATCTTGTTCGACAAAAGGAGTGGCGTCAGGGTGCCACCCGGCGCCATCGTTCCCTGCAAGCCCAGCGGCGTGCTGGCCGACGCAACCCCGGTCAGCGGCGACGGCCCCAGAGTGGGAAAGATATTAAGCGGGATAATCGGCGAATACGGCGTAGCAACGTTCCCAGGAAGGCCCGACAACGAAATACCGTTGGTCGCAGCGGCGAGATCAATCCCTTGGTTCTCAAGCTTGGTTCGGTTGATCTGCGCTACCACTACGTTCAACAGCACCTGTTCGTGGCTCTCCTTTTCGACGCGCACCTCGCGCTCCTCAACCTGACCCCATATGTTCCACAACGCGAGCGTCGTGAATCCCGGCTGCGCTCCAATGATCATTAGCTGCTTGGGGTTGACCATCTGAATATCCGCGATTCGCGGATTCGCCACCGAAACGCGCGAAATTGGCGCTGTGAAACTGAAGATGCGCGACGTCCCCGCCAGCAGCAGAACCACGCCGCACGGCAACCCGTTCGGCGTCGTCCGACAGTCCGTTCGGCCATCCTTGGAGATCACGGCAGGCGGGTCGGTCACGTACTTACCGTTCGGCGCGACGCTCGGCGGCACTATCGACTGGCTCCCGATCATCGGGAAACCTGACGAACCAAAACTACCGCGGCCATCAGGCGCCACACTCCCGGCGCCGGACGCTTCGGGCTTCGTGGCTCTCGGAATCTCGACCGTTCTGAAAGTCGCACCGAGGTCACCTGCTTTACTCGAAGCGGCCGGTCCGGCGCCGTAATCCAGCGCCGACGGAGGCCCCATCACGGCCGGCTTTTCAGCTTCGACCGAGAGATTCTCTTCGCTCATCGGCGGTGGACTGACCCCTGGGACGAGAATATCCTTCGCGTCGGCGACGCCGTGGACGACGAAGCGGTATTCGATGATCCGTCCGGTGCCGTCCTTCACGCGCACGAGTCCGGCGCCTCGCGCAGCCGCGACCACCTGCAGTTCTTGCGGCGAGAGCGGACTGACAGTGAACGGTGGCGGATTGGTCTGGAACTTAACTTCTGGGGTCGCGTCGACCGCGACATTCGCGATTACATAGTCCTCGCCGACGTTGAGCAAAACCGTCTTGGTCTGCGCAGCTCTTTGAGCAAAGGCAAGCGTGGCGCTGACGGCCAGCAGCGCCAGCAAACACCACCACAGCGCGGCCAGCCTTACAATCCACCCGCGCCCGGCACGGTCGGTCACAAACGTAAAGCTGAACAGGTCTCTACGAAACATCGCCTTTCAACGCAAGCCGCGAGGCGAATCGCTGCAACATCGACCGAGTCGCTGCCGCTCAGCCCTTTTTTGAATTCGGGCCGGGGAACGAGCGCCGTAAACTGGTCCTATAGAGTCGTGTGGCGCCGCGGCTTGCTCTCGCGCTGGCGCAAAGTGCCGAGCGCCGAGAGGTTCGGCGCGAGAGAAAAAGTTGTCATGCTTCACGGGCGACATGGTAAAGGCACGCAAGCTTCGCGCGGCGCTTTATCGAAGCCGAGCTTGATGAAAACCTTCAGACCCTATCTTCGTTCTTCCTAGCGCGTGATCGACGAATCCGCGGCAGGCCTAGGCGTCCCGCCGATCGAGAGCGTACCTGACGTCACCTTCACGCCTGCCGAATTACTCGCCGAGGAGGCCGAGAACGACGCGCTAATCGAGCCTTGCATCGACCCGATTCCTCCCGACGGCAGGCATCCGCTTGCCGTCGCTCCAATGGCGAGCAGAATCAAACCCCATCCTGCAACGCGAGCCCATTTCACCAACCCCATGACCACTCCTTTGCGCCGCAATCCGTCACCAGGACGAATGCGCCGGCACTGCCACCTCAATCGTCTTGCTGCCCGGTCCGAACACCTCCGGACTGACAAAACCCGCAGCCGGCGGGACCGCACTCGGCGTCTGCGAGACGGGTGGCGCCGACGTCACCTTCCTGGTGGGCCTTTCGCGGCTGCGAGCGACCGCTCCGTTGACAAAGCTCACGATTTCGCGATGACCCGTGCCGCGCATAATCTCGACGTTAACTGGGGCAGCGTCCGTTGAGGCGGCCGCGATCGTGCGCACGCGCCGCATCACAGCGGGCCTGTCAGCGCTGTAAGAGTGAAGCAAGCCCTCCAGGTTCGTGCCCGCGGTTGGAACAAGCCGGTCGTCATCATAACGGCGAATCGCCAAGCGAAGAGTGCCTTCACGGGTGGCCAAGGCCAGGCGTTCCGCCTCTTCGGGCGTCACCAGCACGGTGACCACTCGCACGACTTGAGGTTGTCGACTTCCGTTGTCCAGCTGCTGGGCGATCGCCAGGACCTCGATGTTCTCCAGAACGATTTTCGCCTTCGCGCTGTCCGCGCCGCTCTGCGCGCGCAGAGCAACCAGAATGTCAACGCGCGTGTGCGGCATCACGAAACCGG
>JAJYYI010000136.1 GCA_021801125.1 Deltaproteobacteria bacterium | reverse complement strand
TTCGCGGGGTCGTAGCCGCCGGGGCCATAGTCGAATCCCGGCGCGGGGCCACTCTCCATATGCTTCGGCTTGAACTCGAAGCGTGGAGCAAGCACCTGCTCCATGAGCAGGCTGGCGGCGATGGCCTTGAGAGTGTCGTTCACCGCCTCCGTGACAGCCTCCTCGGAGGCGTCCGGCTCGGCAATCAGGTTCGTGAAGCGGGCGCGCGTCTTGTCCGGGGCATCGCGGGTGGCGCGACCAATAATCTGGACGATTTCCGTCAGGCTTGAGCGATAACCGACGGTTAAGGCGTGCTCGCACCATATCCAGTCGAAGCCTTCCTTCGCCATGCCGAGCGCGATGATAATGTCCACGTAGTTGCGGTTGTCCTTCTGCGCCGGGTCTTTCAGGGAGGCGGACACGCGGTCGCGCTTGCTGGCGTCGTCGTCCACCAGGTCGGCGATGCGGAGAACCTGACCGTCCGGTTTCTTGACCAGCTGGAAACCGGTCCTGTCGTCGATTCCCTGCCACTCGCCCAACGCCTCGATGATGTGCTCCACCTCCCGCATCTTGTCCTTCGTGCTCTCGCGCGAATTGACGTTGGGGATGTGGAGAATGGTCTTTTCGTTCAAGTCGAGCACCTTGAGGATGTCATCGACGTAGGACCCGGAATAGAAGAAATACCCGATGTCGAGTTGCTTGAGGTATTCGTAGCCGTTGAGCTGTTCGTAATAGGTGTAAGTAACGGTGTCGAATTTGGCTTCGTCCTGCGGGGCAAGCACGGCCTCCGCGTCGCCCCGGAAGTAGGAGCCGGTCATGGCGACGATATGAACGCGGTCGCGGGCGATGAACTGCCCGAGATGCGCGCCCAGCTTGTTGTCGGGGCTGGCCGAGACATGGTGGAACTCGTCCACGGCAATCAGCCGGTCGTCGAACTTCTCCACGCCGTATTCATCGACGGCAAAGCGGAAGGTCGCATGGGTGCAGACAAGCACCTTATCGGCGCCTTCGAGAAACGCGCCGAGGGCCTTGACCTTTCCGCCGTTATCGCCGCCGGGGGCGTTGCAGAGGTTCCATTTCGGCTCGACGTGCCAATCGGCCCAAAATCCGTACTTCGTCAGCGGCTCGTCATGAAAGCTCGCGCCGATGGCTTTTTCTGGGACGACGATGATGGCCTGCTTCAAGCCCTGGTTCTGCAACTTGTCGAGCGCGATGAACATGAGCGCGCGGCTCTTGCCCGACGCGGGCGGAGACTTGATGAGCAGGTATTGCTCGCCGCGCTTCTCATACGCGCGCTCCTGCATCGGCCTCATGCCAAGGGCATTGGCTTTGGTCGATGCGCCGTTTTGCGCGTAGGTAACGGATATGGAGGGGGCCGACTTGGTTTCCGTCGTCATTTGTCGTTGCTCACATTTCCCCGTTATGAAGTTTCGGAACCTTCCGGCGTCGGAAGATATGGCACTCCAATTTCTTTGCCGCGCGAAATGGCCTCGATCAGTAAATGCTTTGGATAAGGGCCAACGACTCCTCGCTTTTGCTTCACATCAAAATCGACCAGTCGCCAAACAACCGGAGGGCCTTTCGTCATGCTATTCCCGAAGTCGATAAACACGTGGGCTTTCGCATCGGACCAGTTGTGCATGATCCGGCTCTTACCGTGCCAGGAGAATGCGAACGCGAGGGGATTGGTTTGAATTGGAGTGCGATCCAAGCCCAGCAAAAAATAACTGCTGTCAAGTTCACCTCTTTTCCCGTCCACTATCCAGATCATGTTTCCATAGAAACGCTCTCTCGCCGTCATTTCCTCTAGCGGCATTGGAGAATGTTGAAACTCTACAACTAAGCCATGAGAGGTCTTGACGTCCGCGATGTGTGTTTCACCCGTTTTAGAATCCACGGCGGCGATCTCCTGCCACTCTTTGGGAAACTTATCCTTCCATGCGCGGTGCCACTCGGTTTCGTTCTCCCACCAAGGGTCACAAACCTCCCTTGATTTGTGCGCCCAATGCCAGACTTTTACCCTACCGCATTTGGAAATGACTTCTTCACCGCAATGAGGACATTCCCCGTGCAGTTGGGGCTGTGGATCGGCCCTTTCATGGTTGACCAAAGCGAATCTCATGCCGCGCCTGTCTTCCGCTTCTTGGCGGTCGCCGCCCCGGCGGTCACTTTCATATAGAGGTCGAACAGCCTTTCCAGCCGCTCCGTGTCGTTTTTGAACCGGCGACCGATGTAGATGCGTTCTAAAACTTCGTCGTTGTAGTCATGCGCTGCGCGCAAGTCTTGCGGCATGGCGTCAGCGTCGTAGAGATCGGCGATGGTCGCCGGGAAATGATGCTCACGCACAAGCAAGATGTCCTCGGCGCAACGTGTCAGGTCGGCCTTGTTCTTCTCGGTCAGCGTCGGGACGGGAAACGTATTCCAGCCGAGAGTCTTGGAGAAACGAAAGTCAGTCTTCATCCGCCCGCATACCGCCGCCACCCACGCCAGGTGGAGTCTTGATACTAATATGCTCAGCTCAAACAGCGCCGCGCCATACATTGCATAAGCGGCGTTGGAAATTACGACATCGCTCGTGCAGATGTCCGCTGGCAGGTACTGCCGATTCTGCGAGCTGGTAGCGGAAATGATGATCGCCCGCGTGTTTCTGTGCGATCGCTGCGCGAACTTGTGCGGAATGCGAGCGTAACCGCGGGTCGTTTTTGCATCAGAGTTTGACCGAAACAACCGAACATTGTCGACCCGACAGCGAACGGACGGTATGCGTAGAGCCGTTTCCAAGTCGTCGTCGGTTATCCAGAGGCACCATCGGACCACGCCTCCCGTAAGCTCACTCGTCCCGGATAGTCTCTTTAGCAAAGCCCGCGCGTCAGGATGTTCAGTGAGCAATTCTTGCTTTTCAGTTTCGGAAAGAATCAGGTAGCCGCCATCGCGCGGCATACTACCCGCGACAACCGCAGAGACGTCCGTGGAAAGCGGAGTCTTCAGTGCGGTGACAAATTTTGCAGCCCCGGGTACCAGGTAAGGCGAAATCGAACTACACGCCTTGAGCGTTTCACCGTCGAAAATGCCGAGCACGCTGGTCCCCTTTGCCGCCAGCCCCACGATGACACACGTCACCATCGCGTTATTGCTGGCGTTGTTTCGCCACGCAAAGGGCCGATGTGCGAACTTAATCTGACAGCCGTGGTCGAAGACACGACTCCAAACGTGCTGAACCTGCTCTCCCTCACATACCGAGCTTGTCGAAACGAATGCAAGTGCACCCTGAGTGCAGCGAAGAAAAGATACGCCTTTGATGTACCAACCGGCCACATAATCGCAATCTTTGTAATCATTGCCGCCGCCAAACAGATCGCGAAGATCTGACTTCTGTTCAGGCGTCTGTTTGCGAGCACCTTTGAAGGGTGGGTTGCTGCATACAAATGTCTCTCCGCCCTCGTTCTCGAAGTCGATTTGGGCCTGCTCGAGCGGCGTGCTGAAGAGGTCATCGGCCTGCAGCTTTACGCCGATTCCCGTCGGCGGGCAAATGCTCAACCAATCAAGACGTAGAGCATTGCCGCAGGTGATCCAGTTCTCCGAACGCAGCGGCAAAAACTCAGCGAGCGCCAGTTTCTGCCCGCGATACAGAACGTCGCATTGGTACTCCGCGATGACAAGCGCGAGACGCGCGATCTCTGCCGGAAAGTCTCGCAGTTCTATACCGCGAAAATTGGTCAGCGGAATTTCACTGCGGAGGTCGGGCTCTCCCCGCCGCCTGTTGATCTCGGCCTCTATCTCGCGCATTTGCTTATATGCAATTACAAGGAAGTTGCCGGAGCCGCAAGCGGGGTCGAAAACCCTTATTTTCGCCATGCGCTTGCGAAGGTTGAGCAAGGTACGGGGGCTGTCACCCGCCTCCTGAAGTTTCGCGCGCAGATCGTCGAGGAAGAGCGGGTTCAGGACTTTCAGGATGTTCGGGACGCTGGTGTAGTGCATCCCGAGTGCGCCGCGCTCTTCATCCTCGGCGACGGCCTGAATCATGGAGCCAAAAATATCCGGGTTGATCTTCGTCCAGTCGAGGTTGCCAATGTGGAGAAGATAGGACCGCGCGATCTTGCTGAAACGCGGAACGTCCATGCTGCCGGAGAACAAGCCGCCGTTGACGTAGGGGAACGAGTTCGACCACCGGGGAAGTCCGGCGCGCTCGCGCTCCTGGTTTGGCGTGTTCATGGCGCGAAACAGCGTTTCAATTACTTCATGCGTGTTGGACGAGTCCTTCGCGCTCATTTGAGCGATAGTGTCGGTGAACAGGCCCTTGCCGATGAAGATGTCGGTGTCTTCGGCAAAAAAGCAGAAGATGAGCCGCGCCATGAAGTGATTCATGTCGTGGCGGCGTTCGGCCTCTCCCCACGCGGGATTGTCCCTCAACAGCTCGACGTAGAGCCGGTTTAGGCGGCTGGTGGCGCGGATGTCGAAGGAGTTTTCGGCGATTTGCCGGACGGTGGTGATGCCGGCCAGCGGCAGGAAGAATCCGAAATGGTCGGGGAAATCCTTATACGCGCAGGCGACGGTTTCGCCATTCGTCAGGTTTTCTGCCTCGAAGTCCGCGCCGTCGGTGGCGAGGATGAATTTCGCCTTGGCCTTGGCGGTCGCAGGGCTGTCTTTCAGCGCGGCGAGGGCGGTTGTGACCTGCCCGGTGCCGCAGGTCAGGATATGAATGTTGTTGGTCTGAAGAACGCCGCCGAGGTCGGACCTATTGGACGCGCCCGCACGCAACTTCTTGATCGTCGTCTCCTTGTTGCCGAAGGCTTCAAGGAAGGCATACGGGAAGTTCGCGCGGTCAAACGGCTGTTCCGCAAGGTCGGTTATTGCCTGTTCTATCTCGACAGCGTTCAACTCTTCGCCCCCTCTGGCGTCACGGGAGTCTTTCTTCCGCGCGGCGGGCGCGCGGCTCCGTCGCCGTGCTCGGCTACGTATTCCCGCATGAAGTGCCGAAGCACCTGCGCGGCCGGCTTGTCCTGGCGGCGGCAGGTTTCGAGAAATTGGTCGCGCAGTCCCTTTTCAACCCGGATACGAACGCCGACGTCTTTGACTCCCATCCACGCGAGTGTAGATCCAATGGATACACGTAGCAATGAAAACGTTATGGATTTCGGTGAGTTACAGGAGTCCGACGTTGAAGCGTCGTGTGGTCGATGTCCCGTGCATGCGCGTCGGGAGTGACCAGGGAGTGACCAAAAGCGAGGTCGGTTGGGCTCTACGGCACGACGACCCGCTTGTAAGCGCACGATTTTATTGAAGGAATTGGCGCGCCCGACTGGATTCGAACCAGCGACCTGCAGCTTCGGAGGCTGCCACTCTATCCAACTGAGCTACGGGCGCGTACCCGAAATCTTATCCGATCGCCGACGTGCCGCCCGCTCGCGCGTGGTCACGCCTTGGTCACTCCGTCGGCGAGGTGCCGAGAGAGCGTTCCCCCACGCTCCTGATTCCCTCGAGCTTTCCGGTGCGCTTCGAACCTCCGCTTGATTTCTTCGGAGGCTGCCACTCTATCCAACTGAGCTACGGGCGCGTA
>JAJYYI010000104.1 GCA_021801125.1 Deltaproteobacteria bacterium | reverse complement strand
ATATTGTCTCCATTTCTCGGTATCTGACGGCTGGCATGAAACTCGCTCGACCGCCTTCAAGAAGTCCGAGCGCCAAGCTGGCGCCCGGGCACTGAACGACAGGATAGCGGCATGGATTTGGCGACTCTTGAGTATTGGCTTGAGGTGTTGTTTCGCCGACGCGAAATCGACCTTAAGGTCGCAGCGGTGGTGATGACCGTGGTGGTTGTGACCACGCTGCTGACGCCGCCGCTGTATGAATCAACCGCGAAGGTGCTGATTCAAGACAACCTGGCGCAGCTTTTGGTGTCCCCAGGCCTGCAGGGAAACAGCCCCGCCCGGCCCAGCGCGGTCAACAATCCGGTCACCGAGCAAGACTTGAATTCCGAGCGCGACTTGGTTGTCAGCTCATACCCAGTCGCGCAGGCGCTGGCCAAGCTCGAACCCCCGCAGGCGGACTCGATGGTTGGCGGCTTTGCGAAGGACACCTTGCGGTTCGTCTTGAACCTGCCGGCCACGAGCTATCAAGCCTTACACAGAGCACCCAAACAGAGCGCGCGCGAACGATGGGTAAGCGAGGTATGGCAGCGGCTCTCCTCCTGGGTTATTCGGCGCTCGAACCTGGTCGCGGTCGAATTCGTTTCGCGCGATCCCAATTGGGCGCAGGACTTCCTCACCCGTTTGCTCGACCAGTACCTGGACCTGCATGGGGGTTTGACCAATGATCCGCGCGCGATGCGCTTTTTCGAGGCGCAGGCGCAGATGCTTCAGGAGCGATTGCGCCGCTCGGAAGAGAGGCTGCGCGCGCTCCAACTCCAGACGGGAATCACGGATATCGCCGACCAGCGGCGAAAGTTAACGACCCAGTTGACCAGCGTTGAAGACGATTACAACCGCACGCAAGCAGAACTCGCGGCCACTATGACCGAAGTGCGCTCGCTCACGCAGCAAGATCGAGCCACTCCACGACAGGTCGCCAAGGAAATCCGTGAAGAACAGAACCTTGCGCTCCAACAGCTTAAGCCGGAAGTGATGAGGCTCGAATCCGAGCGCGCAGAGCTGCTCAGCCGCTATCAACCCGACAGCGCGCGCATCAAGGAGATTGAGGCGAAGCTCGACGCGGCCAGAGCCATTCTCGCCCGTGAAGACCGCCTTGAGGTCCAAGAGTCGAGCACCACGCTTAACCCGGTCTGGGTCGCTATAGAGACCAATTTGCGAGCGGCCCAGGCGAAAGTCGCCGCGGCGCAGGCGCGCGAGAATGCCCTGTCCCACGAGGTCCGAAGTCTGCGGCAAAAGCTGGATGGGTTCATTAACGACGGCGTCGAGATCGAGCGCGCCCAGCGGCAAGTGCAGGCCGACCGCGAAGTCTATTTGTCGTACCTGCGCAAGGGCGAGGAAGCGCGCGCCAGCCACGCGCTCAACCAAAGCAGGATTCTCGACGTGAGCGTGGCACAGCCGCCCGATTTTCCGCTCAAACCCATCTCGCCGAAGATAAGCGTAAATCTTATGAGCGGAGCCCTGCTGGCGCTTATCCTCGGCGCCGCTGCCGCGTGCTGGGAGGAGTGGCGCGATCCGAAGGCGTATTCCCCAATCGCGATAACTCGCGCAACCGGCTTCAACACTATCGCCGTTATTTACGAGCAACAGTAAGGCAACACATGTATTACCAGCATTTCGGCTTAAGCGGCCCGCCGTTCCAGTTCACCCCCTCACCGCATCTGCTTTACATGAGCAAAGCCCATCGCGAAGGGCTCGCGGCTCTCGAATGGGGACTCAAAGAGCCTTCCGGCTTTACGGTGCTCGTCGGCGAAGCGGGCACGGGCAAGACCACGTTGATTTGCTCCATGATTGCCCGTGAGCACGCCTGGGTGCGCCTGGCGTACGCGGGCAATCCGAGGCTCAGCTTCGAAGAGTTGCTCACGGTGCTCGTCGAGCAGCTTCCGGTAACTCCCTCCAGGCCCGGCAAGCTCGGTCTTATCCAGGCGCTCAACGAGTTGCTCTCGCGCCTCAACGAACAAGAGCGGGTCGCGATCATCATCGACGAGGCCCAGGATTTGACCGACGCGACGCTCGAAGAGCTGCGGCTGCTTTCGAACTTCGAACTTCCCGAGCGAAAGCTCTTGCAGATTATTCTCGTGGGTCAACCTGAGTTATTGCGTCGGCTGGCAGCCCCACGGCTTCGCCAACTTAACCAGCGAGTCGGAGCCAGGGCGGTGCTCGAACCGCTCACAATGCCTGAGGTGGACGAATACATAGACTATCGGCTGCAATCCAACCACGGCAGCGCGAGCAAAATCTTCTCGCCCGGTGCACTGCGTTTGATCACTCGAGAAAGCGGCGGCATCCCGCGCCAAATAAACATGTTGTGCCACAACGCGATGCTGATCGCGTACGCGGCGAAAGCGAAGCGCGTCGAGACGAAGGCGATGAAAGCCGCGCTAACCGATTGCCGATCGGCGCTCTTGCATCGCCGCGAGGGCGGCCTACTCGCCAAAGCTGCGCAACACCTCCTTCGCCTGCGCAAAGGCGCATTGCGCCTCGCTCTTCCTTTCGCCGGGATCGCGCTGCTCGGCGCCTTCGGCGGATATCTTTGGCAACAGCGTCACGTTCAGGTTGAGGCGGGCTTGGTCAGGCCAACCCGGCTGCTGGTTCCCGAAAACGAGACCCAACGGTCGCCTTCGGCCGCGTCCACGGAGCCCGCTCCCGAGGCTAGACCCCGACCGGAGCGCAAAGAGGCATCCCAGGCCACGCCGATCATGACGCCGCCGAATGTCTCTAAGTCGCGGGAATGGGAGTCTACGGCCGCACCTCCGATAACGGTAGCCGAGAAGGCGCTGATGGGCGGCGCCGGCGAGCCCGCCGCGTCCGGCACGCCGCGGCGGACCACGCCTGCCAGGGTCACCGCCCGACAACGCGTCGTCATCGTGCGGCGCGGCGACACGCTCGCGACAATCGCCACTCGTTATCTGGGCTCGCGCGATGAGATGGGACGCTTGCTGGAGGCCAATCCTACGATCACCAATCCGGATCTTATTTACCCCGGCCAGACGATTCGGCTGCCAAGCGCGTCTTCGCCTACGGCGGGAGGGTAGAGCACATGGGCAAGTTCTTCGAAGCCATGCGAGAGAAGGATAGGCCTGAGCGGCCCAGGCTTGCCTGGCAATCAGTGGTGGCAACGCCGGTCGGCACGCACTACGCGATTGCGCGTCGGGCGCTCGAGGCAGGAAAGTCGGTGGTTGTCGAAAAGCCTCTGGCGACGCGCGTCTGCGAAGCTTCCCAGCTCGTGGAGCTGGCAAGCAGGACCCGCCGTTTACTGATGGTCGGCCATACCTTTGAGTACACCGCACCTGTGCTGAAGATAAAGGATCTTATTTCGGCGGGCGAACTGGGCGACATTTTTTACGTCAGCTCGGTGCGGGCGAACCTGGGACTTTTCCAACGCGACGTAAACGTCGCCTGGGATCTCGGTACGCACGACGTTGCGATCATTCTGAAGCTGGTGGGCCGCATGCCGGAGGCGGTGAGCGGCCAGGGCCAGAGCCACCACTGCGACCGAATCGAAGACGTGGCGCTCATCGCGCTGCACTTCCCCAACAACATGATCGCCTTCATCCGCCTGAGCTGGCTCGATCAGAATAAGATACGGCGCACCACCATCGTCGGGTCGCGCAAGATGCTGGTGTACGACGACACCGCCATCCAGGAGAAAATCCGCGTCTACGACAAGACCGTCAAACTCCATCGATATTACGACACCTTCGGCGATTTCCAGTACTCCTACCGCTACGGCGATATCTACAATCCGCGCGTCGAGGAGACGGAGCCGTTGAGGACCGAGTCCGACCAACTCATCGACTGCGCTCTAGGCCTCGACACGCCGCGCACCGACGGCCTCAACGGCCTTCGAGTGGTGAGCGTGCGCGAAGCAGCCGATCGTTCGCTGCGCACCGGCGGAAAGCCCGTGTCCGTCATCACGGAAGGGAGCGAATTTCATGGACAACCGGCGGCCCGCTAGACCAGGTCGTGGACTGCCCCCAAACGTGAACGTGGCGCGGGACGTCGCGCTCGGCCGGCGCGTGCGACTCAGCGCCTTCGTCAACCTGTACGGCTGCGAGATCGGCGACAACTCCCGGCCAGGGGCCTTTGTGGAAATCCAACGCGGCGCGCGCGTCGGTGCTCGATGCAAGATCTCCAGCCACACGTTCATCTGCAGCGGCATCGATATCGAAGATGGGGTCTTCATAGGGCACGGCGTGGTCTTCATCAACGATCGGTACCCGCGCGCCACGAACGAGGACGGCCTGCCGCAGAGAGAAGCGGATTGGCGCATGGAGCGGACGGTCGCGCGCGAGAACGCGTCGATCGGTAGCGGAGCAATAGTCATGTGCGGGGTGGAGGTAGGCGCCCGCGCCATCGTTGGCGCGGGCGCCGTGGTGACCGGCGACGTGCCGCCGGACACGGTCGTCGCGGGTTGTCCCGCGCGATTGATACGAACCATCGCTCTTAGGCGATCAGCGCGAGACAGGGGCCCGAATGGCTCGAACGCCGTCACCCAGGGGTCTTTGGCGCAGGGCCGTCGAGGTCCGGCCGAGGGGCCCGATGCGAATCAGGATGGTTGACCTCGCCGCGCAAAACCGCGATATCCGCGAATTCGTCGCCGGCGAGATCGGCTCGATTCGTGCGCACAGAGCGTACGTCGGCGATCCTCAGGTCGCAGCGTTCGATAAGAAATTCGCGGAATATCTGGGCGTGCGCAGAGTGGTGACTGTCAGCAGCGGGACCGACGCTATCCGGCTGGCTTTGCAAGCCGCCGAAATCGGCCCCGGCGCCGGGGTTATCACGACGCCGCTCACGTTTATCGCGCACGGTGGGTGGTGTCGGTCAAGTGGTAGAAAAGGAGTTAGCATCAGGATTGGGCGAGGGAGCGATTGATTATCCAGTCGCTACGCAGCCTCCGCCTGCGAGTTGCTATTAGCCAGGGCCCTCCAGCCGACCAGGCGGCGCAGCGTGATCTGGCCGCTGCGCAATAACCAAAAGAGCAGGAACAGGACGGCCTCCTCGCTCGGCAACGAGGCTTGGGTTTTGGTGCGGCGGCGAAACTCCTCGTTGATTCGCTCGAGGGCATTGGTGGTCCGCAACGCCTTCCACTGCGAGCTCGGGAAACTGGTAAAGGTGAAGAGTTCGTCGCCGGCCTGGGCGAAGCTGGAACTGACCGCCTGCGAGCGCAGCTTCCACTTGCGCGTGAACGCGATCCGCGCCTGCTCTACCGCCTGGCGGCTGTCGGCGTAGATCATGCGCCGATAATCCTCGGCGAGTTCCTCGCGCAGATGGGCCGGGGCCTTGGCGAGCAGGTTCCACAGCTTGTGATTGGTGCAGCGCTGAATCGCGATTCGCGGCCATTGCAGCTTGAGCGCCGCGGCCAGCCCCGGATTGCCATCGATCACCGCCAGCAGCGGTGCGCCAAGATTGCGCGCGCACAGCGCGCGCACCGCGTCGAGCCAGGCTTGCTCGCTCTCGGCGCCCGCCAGCCGCAGATCGAGCACCACACGCTGGCCATTGGCGCACACTCCCAGCGTAACCAGCACCGGCACCCGCACCCG
>JAJYYI010000038.1 GCA_021801125.1 Deltaproteobacteria bacterium | reverse complement strand
ACGATCCCGAAATCATGGTTCAGACGAGTTGCCAGAGCAGGAGCACGACGAGAGTGATGGCAATATACAGTATGTAAAACTGTACCCGTCCCTGCTGCAGTGGCCGGAAATAAGCCATCCCGCGGTAAATCGCGCAAAAAACCGGCCGAAAGATGCCGCTCTGGTAGGGGTCCTCGGTCTGTGTATGAAATCCCGCCCGTTGTGGAAACAGTCCTTGCGGCGCGGTCAGAACTCGACGCGTCCCCAGGAGCATCCCAAAAGACTCCGTCAGCGGCTGCGCGAATGATGAAGCCGTGTACTGCATCCGCGGCGAAGGCTGCGCGTACCCGCAGTCCCAGGTAACCGCCGTGACGACGCGGCGGCGTGCAAGTGCCATCGCTCGCGCGAGACTGAGCAGAATGGCGACGCCAATCAGCACCGCGCCGAAATACCCAACCCGCGCGACTGAGTAAGCGGCTTGCGCGAGACTTTCGCCAACAGCAATTAACGGCAGGCCGGTCACGCTGGAGATCAACGGACCCATTGACCGCACAACGTTCGAACCGAACAAGCCGATGAATACGCATCCAGCCGATAACAGAAATCCGGGTGCCAGCATCGCGAGGCCGACCTCGCGCGCGTCCTCGCCGTGCCGAGTTCGTGGCTCGCCGAGAAATACGATGCCAAATGCCTTCGTAAAGCAGGCCACCGCCAGACCTCCGATCAAGGCGAGCCCCGGGATCGTTGCAAGCATCGGAATGCTGCCAGAACCCTCGAGCGAGATAGTTCCCTTAAAGCTCGCCAGATAAATCAAGAACTCGCTGACGAAGCCATTTAGCGGAGGCAGGCCTGAAATAGCGGCGGCCCCGATCAGGAACGTTGCGCTGGTGCCGGGCATACGGCGCACAAGGCCTCCCAGATGATCTATCTCGCGCGTATGCGCGCCGTGAGCCACGTTTCCCGCGCCGAAAAAGAGCAATCCTTTGAACAGCGCGTGGTTCAGAACATGAAGCATCGCCCCGGCGAAACCGACCACCGCTATGAAAGGTGCGCCGACACTCAATCCGACAATCCCGACACCGAGACCCAGCGCGATAATGCCGATGTTCTCCACACTGTGATAGGCGAGAAGGCGCTTGAGGTCGTGTTGCGCAAGCGCGAGCAGGACACCAGGGATACCCGACGTCAACCCGACCGCGCATAGCACCCATCCCCACCATGCCTGAGGCGGACCCAGGAAAGTGAGAATGCGAATCAGGCCGTAAATGCCAGTCTTGATCATGACCGCCGACATCACAGCGGAGACATGACTGGGCGCGGCGGGATGGGCCTCAGGCAGCCAAACGTGTAGCGGTACGAAACCTGCCTTAGTGCCAAATCCCACAAGTGCAAGAACAAAGAGAAGCCCCGCACCTGACGACGCGGTGAAACGATTGAAATCCAGCGAACCATTCTCTTTGCCAAGCAGTACGAAGAGCACAAGGAGAAATGCTGTGCCGATGTGACTAGCCACAAGGTACGTCCAACCTGCTTGACGTGTACTTTCCTTTTCGTCTTCGAAAGTAACAAGAAAAAAGGATGAGAGCGCCATTGTTTCCCAGGCCATGAGAAACAGGACCGCGTTGCGGGCCAGGACGACCACTACCATGCTCGCGGTGAGCGCATTCAGGAAGAACCACGGCGGTGCGAGCGCTTTCTTGCCGCGGTAAGCTTCCAGGTATTCGACGCCATAGAGCGCGGCAAGTGTGGATATCAAAAAAATCGGCAGGAGAAAGAACGCGGAGAGCGCATCCAGTTGCAGGTACAAGTTGCCGTACGGGACATCCCACGCCATCCGTACTGACTGCGCAGATGCTCCTAGCGCCACTTGCACTGCGGGGACGATGCCGCATGCGCATCCCAGAATGATGCCGCCGGCGCCGAGAAAAGTCGGCCAGCGCCCCCGGTTCGCACAGATCAGGGATGCCGCTGCGCCGGCGGCAAAGAAAAGAAGCGATACCAACATCGCGGTCATGATTCGGACTCGTCCATCTGCGCTCGCGCCCCGACCGCCTCCTCCACCCTTTGAAATTCAGCAAGAATTTCCGCGGACGACGCCCGGCGAGCCAACGCCGCCTTCAATTCCGGATCGTGGAGCGCAAAGGACAGACGCGAAAGTAGATGCAGGTGCGTGCGTGCGGTGGGACTGATTAGAAGGAAAATTGCAAATGCCGGCTTGCCGTCGAGGGCGCCGAAATCAACGGGATGCTCCAGAAAGCATAGCGAAATCGCCGCGCGTGAGCCGTTGAGGAGAAGAGGCCGCCGAACGTGCGGTATGGCGATCCCTTCCCCTATCGCCGTCGAACCCAGCGCCTCACGCGCGAGCAAAATCTGCGAGACCTGTTCCCGGTCGACATCCGGCGGCAGAGCAAGTGTGTCGACTATGGTCCGCAACACCGCCCGCTTATCGTCGCCACGCAATCGGTGAAAGATGCCGCCGTCGCGCAGGGCGTCCACGAGGGAGGGTATCTTCATGCTGGCTGGGTCGGACGGTAGAAAAATCTCCGCGCGGACATTGATCTCGCGGGAAGAAGTCCGCTCAAGCAAGTCGCTCCGATGCAGTAGGTATTGATCGTTGACACTATCGGCCCGCAGGATTCCACGCCGAATCCACTCGTTCACCTTTTTTTCGGAGACCTTGAGCAGTTTCGATACTTCACGAATCTTCAATTGCATGAAGACGGCTCTTTACGATGCGGCACGCCGGGTCGCGCGTGGCTTTTTCGGGACGGCAAACGCAAAAGGAAGCTCAACTCCGGTACCGGTGGGCCGAGAGTTCACGACAACCATAGTAGAGGCCGATCCTTCTGCTGTAGCTGTTCATCGACGAGAAAAGACCGCGGTCCAATAGGCGAATTCTCGTCGAAACGTAGCTAGCAATCTTTGCAAACAAGGTAAGTGATTGCAGTTTTCAGTATTTTCCGGTATTTTGCCGTAATCTAAAGAGCCTGTCAAAAGATTCTTCAAAATGTCTCTCGAAACGGCGGATCGGCTCATGACTGCTCGTCAGGTCGCTGCCTACCTGAACGTGAACGAGCGCACAGTGCTGAAGCTGGTGTCTGAGGGCGCGCTGCCCGGCGTCAAGATCGGAAATCAATGGCGCTTTCGTAAAGCCATGCTCGACGCGTGGCTTGACGATCAGATGCTGGGCGTGGCTCCGCAGCATGTCGAGCTCGATCATCGAAATCGAGTTCCGCGCCGGATGCTCGATCTTGCGAGCTGCTTCCAACCGAGCCATATCGTCCCGGAACTGGAGGCGACCACCGGGATCGGAGTGATTGAGGAGCTTGCGGCCGTTGCCAACCGCCTTGGCTTAGTCCGGGATAAGAATTGGTTCGTCGGAGCGCTCATCGAACGCGAGAACATCATGCCGAGCGCGGTGGGCAATGGCGTCGCCTTCCTGCACACCATGAACCGCCATCCTGACCAGGTGGTTCGCCCTTTCATGGTCCTGGGTCGCTCGCGTCGCGGCGTCGATTTCGACGCGCTGGATGGTAGACCGACGCATCTGTTCTTTGTCCTTGGACTCAAGTTCCACGAGTTACACCTTCCCTGGCTGGCCAAACTGGCGCAGTTGCTTGCGCGACCCGAGGCGACTGCCGCGTTGATTGCGGCCCCGGACGCCGCAACGATTTTCGACTCGCTCTCCCAGGCGGAGCGGGCCCTCTTTCCCCTGCAGCGCGGCAATTGACCGAGCCTTGCGCAACGAGCGTTTCTCTTCCGGTGGCCCATCTCCACAGCCAAACGTTGCTCGCCTCCGGCACCCCCTCAACAAACTTGTGCCCGTCAATTGACAACCATCAGGTTGCTACGTCGATAGCTTTCCCGACGCTTGCTTCTTCAAACTCAGGGCGACAACGGTTGTCGCTCGCCAGTGGCAGTTTCTTCGAAAATGAAAGCACAAAGAAATGACCGTCTCCGAATCGATTCGGTACGGCTCGACACTGGCGGCGAAATCGGAATGACGCTCTGTCCCGGCAAGAAGCAGCGGGGCGCGATGTCTGGCGATTGGAACCGCGACCTGGCCGACGCCCTCGGCGTTATTGCCGGATGGGGCGCGTCGTCCGTGGTCAGCGTGATTCTCCCGGAGGAACTGGCGGCATTGGGCGTTCATAGCATCGACGAGCAGGTAAAAGGGCGGGGCATGCGATGGTACCACCTGCCGGTGCCCGACGGCGGGGTTCCTTCGCGATGGACGGAGTTCGGTTTTCGTGCTGACGCGAAAGCGCAAGCGGAAACACTGCGCCGTCTGACACTCAACCTAGAGACACGCAACAAGAGCGGCACGGTCTTTTACGTGTCTCCACTTTCGAAGCAATGATCAATATCTGCGGATCCTTTTCCAGTTTCGTTCGAATTTACTGATCAGCGAGCTTGACCTATCTTGGCTGTCAGGAGTTCGCCTTTGACGTAACGACTTCGCGGCGTCGAACCGGTGGGTATGCCACGCGCGAAATATTCAGAGGGTCGAAAGCTTTCTATGGCGGGGCGAAGATCCTAGCTGCGCTCGATCTTAAGGGCTCCTGCCAGTCCGAGGTCGGAGAGCGCCAGTCGTAGATCGTTCACGATTTGGTCAGCCTCCCGGGCGTCGAGGTCGAAGGTGAAATCGAGCCCCAGCCGCAGATTTGCACCTGCTCTTAGCTTCGGGATCAATTTCGTTCCGAGCCGGTTCCATATCTCGGGCGGAATAGCACCGGTTATCCGGAGCTGATGCTTTGCAGTTGTGGCTGTAGCCGCGGCACCGGCCTCGGACTCTGACGTTGACACGACAACGGCCAGCGCGGATTCCGTTGGCCCCGCCGGTGCCGGCTCGATTTGCTCCGACGTGGGAGCACCAGACGTTTTGGCGGGTGCTTGGGCTTGCTCTCTGATTGCCTTCGCCCGGGCTCCCGTCAGCAGGTAAACGTCAGCGTCGAATGAGACTTCATCGGGAGACACTGGCTGTTGAAACCAAATCCGCAGAAACCCGCCGCCAGGTTGATCTCCCGACGCTAGGCCGAAGTCGCCCTTTGCGACGAACTCGGGAACCTTGCGCTTCAGGTACTCGTCGGGATTGATCACGCGTTCCAGCGAGCCGTCGAGAAATGCTTGCCTCAGGCTCTTGAGCGGCCACGCGCCGGTCTGTTTGAAGGCTTCGGGCCAGCGCCGCTCCAAGTAGCCTGCCCCCGGCGACTCATTGAGCATCGCGTTCGATTTCAACGCGCCGAGTATTCGCTCGCACAGCGATTTCGCTCCGCTCGAATGACCCGCGCCGAGGTCTATGACTCCCAGTCCGTCCGACGCCTTCGGATCGGCGAACGCGATGAACCTGTAGCTCGCCCATACTTCCTCGCGAGCTTCTTCCTCAGCCGAGCGGACCTTGGTGGCCAGATCCTTAAGCTCCGACGGCTCAAATTCGCCGATCGTTCCGTCGTTGATTTCCCGCTGAACGCGCTGCCATGCGAGGTGTTCTTCGATTCTGTCGCGAAGCTCACGCCCCGGCTTCCTGAGGCACCAAATCAGCGACGCCGGATACAGCCGCGGCGAGCGACCGCGCATCTTCGTCCATTCCACCAGCTTCGCGCGCAGGCCACCGTTGCCGTCCCACGCCTCGAGCGGGTCCACGACGACCAGATT
>JAJYYI010000023.1:28108-106343 GCA_021801125.1 Deltaproteobacteria bacterium | reverse complement strand
GCTTCAACGAGTACACTCCGGCAGGTGGTTGGCTTACGCGGCCTCGGAAAGTTTGAGTGAGATTACCTGCGAAACGCCAGGCTGCGGCATCGAGACGCCGTGAATCTGATCGGCAGCGCGCATCGTTGCCTGATTGTGCGTTACCAAGATGAACTGAGAACGGCCCTGGAACTCGCCGAGCAGGCGAGTGAACGCGGTGAGCGTGCGCTCGTCGAGCGACGCGTCCACCTCGTCGAGCAGGCAAAAGGGACTTGGCTTCAACAAAAAGAGCGAAAAGATCAGAGCCAGGGCGCTAATCGCCTTTTCACCTCCCGACAAGAGTCCCAGCTCCTTAACGCGTTTGCCAGGAGGTCGAACCAAAACCCCGAGTCCTTCGACGCCCTCATCGTTAATGTCCAGAAGTTCTAGTCTTCCCTCGCCGCCATCCATGAGCTTCGGCAACAACTCGGCGAAATTGCGCGCGGCTGACTCGAAGGTCTCCCTGAAGCGGCGCTTGGCCTCGCGATTCAACTTTTGAATCGTCTGGGTTAAATCCTGAGAAGCCTTGTCCAGGTCGGCGCGTTCGCTCCGCAGCTTTTCCGCCCGGTCAGCAAGCTCGGCGACCTCGTTCTCGGCTTCGAGGTTGACCACGCCGAGGCGTTCGACGCGCGCGCGAAGCTCGGCGAGCCGGCTTTCGCTCTCGTCGATGTCCTGCGCGTCCGGCGTTGCCCCCGATTCACTACTATAGCGCTCAAATTCCACCTGAAAGCGCTCCAGGAACGAGCGCGTAAGCTCGTCGAAGAGGGCAGAGAGGCGTTCCTGCTTAAGTCCGCATTCAACGTTCTCCGTCTCGAGCCGACTCAGTTCGCTCTCGGCTCGTTTCAGCGCGGAGCAAGCCTCTTCTAGTTCACTGGCAAGTTCCTCGCGCGCCCGGCGCAAGCGTAGCGCCTCGGCGGCGAGCGTCAGCGTGCTTTCCCTGGCGGCCTCGTCGTTTGCCCCGATCTTTTCAGCTTCGCGCGCCAACTCTTCGCGCTCCGCACGAGTCCTTTCCAGGGCGCGTTCCTCATCGGTGAGTTGAGCCGCGATTTGGTCGGCGAGCAAGCGAGCCTGATGTAACTGGCGCACCAAGCTCTCGCGCCGCTCCTTGCGCGCCTTAAGCTCAGCGTCGAGCGTGCGCAGTTTGACTCCTGCTTCGTCGGCAAGGGTTCTCTTTTCAGCCACCAGTTGCCGCAGCTGAGCGAGCTGGTCGCGCTGGACCTGCTGTGCGGCTTCAATTTCCTCGACATGCGCTTTTGCCTCGGGCAGGGCCGTGTCGATCTCGCTCAGGCGGTGCAAGGTTTTGTTGCGATAGTCAGCAGCGAGTTCCTGCTCGCGCCGTGCGCGCTCGCAAGCGGAGCGCGCCGCGTCCGCCGCCATTCGCGCCTTTGCGCTAGCCTCGCGCGCCGCCCCGAGGCGCGCCTCGGCTTGACGGCACATCTCGCGCGCCGACACTAAGGCCTGGCGCAAAAGCTCGCGCTCTTCCTCGGCGCGCGCCAGCAATTCTTGCGCTTGCGATACAGGCAGCGTCTGCTCAGTCTCCACGACCTGTTCCGAAGCCATGCGATGGCCGCCCGAGACAATTCCACCGGGTCGAACGACGTCGCCGTAGCGAGTCACGAAAATGCGCCCGTAATGCCCGTTGGAAGCCGCCTCCAGCGCGCTGGCGACATCGTCAACGACCTCGACGTGACCCAGCAATGCCTCGGCCAATCCGGCGTAATTTTCGTCGATGGCCAGCATCTCCACCAGCCGGCGCGCTCCGTTGAGACGATAACCAGCACCGTTCTGGACGCCGTTAAGGTCCTGGGGCACGAAGCTTAAGCGTCCGCTCTGTTTCTCGCGCAAGACTTCGACCGCTTTGAGCGCAAAACTGGGTGATTCCACAATCACGGCGCCCAGAAGCTCGCCGAGTACTGCTGATAGCGCACCTTCGAGCTCCAGCGGCGCTCTTATCACGTCGGCCAGGAAACGCGGCGTCGACGCGGGCCGCTCGCCGTCCATCGAGTCGAGCACCACGCGCAAACGCTCTTCAGCCGCGTCAAGTTCGAGTCGACGAGCCCGCCGCAGTGCCGCGTCGACTGCTTCGCGCGCGCCCGCCAGCGCCGTCTCCTGTCGCTCGACGGTGTCGCGCGCGGCGAGTTCGCGCTCGGTGGCAGCGGCAAAATCGGCCTCGCTCTGCGCAGCCTGTTCCTGCAGACGTTCGATTTCCGTGGTGACCGCGCTAAGCTCGCTTTGCGCCTTCTGGAGCGCTGCGCAGGCCGCGCTCAGCACGCGGTCAGCTTGAGCTGCGCGCTGGAGCAATTCGCCGCGCTCGCGCTCCATTTGCGCGATTTGCGCGCGGGCCGCCGTTACTTCGCGCAGCGCCTCGGCGAGTTCGTCGCGTAGCTGCTCGGTCTGGGCTTCGTGGCGTTCGAGTTCGGCGCGCGCCGAGGCAAACTCAGCCTGCGCCGCGGACAGCGCTGATTCACCCTGGTCGTCGGGCAAAGGAGCGCAGGCCAGCTCGCGCTCAAGCTCGCTACAAGTCTGACGCGCCGCCGCTCCCTTTTCGGCAAGTTCACCTAACCGCGCGGTTATTTGCGGTATGCGCTCGTCTATCTCGGCCCGTCGGCGCGCCAGGAATTGGCGCGCTCGTTCGCGCTCTGCCGCCGCAGCGCTCAACGTTTCGCCCTCTTTGGTATTCGCCACCAGTTGCTGGTCGAGCTGGTTAAGCTCTTTCTCGACTCGCTCGACAAGGGCGCCCGTTTGGGCGCGACTTTCGCGGGCTTGCTCGACCTCGCCCTTGAGACGCTCTTTTTCTGCCGCCGCGCGCTCCAGGTCGAGACGGGTGTTCACGATACGCCGCGCAGCGCAAAGCTTTTCCAGCACGCCCAACTCCGTCTTCAACGCGCGATAGGTCTCGGCCTTTTTCGCCTGGCGGCGAGCAAATGCAAGCTGGCGCTCAATCTCGGCCAATACCTGATCTACACGGGCCAGATTTTCCTTCACGCGCTCCAGTTTGCGCTCGCTGAGTTCGCGCCGTTCTTTGTACAACGCAAGTCCGGCGGCTTCCTCGACCAGCGCTTTCAAATCAAGCGGCTTGGCCTGGATAACCTCCTCGACCTTCCCCTGGGGAATGATGGCGTAGCCGCGGCTGTGAATGCCTGCGGCCATAAAGAACTCGCCTATATCCTTGAGTCTGCAGGGCATTTTGTTGAGCAGGCATTCGGTGTCGCCGGAGCGGTAAATCCGGCGCGTCACCGAAACCTCGCTATGCTTGGAGAAGGGTTCGGGAAAGAGCGCGCCTTCGTCAGCCTCCAACACCATCGAGACCTGCGCCATTCCGGCCTGAGCGCGGCTGTCGCTGCCGGTGAAGACCAGGTCTTCGGCGGCGCGCGCGCGAAGCCGCCCCGGGGCTTGCTCGCCCAGAACCCACCTGATTGCGTCAACTAGGTTGGATTTGCCGCACCCGTTGGGACCGACAATGGCAGTAATCCCGGGCGCAAAGCTAACTTTGGTCGCGTCGAAAAAGGACTTAAAGCCGACCAGTTCTAGGCTCTTAAGCCGCATCCACCGTTACTTCCACCACGCACCAGCCAGCCTCGACCTATTGTCTGGGTACCAAGGCGTTGTGTCAAGCCGAAAGCTCGTAAGCCGGCCTCTCTGTGGGAAAGAAGCTGTTATTCCTGCTCCGGAAAATACCAAAGACTTGAGAGACAGTCGCTGCGTGAACTAATTTTCGAGTAGCTCCGCGTTCCAGTAGGCGCTGTCCACAAGGTTAAGAAAGGGTAGCCATTCGCGGTAGTGCTTCGGATTGAACATATCCAAACAATAGGGCGTCCACTCCGGCCGTCGCGGCTTTCTCACCAGCTTCATTCCTGCCTCTTCGGGCAAACGTCCGCCCTTGCGGCGGTTGCACGCATGACACGAGCAAACCACATTCTCCCACACCGAGAGCCCGCCCCTCGAACGCGGAATCACGTGATCCAGATTAAGCTCGGAACGCGGAAAACGCTGGCCGCAATACTGGCAGCGATTACGGTCGCGGGCGTAGATGTTGAAGCGCGAGAAGCGCACGTGCCGCTTGGGCAGGCATTCGTAAGCGGTGAGCAAGAGCACCCGGGGAACGCGCACCGCGCCGCCGACCAGGCCGATGCTTTCATGACCCATTTCGGCGCCGAGTTCGCGCCAGCTTTCGAAGTCGAAGGTGCGGTAGCCTTCGTCCACCGCCCGCGCGACTCCCTGGTACAGCATCGAGAAGGCCCGGCGAACCGAGGTGACATGGACCGGGAGAAAAGACATATTGAGGACCAGCACGCGACTGTTAAGCGGCGAGCCGCCAGCCCGTTCGGGCACCGACGCTTGTGCTGCCTCAGGCATTCGTTTAACCCACTATCGGCAACTGCCGCCGAAGTCAAGCAAGCTTGCCCCTTGCACCTAGGGCCTTTATGATCACTTTATGGGAGGCCATTAGCTGTTTCGACGGCGTTACGGGCCGCGCGGCTAATCGACGGAGCAGGCCTGCGAAGCAGAGCCTCGCGCCGCAAGTGCTAAATGTGGCCGCCGGTGAGCAGGGTAGGAGTGGGATTGCTGCAGGGTTCAACTCGTTTTACACGTCTTAGGCGTAGACCCTCCTCTGGCGCGACCGAGTAAACGGCGCATACGTGAAGCGCGAAATTATAATTAACCGGGACCCTCTTCAGACCCGCGCAGCGTTGCTGGAAGACGAGGTTCTAACTGAATTTTTCCTCGAGCCCGCCGGCCGCTCCAACCTGGCCGGAAATATCTACAAGGGCAGGGTGGTGCGGGTGCTGCCCGGCATGCAGGCCGCGTTCGTCGCGATCGGGCTGGAGAAAAGCGGTTTCCTTCACGCCTCCGACTTCCTTAACGAAGTCGAGAGCTTCGGCGTGCTGGCCGAGAGCGTGGCCGAGGACGACATCGAGACGGAACCCTTGTCCGAGGAGGTGCCTTCGGGCGAGCCTGAGAGCGACGGCGCACCTCCGCCAGCCGCGGCGGCGCCCAATGCGGCTGGGAGGGAAAGCAATCGACAGCGGTGGCGATTTTTACGCCGTTACCGAAGACCGATCGAGCAGAAGCTTAAGCGCAACCAAGAAATCATCGTTCAAATCGCAAAGGAACCGATCGGCGACAAGGGAGCGCGGTTAACCTCCTTCATCTCCCTGCCCGGCCGTCATCTCGTCTACTTGCCCACGAGCCGCCATATCGCGATCTCGCGGCGCATCGAGAATCCGGCTGAGCGGGCGCGACTGCGCGCCGCAGTGCGAGCCATAAAACCGTCGCAGGGCGGCTTCATCATCCGAACCGCCTGTGAGGGGCTGAGCAAGCGAGAGATCCAGCGCGATGTATCCTTTTTGACCAAATTGTGGGCGTCCATCGTCAAGAAGGCCGAGACCAACTCGCCGCCCGCCCTGCTTTACGCCGAGCCCGGGCTACCGATCCGGGTGGTCCGCGACCTTTTCGGCGCCGACGTCGAGCGTTTGTGGTGCGACGACCGCGAGACCTTCGAGGAAATCGCCAGTTTCGTCCAGCAGTACATGCCGCGGCTGCGCTCGCGAGTGGCCTTCTACGATTCGCCCGAGCCGATCTTCGACCACTTCCAGATAGAAGCCCAGATCGACCGCGCGCTCGAACGCAAAGTCTGGCTCAAGTCGGGCGGCTACCTGGTTTTCGACCAAGCTGAGGCGTTGACCGTCGTTGACGTCAACACTGGCCGCTTCGTGGGCACACGCGACCAGGAAGAGACGATGCTCAAGACTAATCTTGAGGCTGCCGAAGAACTGGTCAATCAGCTGCGGGTGCGCAATATCGGCGGGATCATCGTGGGCGACTTCATCGACATGGCCAAGGCCAGCGACCGCAAGAAGCTCACCGACGCACTCACTCAGGCCCTGCGGCGAGACAAGGCGCGAAGCTCGATGCTGGAGATTTCGGAGCTCGGCCTGATCCAGATGACGCGCAAGCGCACGCGAGAGAGCCTGGAGCAACTGGTCACCGAGACGTGTCCGCGATGCGAGGGTAGACGTGTGGTCAAATCCACACCCACACTGGCCGCGGAGGCACTGCGCGCGGTGCAACGCGAGGTCAGCCGGCGCGGCGGGGGTGTGGACATGCTCGTGATGCGGCTTAACCCGGAGGTTGCACGCTACCTGTACGGACCGGGCGCCGCGGCGCTGGAAGAGACCGAGAAGCGGCTCTCGCTAAAAATCGTGCTCAAGTCGACTGAGGATCTCGCCCTCGGGACAGTCGAGTTTATCGCCGCTCCCGCCGCCGCGTAGCATTGCCAGCCGCCCCAGCGCGCACGTGTGGCGCCGTTTGGCCCTACGTGGTGAAGCGCCAAAAGCGCGCCTACTCAGCCTCCGTGCCATCCCAACGCCGTGAGCCCCAAACCGCGTCTCCGATTCACTCGACTTACCAACCGCAGCTTGTCGGATTAGGCGCAGCTGCATCAGCGGTAGTTTATTAACTCCAGCAGGTTGCCGTCCGGGTCTAGGAAGTACAAGCAATCATGGTCGCCCCAGTCTATCGGGGCGGCGCTTTCCACGCCGGCAGCCGAAAGGCGCTCGCGCGCCGTGGCGAAATCATCCGCATTCACACGAAACGCGTGATGGCCCTTGCCGAGTGGAGACCCGATACGGGCCTGGCGCGCGTTAGGCTCAAGCGGAACCCTCGGAACCTCAAAAAGCGCTAGATTCTGGTCGCCGCAGTTAAATAGCACTTGGTTGTGCAGGCGCATCACTACCGGCAACCCGAGCACTTCTGTGTAAAAGCGCTGTGCTCGCTCGAGGTCACCCACTTCGATGGCAAAGTGGTCAAGTCGCTGAACCTTCATGACGTGTTTCCTCTTTGGTCCGGCCAGACAAGCGTCGCTCCGGCCCCTTTCATATTTTTATTTTAACTCCTCCAGCAGGGCGCCCGTTAGGTATTCTCCTTCGATATGACCGAGCATCACAGGATGGTCGGGGGCGGCACCAAGCCGAGCCGTGAGCCGCATCCGGCGCCCCGCGCGCGCCTGCGCCAGGCGCAGCGCTCTCATGAAGTCTTCGTTTCGAAAATGCGTCGAGCAACTGAAGGTCATCAGGCCGCCTCCGTCCGCCAGAACGCCGAGCGCGAGCCGGTTAAGCTCGACAAAATACCGCTCCGCGCGAGGTCCGTCGGCCCGGCTTCGAGCCAGCGGCGGCGGGTCCAGCACGATCAGGTCGAATCGCTCCTCAGTGCCGGACAAAAATTCCATTAAATCGGCCTTAACCAACTCCAGCGCCTCGGGGTCAGCCCCATTTAAGGCGCGGTTGGTCTCGGCCAAGGCGAGCGCCCGCGCCGAAGTGTCAACCGCGACTACGCGACGCGCGCCCCCTTTCAATGCAGCGAGCCCGAAACCTCCTTCATAACAGCAGCCGTCAAGCACGCGGGCATCGCGCGCTAAACAGCTTAAGCGCGCTCGATTGTCGCGCTGATCAAGGAAGTAGCCGGTCTTCTGTCCTCGCTCGATATCGACCACGACCCTAATCTGATTTTCGAGTGCGATAACCTCGCCGACGTCTTCACCCGCCAAACGACCGACACGATCCTCCAGCCCCTCGTGCCGGCGCACAGCGCCGACGCTGCGCTCTAAAATCGAGCGCGGACCCACGCTGGTCATCAAGGCGTTGACAACCTGCTCGCGCATCCTGTCCATACCGGCGCTGAGAAACTGAGTCACTAACACGTCCGCATAGCGGTCCACGACCAGGCCGGGCAGACCATCGCCTTCTCCGTTGACCAGCCGATAACAGGTAGTGTCGTCGCCCACGAACGCCCGCCGATGATGCGCGGCGGCGCGAAAGCGCTGTTCCAGCCATTGCTCAGCCGCCGCCCCGTCCTCGCCCCACGTCAGCATTCGCACGGCAATCGTCGTTTTAGGATTGTAATGACCGACTCCCAACAGCGCGCCGCGGCAGTTACGTACTTCCACCAGTTCGCCGGGTTCCAGGCCGGACGGTTCAACCCGGTCTATAGCCTGGGAAAAAATCCACGGATTACCGCTTTGAACGGGTCCGTCGCGGCCGTCCTTCAGCGTGATTTGACCAGCCTTCACCATCTCACTAGCCTAGCGCTGGCGCGCCGTGCCGCTAAAAGCTGTTCGCGGCCCCGCACGCGGCTTTAGCGATAATCGCCGCAGTAGGTGACACGCAGTCTTTGTTATACAACGCGATCACGCAGCGCCTGGTTTACGCATAACCGGCCGCCCGGTCGCTTGCCTGTCGCGGCGGATATCGCGGCAAAGCCGCGTTATTATGTCCCCATATCTGCATTTGCGCAACCCTGCTTTAAACCCAGGGTCGCTGCTCGTCTGTGTGCCAAAAGATGCGTGCTAGACCGAGCGTTGCGCGAGGAATGAGCCGATGGAGTACCGAATGTCCGTGATAAGCGCTGTGATTGTCGGCACGCTGGCTGGGGCGGGCCTGGCGATCGGCGGGTGGTTTGTGGGGAATGGCTTCGTTCGCGGCAGGATGGCGGAGCGTTATGTCACCGTGCGCGGACTTGTCGAACGGCCGGTCAAGGCTGATATCGCCGTATGGGATATCTCGTACACCGCAAGCGATGACGATGTGGTCAAGGCCAACGATGAGGTCGTCAAGGACACCAAGCTGGTGCTCGCCTTCGCGCATCAGCACGCCTTTGCCGCCAACGAAATCGAGCCGATCCCGACGCGCGTCACCGACACCTCGCGCTTCGGGGGCAACGAGAATCGCAGGGGCGGACGCTACGTGGTGCAAGGTGGTGTCCGAATCCGCTCCACCGAGGTTGCCAAGGTCCAGCAGGCGAGCCAATTTACGGGCGATCTGATTCAACAGGGCGTCGTATTGAATCTCGAATCCGACACCGGCGCGGCCAATCCCGCGTACTACTTCACCAAACTCGATACGATCAGGCCAGAGCTACTCGCCGAAGCCACCAAAAGTGCTCGCGCCGTGGCTTCTCAGTTCGCCAAAGATTCCTCTTCGAGACTGGGATCGATTCGCCGCGCAAACCAAGGCGTGTTCGAAGTCTTGCCGCGTGACGCCTCCGGGTCCAATTCTTCGTTCCTCGAGCCGCGATCGATCGACAAAACCGTCCGCCTCGTTTCGACTATCGATTACTACCTCGAAGATTGACCACGCCGCCGACCGTCGTGCCGCTGTGATGCGCGCCGCTGGAAGGTATGCGATTTTGCCCGGCCGCAGGGGCGCGGCGGGTTAGAAGGGCTAAAAAACGGCCGGCGGCCTTCTGGGAAAGTCAAAGGGCGCTGTTAAAGATTTTCCGCCGGATGAACGAATTCGCCGCTGCGCCCCCCGCTTTTGCTCACCAGTCGAATCTCTTCGATTTTCATCGCACGGTCGATCGCTTTTGCCATGTCGTAAACGGTCAGGGCTGCCACGCTCGCCGCGACCAGCGCCTCCATTTCGACGCCCGTGCGGAAGGTCGTCCGCGCGCAGGCCCGAATCTCGAGCCTGTCGGGCTCGCCTTCAGCGCTGAACTCGACCTCAACCGCGTCCAGCGCGATCTGATGGCAAAGCGGGATCAACTCATGCGTGCGCTTGGCGGCCATGATCCCCGCCAGCCGCGCGGCGCCAAGCGCCTCGCCCTTCTTAAGCGCGCCCTGTCTCACCGCGTCGAGGGTCTCGGGTTTCATCCGCAAGACCGCGCAGGCCACCGCCTCGCGGCGGGTCACGGGCTTCGACCCGACGTCGACCATCGTGATGCGGCCGTGAGCGTCCAGATGCGTCAGCTTCGGAGTTCCGCTGCCGGCATCATGAGCTCTGGGAGTCGTGACTGTCTTCGACTTGCGTTTCATCGGGCGTTGAGGGCGAGGGTACCGCAGCGCATGCTTCGTGTACAATACGCAAGCAAGGCGATACGGCGCCCTCAACTTATCGCGACGCATAAGGAAGCGCACCGTGGAAGAAAAGACTCATCAGGTTGTTATTCTTGGCTCCGGCCCGGCCGGGCTCACAGCGGCGCTCTACACAGCGCGCGCCGAACTCGCGCCATTGGTGCTCGAAGGCGGTCAGCCCGGCGGTCAGCTTACGATTACCACCGAAGTCGAAAACTACCCAGGTTTCGCCAAGGGGATTCAGGGGCCGGAGTTGATGGAAATCCTCCGCGCCCAAGCCGAGCGTTTCGGCACGACTTTTATCTCAGATGAAGCCACGACGGCGGACTTAAGCCGGCGGCCCTTTCAGATCGCCGTCGGCAAGGAAACAATCCGCGCCGAAGCTCTGATAATCGCCACGGGCGCCAAGGCGAAGCTGCTGGGGCTTAAATCCGAGCAAAAGCTCATGGGCTACGGCGTCAGCGCCTGCGCGACCTGCGACGGAGCGTTTTTCAAAAACAAGCAGGCACTCGTAGTCGGCGGCGGTGACACGGCGATGGAAGAGGCGATTTTCCTGACGCGTTTCTGCAGCCGGGTGACTATCGTCCATCGGCGCGATCAGTTGCGCGCGTCGAAGATTATGCAGGAACGGGCCAAAAGCAATCCCAAGATTTCCTTCATCTGGAACGCCGTGGTGGAGGAGATTCACGGCGAGCCCAATCAAACCGGTGTCACCGGCGCACGCCTCAAAGACCTTAAGACCGGAGAGAGCCGCGACGTTAAGACCGACGCCGTCTTCGTCGCGATCGGCCACGAGCCCAACACGGCTCTGTTCACCGGTCAATTGGATATGGACGAGCTAGGCTATCTCAAGGTCGCGCCCGGCACGACCCGCACCAACGTCGAGGGCGTGTTCGCCGCCGGCGATGTGGCTGACCGCGTTTATCGCCAGGCCGTAACAGCAGCGGGCACCGGATGCATGGCGGCGATCGACGCCGAGCGCTGGCTCGAATCGCGCGCCCACTGAGGTGCAAGGTCGCAACGCTCGCAAAAAATCGCGGGTGAGCTGTACGATTCGCTTTTCAGTTGGCGTAGCGCGCTTCAGCCGCGGCCGGAAAAAGCATGTCGCGGGCGAAAACCGTCAGGCAGTCGCGGCAAAGCTTGGCTTGGCCCGCGCCTTCCACGCAGCCGTCCAGACGCGCGATGCTGTGTCCGCAAAAGGAGCATTGAATTTCCGCAGCCAAGGCCTGCTCGACACAGGCTAAAAGGCGATGCCATCCGCGCCGCTCGTCGGCGTGCCGGTCAAGCACGTAATAGGCGCCACAAGAACGCAGGTAGTTTACCTCATCTACGGTGGGATGCTCGTGAACGAAGACCACGGGTACCGGATGGCGTGCGATTTCGGCAATCCGTGCGTACAGGTCGGCCGGGCCGGACACTCCGCCTGCGCTAAAGCGTCCCAAGGTGGAGCGTTGCGAGCGTCCCCGAACCGTCCAAGCCATCCCTTCCGTGCAGCAGACGACCTCAAGATGAGCCATCCTACCGTTCAACTCCGCAGCGTTGAGACCGCAGCACGCCACCGCGAACCCGCCCTTTTGAACAAGCGCGCGACGGATTGGTTCAACCGCGTCCGCGCTATCGCCAGCCACCAAAATCACTCGACCGTGTTCCATCTCCTCCACATCCCCAAAAGGCGAACGTTCAAGGACTCGTCGCACACCAGCAGAGCAAGCGGTATGCCAGCTTGATCTTCCGCAATCCTTGTATCTCTTCAGCCCAGCGCCGGCGATGAAGCCTCGAATCTGCTACATGAAGATGGCCGACCCGACGACACCTTGGCACCACCGGTAATTCCGCGCCTTGAAACAAATCGGCAAGAAGGGCCGACCGGTGGAGCGGTATCGCTCAGACGGCGATCAGGCCGGATAACGAAGGCGCTAATTGGGACGCTTTCGGGCCTCGCGTCTGAGACAGACACCTACATCCGGAACACGCCGAACTCCGCCCGGTTCGGTATCGGCGCCCCGCAAGTTGCGGCCAGCGCCAGCGCCAACGCCTGGCGAGTTTGTGCCGGATCCAGCACGCCGTCGTCCCAAAGCCGAGCCGTCGAATAGAAACAACTCGACTCGACTTCGTACTTCTCCAGAATGGGACGCGTAAATTCGGTTTGCTCGGCCTCGCTCATCGTTTGCCCGCGGCGCTTGAGCTGTTCCATCTTGACCGTCAGCAGGGTTTGCGCCGCCTGCTCGCCGCCCATCACAGAGATGCGACTGTTAGGCCATGTAAAGAGAAAGCGCGGCGAATAGGCGCGGCCGCACATCCCGTAATTGCCGGCCCCATTCGACGCACCGATGATCACCGTCAACTTTGGCACCTGGGCGTTGGCCACCGCGTTGACCATCTTCGCGCCGTCTTTAGCGATGCCGCCCTGCTCGTAGCGCTTACCTACGATAAAACCGGTGATGTTCTGCAGGAAGAGCAAGGCGATCTTTCTCGCGCAGCATAGCTGGATAAAATGAGTCGCCTTGAGCGCCGACTCGCTGAAGAGCACGCCGTTATTGGCAACGATACCGACGGGATAGCCGTACAAGCGGGCGAACGCGGTGAAAACCGTCGGCGCGTAACGGGCCTTGAACTCGTGGACGCGGCTGCCGTCAACCAGGCGTGCGACCACTTCGCGGACGTCGTAGGACTTGCGCGGGTCCTGTGGCACGATGCCGTAAAGCTCGGCGGGATCGTAGTACGGCTCCTCGGGCTGCGCCTGTTCGAGTGCGGACGTCGGTCTCGGGCGGGCATCGCGGAGGATCATGCGGGCGATCTCCAGCGCGTGGTGGTCGTCCTCGGCCAGATGGTCGCACACGCCTGATAACCGCGTATGAACGTCGCCGCCGCCCAGTTCCTCGGCGCTGACCTGCTCGCCGGTGGCGGCGCGCACGAGCGGCGGGCCGGCCAGGAAAATCGTGCCCTGGTGCTTAACGATAACGTTCTCGTCGCACATCGCGGGCACGTAGGCGCCGCCCGCGGTGCATGAGCCCATGACCACGGCGACCTGGGCGATCCCCATGGCGGACATTCGCGCCTGATTGTAAAAGATCCTGCCGAAATGCTCGCGGTCCGGAAAAATCTCATCCTGAAGCGGCAGGAAAGCGCCGCCGGAATCGACCAGATAAACGCACGGCAGCCGGTTTTCCATCGCGACTTCCTGGGCGCGCAGATGCTTCTTCACGGTCATCGGGTAATATGTGCCGCCTTTGACCGTGGCATCGTTGGCGACCACCATCACCTCGCGTCCGTGCACGCGCCCGATGCCGGTCACGATCCCCGCGCCTGGCGCCTCATCGTTGTACATCCCGTAGGCAGCCAGCGGCGAAAGCTCGAGAAAAGGGCTTTGCGGGTCGAGCAGATGCTTCACGCGCTCGCGCGGTAGGAGCTTGCCCCGTTCCTGATGCAGCCGGCGGGCGGCCTGCGGGCCGCCCTGACGCGCGTGTTCAGTCGCCGCACGCAAGCGAGCGATAGCCGTCTCCATTGCGCGCAGGTTATTCTTGTACTCAGCGTCATTTGTGTTGACACGCGATTCGATACGCTCCATCTTGCGCTCCCCAAAATACCTTCACCTAGTTGGCCACCGTAAGATTGTAATCTAACCTCGAAGGGCTGAGGGCAAGCCAGCCTCGTCAATTGATAAGGGTCAATGATCCGAGAACGCGACCTGCTAGTCCTGGAGTTCGACAAGGTAATCCGACGGCTACGGGATTTCGCCGTCTCCGAGCCAGGCCGGCGGACGATCGAGTCGCTGCGGCCCGCAACCAACGGGGAGCAGGTTCGCACGCGATTGCGCGCAAGCGCCGAAATGGCCGCCCTCCGCGCGCAGGCGGGGCCTCTGCCGCTAAGCGAGTTCGCCGCTCAAACGCCGCTGCTGCTCGCCGCGGCGCGCGAAGGGGCGGTCCTTGACGGCCGCGCACTGGTCACCGTTCGCGATTTCGCGCGCGTCGCCCGTGCGGTCCACGGCTTCCTACGCTCGCACCTTACGCATTATCCGCTCATCGCGGCGTTAGCGGCAAACGTGGTCGTGCCCGCGGATTTGCTCAACGCCCTGGTCAAGGCACTGGCCGACGACGGCGCTTTGGTCGACGACGCAAGTCCGCAACTAAGCCGGCTGCGCAACCGTCTGCGCGAGGAGCGGTTGGAACTCGAAGCGCGCCTGCTCAGCTTCAGCCAGCGGCCGGCGATCGAGCCCGTGGTGAGCGACCGAATCGTCGCGATACGCAACCGCCGCTTCGTCCTGCCGCTTAAGCTCAACTATGCCGAAAAGGTCGAAGGCGTCGTGCAGGACCGCTCCATCTCCGGCGAGACGCTTTTCGTCGAGCCGGCGTGGGCCGTGGCAATGAACAACCGCCTGATGATGCTCGAGCGAGAGGTCGAAGCCGAGGAGCGCCGTATTCTCGCCGAACTGACCGGGCTTGTACGCACCTACCGCGCCGAGCTTGAAATGAGTTTCCGCACGCTGGTGAGCTTTGACGCGCTCAACGCGCGCGCGGTCTTCGCCGAGCTTTATCGATGCAGCGAGCCGCAAATCGTCGAGTGGGGCCTTGAGCTTCGCGGCGCGCGCCATCCGATCCTGCTAATCGGCGGTCACGAAGTGGTGCCGATAGACGTCGCCGTCAGTGAGGGACAGCGCGCCATCGTCATCTCCGGACCCAATACCGGCGGCAAGACCGCGGCGCTCAAAACCGTGGGGCTTTTGTGCGCAATGGCGCAGGCGGGGCTCCTGATTCCGGCGGAGCCGACTACGCGTTTGCCAGTGTTCCAAACCATCTTCGCGGATATAGGCGACCAGCAATCGCTCGAGGCGAGCCTATCGACCTTTTCGGCCCATATCATGAACCTGCGGGAGCTTTTGAGCGCATTGGACGTGCCCGCGCTGATTATTCTCGACGAGCCCGGCGCCGGAACCGATCCCGCCGAAGGCGGCGCCCTGACGATCGGCCTTATCGAATACCTGCGCGCCTTCCGATGCCTGATTGCGATCGCCACTCATTCAATGAGCGTCAAATTGTACGCTCAAGGCCGCGACGACATTGAGCTGGCGGCGGTGGACTTCGACACCGACCGGTTGATAGCGCGCTACCAGCTCAGACCGCACACGATCGGCCCGAGCTACGGCATCGAGGTCGCCCGCCGCCTCGGACTGCCGGCGGAGATAATTCAAGGCGCGCTCGCCGTCCTGCCCGCGCAAAACGCGCTCCTTGACCAAGCCTTGCGCCGGCTCGAAGAGGAGCGGCGCCAACTTGCCGCGCGAGCCGGCGAACTGGAACAGCGCGAAGCCGAGGCGCAACGCCGGCGGCGGGAAATGCTGGACGAAACCGAGCAGAGCCGCGCGCGACTTGACCAGGAGCGCGGGCGCTTGCACGCGCGCGCCGAGGAGTTGCTGGCCGAACTTAATCGGCAGGCAACCGACCTCCTGGCAGAGCTAAAGGCCGGTCGAAAGCGCCGCGCCGAGGTCACCGCTTTCGCCGCCCAGACCCGCAAAGAACTCGGGCAACTCACCGCCGGCCGCGCCGCGACAACCGCACCTCCGGCCCAACTCAAGGTTGGCGACCCGGTCGAGCTTCAAGACACAAACATTCGCGGCGAGCTTATAAGCCTCGAGCCTGGGCGTGCGGTCCTAAGCCGCGCCGGTATGCGTATCGAGGTCGCGCCCGAACGGCTGCGTCCGGCCACGCGCAGGCCAACCGAGCCGCAAACCGCGAAGGTCAGCGTCGAACTTGCACCCAGCGACGACTTCGAGCTGAACCTAACCGGGATGCGTGTTGGCGAAGCACTGCGCAAGCTCGAGCAATTCCTGGACCAGGCCTACCTAAGCGCGCCGCAACATGAGGTGCGAATCATTCACGGTCACGGCACCGGCGCGCTGCGCAAGGCGGTCCACGACTACCTCAAATCCTCCCCATACTGCGCGAGCTTCAGTGAGACAGAGCCGTACGCAGGCGGCCCCGCCATCACCGCCGTGCGCCTTGCTCGTTGATCTGCGAACAGTCGCGGGCTGACCGGCCAGGCGCACCACGCGCCACCCGCTAGTTTGAGAAGGCCGAGTTTCAAAAGAGCGCTTTCGGCCCCAACTGGGCTCATTTGAACAGGTTGCGAAAGAGCTTTTTGCCGAGATCCTCGACCGCGCCGGGCCGAATCTGCCTCAGCACCGAGGGGGTATCGGGCCTGATACTGATTTTGGAAAAAGTGCCCGCCATGACCAAGGGCACGTGAATTTGGCTTACGGGGTCGGCGAGCACCGATATGAGCTGGTTTTGCTGCATCAGATCGCGGCTGAACGGCACGGAAAGCACTACGTCCGCCTTGATGTCGAGCCGCTGATCGAGACTGACCCATCCGCCCCCGCCAATGACGTAGTCGGGGGCCACCACTTTGAGATCCTGCGTTGAGATCTGCGGACCGTTGATTTTAAAGTTCGCGCTCGCGCTCTGAAACAACATATCGGGGCTCCGGAATACCCGTGGATATCGCGCGACCAAGCCCTGCGAGAAAAGACCCCCCAGCCCGGGTGTCGCGCTCAACCCTTGAAGCAGCGCAGCCGCCGGATTGATTCCCGGCACCGCACCATTGGTCACCTCGAAGCGGCCCGCGCCTTTGAGCGTCGGTGTGATGCGCTGCAAATCGTCGCCGCGCCCCGAGACCGCGACCTGTCCGTTGAGCCGGCCGCGCAGACCGCCGCCCAGGCCGGAGCGCGGCGCGGGTAGTTGCGCCAGGTCGATACCCGCGGCCCTCCCGTTCGCCTCAAAGCAGTGATCGTCAAGCTTAATAAACCCGGATGCGTCAACGCCGCCGCTGTATGCAGTCGCGGTTAGCGATTGCACCCGCAACACCGGTGGTTGATAGGACGCCTGGACCTTGAGATCGCGGTAGGAAACGTCGTTCACCCTACCCTCGCCCGAGGTAAGCAGGGTCGTCACGGCAACTCCGGATTGTGGCTTGACCGTAAGCTCCCCGGCGGCAGCGACAGCGCGCGCCTGATAGTTTTGCGGTGGAGCGAAGCCCACGATTACGTCCGCCGCGTTGATTCGAGGACTGGAGAGCGTGTAGACCGCGTGCAACGGAACGAAAGAGTCCGCTTGTCCTCGAAGGGTTAAGCGCGCTTTGCCCACATTGAATTCGGCTGATTTAAGGGTGGCTCCGGTGCCAGTGAAATCCACCTCCGCGTTGACGTTGCTCAATCTCGCCAAAAGCCCGCTGCGCGGCGTCGCCGCAGCTTGCTCCAGTTTAAGTGCGCCGGTGACCAAGAGCTTGTCCACTTGCACCTCGGCCCTGGCACGACCCTCGGCAAAGCCGGAAACGGAATAGTTCTTGAGCGGTGGGAAGAGCGGGCTGCAGCGGCTCAAATCGAAGCGTTCGACCCGGAAGTCCCCGGCAAGTCGCCCTGGCGACAAAGAGAAATCGCGTCCGGTTGCATGGAGGTTGGCCAGTCTAAGATCGAAGTCGGACAGCGCGAATCCGTCCGTAGATTTTCCTCCGCGCAGTTGAAGCTTAAGCGGCGTGCCAACAGGTTTGGAAAAAAAATCGCCGTACAGCACCCGGGCTTTGGTCAGGTCGCTCTCAAGGCTGATGCTCGGTGCGCCTATCGAGCCGGCCACGCTGCCCTTAAGCGATATGGAATCAGGTATCGATAGAGCGGACAGCACCTGTTGCGCCGAACCGCCGACGCGTCTTAGCTCGTCCGGAACCAGCGGTCCCGCGGTCACGCCAAGCGCAAGCGGCGCCGTAACAAAATCGATCTGTCCAGCCCGAGCCAACGGGCCGATACGTCCGTAGACCGTGAAATTCTGTTCATTGCCGAAAAGCGCCAGGCGCATTGCCAAGTTACCAGGTCGTAAAGGGTCGATCGGGGTTAGGGTTAGGTCCACCTTGCGCAGCGTTAGTTGCATGCCGGTCAAGGCGTCGCTGTAATTCACCTCACCGTCGGACAGGCGCAGACCGTCGACTTCCACGCTGGTGACGCGGCCCGGTCCGGAGGGCCCGGCCTGTGACCACAAAGCGACCGGCCGCAAAGAACCAGCGTAGGAGGGTAGGCCGGTCGTCGGCGTTGGGGCGCCCTTCGCGGCGGCGTTGCCCAAGGTCGCAAAGTTAAAGCGCCCTTGAGCATCGCGTATGACCCGAATCCTTGCCGTCCGAAAGCCCAAACGCGCGACCTCGATTCGCCCGAACAATAGCGGCAACAGGTCGACTCGCCCGCTCACCCTCGCGGCCTGAAAAAAAGGCTCCTTTGAGCCAAAAGCCGGGTCATCCGCGACCGCGACGTCTTCGAGCCTGAGGCCCACGCCCCAACCAAGCGTTACTCTGATCGAGCGGACCGATACGGGTCGGCCTACCGCTTCACTCGCCACTTTGACGAGGTAAGAACGATTAGCCTCGATGATTCGATTGAGGTTGAGGGCGGCAAGGCCGACCAGAACGGCTACAAGAAGCAGAACAACGATCGCTGAAGTACCGGCGATCCAAAATAGTCGTCGCATGACTCGCTTATCGTGGTTGAAGCACCTGGCAAGACGCGCGGCGGAGCACGCGTGACGCGATACGGAACCCTGTAGCTGCCGACGCTCGACGCCGCGCTATATTTGATCTAACCTGCAACTGCTCGAAGCGGTTTGCCTGTATGGCTCACCGTGCCTAAACCTATAGGGTGCCCGCTTCGATGTTGCAAGGCGGGCGTTCCCAGTTAAGCCGGGAGTTTCGGCCATGGCGAGCAAGCGGCTGCGCCGCCGGCGCGAGGGAAAAGAAAAGCCCCAGACGCCGCCGGAAAAGATTTTCGCCTCACCGTTCCAAGGCCTGAAGAGCTTGCTCAAAGTATCGCCGGCCGGCCGAGCAAGCGCGCGGCCGCCGCTCGTCCCGTCCCCTAAAGCGCCCCAGGCAAGCGAGACCGAATGCGACACCGAGGCACTGTTTCGCCAAGCGATGAACGGCGTTCGCCCGCTCGATAATCCGGAGCGTTATCGCCACCCCCGTGAACCCGTCATTTCTCGACCCGCCGCCGTAGACGAGGACGCGGACGTCCTCACCGAGTTATGCCAACTGGTAGCCGGTGGCGGAGCTTTTGACGTGACTCAAACCGAAGAGTACGTCGAGGGAAGGCGTGCTGGCCTCGATCCACGCATCATGAATAAGCTCAGGCGCGGAGAGTTCGCGGTTCAAGCGCACATCGACCTTCACGGAATGACGCGCGCGGTCGCCAAGGAGGCGCTAGCAGAGTTCATCACCCGTTCGGTGCGCAACGGCCGCCAGTCGGTATTGGTCGTGAGCGGGCGAGGACTGCGTTCCCCCGGCGGGGAGCCGGTGATCAAGCACGCGGTGACCTACTGGCTTTCTCACGGCCAGCTCTCAGCCCAAGTGCTGGCTTTCGTTACCGCGCGACCGACGGACGGTGGCGCCGGCGCGATGTACGTGCTTTTGCGGCGGGGCCGCCGGCGCGCGCGCTTCGAGGTCCTTGGGCCAGCCAAGCGGATGCCCTAGGGTCGTGGCTGGCCCGCTCATGTGGCAACCGAGGCGCGCCGGCCTGTTTACCGGAGCAGCCGGCGGAGCTTCCTTCGGAACTGACTTGACGATTCGGCTGCCGGCGCCGGTTATCGGCGCTAGCGCTATTGCCCGCAGCCCGCGGCGCGGCCTTAAATGAGACCAAAAGCCGCGCCGAGGCGTTTCCTTCCCGGGCTAGCGCTCGAGGGCAGCTCTGATTCCGGAAGCGCGCTTTCGCGCCACGGGCGCGCCGGACTTACATCCGGCCCATCAGCAAGAACGCGATCACCAACGCATAGAGCGTCAGCGACTCGATGAAGGCAAGGCCAATGATCATCGGTGTGAACAAAGTGCCGGCACTATTGGGATTTCGTCCTATCGATTCCATCGCAGAGGCCACCAAACGCCCCTGACCCAAACCGCAGCCCATCGCCGCGATGCCGACGCCGATGTTGGCCGCCAACGCGATCAGTCCTGCTTTCAGAGGGAGCCCGGGTGCCGATTGAGCTTGTGCCATCGCGGCCAGCGGCGCTATCAGCAACAGTCCAACGGCTGCGCTGAACAGCGCTCCCATCCACGCCAGTCGCCTAATCATTCGCTTTTTTCCTCCCGCGTAACTAACACTAAAATTCGTCGCGTTATCGCTTACACTCTGGGTTGTCGCCAAGCCGTTCGGTCCGGCACCGTCCTTCCGCAGCCTAATGGTCGGCGCTCTGGGCGATCTTCACGTATCCCATCGATAAGACCGTGAACACCATGGCCTGAATAAGGCACACCAGCGTCCCTAGGGCGTAAAAGGCCAGCGGAATAACAAGTTTGGTCAATTGCGTAAAAATACTCAAGACTTGATGGTCCGCGAACATATTCGCGTAAAGACGAACGCCAAGCGAGAAGGGACGGAAAAGATTGTCCGCGATCTCAAGCGGCAGCATCAGCGGCGACAACACCAACATCGGACCGAGAAAACTGCGCAGGTAGCCGACGCCACGCGCGCGCAGGCCATGATAAAGGTAGTACACGAAGCTTATGGCGCCCAACGCAAAGGTCAAGTCCGAATAGGCGGTGGGCGGCTCCATACCCGGTATCAGGCCGGTCAGATTGCTGACCAGGATGAACAGGAAAAGACTCCCGAAGTATGGCACCAACGCCCGATAGTCGTGACTCTCGAGCACCTCGCCGGTGACTTTATCAAGTCCTTCAACGATCACCTCGGCAAGTGAACGGAGCGACAGGCCGTCATCGGGCAAAAGCCGGTTGTTTGCGGCAAGCAAGGCTCGCCTAGCCAAAAAGGCGAAAACGAGCAGAATTCCCATCACCAGCCACGTGCCGACCAGGACTGGAGGAAGCTTGTCTTGAGCAATTATCTCCAAAAGGTTAACCATCGTGTTGCCAGGTTCTAAGCGGTCTATGCCTGCGAGCCGGTCGGCAAGCCGAACCCGCGCAGGCGCGCACGTGCCACTTCAAAGAGCGTAGCGAAAAGGGGCATCGAAACGCCGAGCGCAAAGCCGCCCGGATTAAGCCTCAGTTGCCACACCGCCACATAGGCCACCGCCACGAGCAGCAGCAGCTTCAGCGGCACCAACGCAAGCCACGGTGACGCCTTTCCGCCGCGAACGGCCGCACGGAACAATAATTGGGTGAACCAACTCAATGCAACTAGGTTCGCGCCGGCGACGACTCCGCCCGCTGCGCAGCCCAAGGCAACCGCCGGGGACCACGCTAGCAATGCCAGGCAAAATAGCGCCAAGAGATACCAAGTGGCGCGTTGAATAGCTGAGATCGACGGAATCAAGGACACGGCGTGCACCCCTTCAGCGCTTGCCGCTGACAACACGAGCCTCCGCACGGCGCCACCCGGCGCCCAACGCTGGCGTCTTTTGACAGCCTCGGACCGTCATGGCTAAAGCTTTTAGCATTCGGCAATGCGCCACGACTTCTACCGGCGCATTTTGGCGGCGGCCGAAATGAGCCGATAAAAGCCCAGAACTACCCCGGTGAAAAAAAGCACGAGGGTAAGCTTTGGGTACGTCCCGAAATAGTCGTCGAGGTAATAACCGGCTACAACACCCGCGATCGGGGGCGATGTGGCCTCAACTCCCAACGAGGCGTAACGCAACATTTTAACGGGGCTCAACGCCATTGCAACACCGCCCCGCTTTCCTGGCGCTTTTACCTCCGGCCCGCGACGCGCAGAGCAGCCGACAGAGCCTCGACCGTATGCGCCAAGTCGGCCTCGCTATGAGCTAGCGAGATGAAGAGCGCCTCGAATTGAGATGGCGGCAGGTAGACGCCCGCGTCAAGCATCGCCGAAAAAACTCGTGAAAACATCGACGTGTCGGCCTGGCGCGCGGCCCCGGCGTCGTTCACTTCTGAAACGCCCAAGAAAAACGTGAGGAGGGAGCCTGCGCGGTTGATGCAACCGGCTACGCCACTCTGAGCCAGCGCCTCGCGAAAGCCCGCTTCGAGCTGGGCGCCAAGTTCCTCCAAGCGTTCATACACCCCTGGCTCCCGCAGCGCCGCCAGCGTCGCGAGACCAGCTCGCACGCACACCGGGTTGCCCGACAAGGTGCCCGCCTGGTACACCGGCCCACTCGGAGCGAGCAGATCCATAAGCTCGGCGCGACCGGCCACTGCGCCTATCGGCATCCCGCCGCCAATTATTTTGCCCAGCAGAATCAAGTCGGGCCCAACGCCCCAAAAATCCGATATGGCGCCGTAGCGCAGTCTGAAGCCGCTTATCACCTCGTCGCAGATGAGTAGAGCGCCGAACTCGTCGGCTAGGTCCCTAAGCCCGGCCAGAAAGCCCGGCTGCGGCTTTACGACGCCCATGTTGGCGGCGAGCGGCTCAACAATAATCGCTGCAACGTCTCCCTGGTTTGCGTTAAGGCAGCGCTCGACGGCGTCGAGCCGGTTGTACGGCGCAACCAGCGTGCTGGCCGCCAGCTCTGGCGGCACCCCTGCGCTGTCGGGAAGGCCGAAAGTCATTGCGCCCGATCCCGCGCGGGCCAGAAGCGCGTCGCTGTGACCGTGATAGCAGCCGTCGAATTTGAGCACTTTTCGCCTGCCGGTGGCTGCGCGGGCAATTCGCAACGCGGTCATTGCGGCTTCGGTGCCGGAACTGACCAAGCGTACTTTCTCAGCACATGAGATGGCGCCCGAGAGTTCCTCGGCCAGACAGACCTCCTCCTCGGTCGGCGCGCCATAACTAAAGCCCTTTTCCGCCTGCTCGGCGACCGCGACGGCTACCCCCGGGTTCGCGTGGCCCAGGATCGCCGGCCCGTACGAACCGACGTAGTCGATAAATCGATTACCGTCGGCGTCAAACACGTACGCTCCGGCCGCTCGGCTGATGAACAACGGTTCTTGTCCTACCGCGCGCCAAGCGCGCACAGGTGAGTTTACGCCACCCGGAATATGCGCCAGGGCGCGAGAGAAAAGCCCCCGCGATCGGCTTACAGAATTCCCCATTTTCTACCCAATCAGTCCGTGTTAACCCGTCGCTAGGAACTTCAAAAGCATAATCGAAGCAGCGTAGAAGCGCAAAAAGCGCTCGCAGCAAGAACCCCTCTCACAGCCAAAATCCGCCCGATTTTTCTCCCCATGTCGTCGCAGTCCTGTAACGCGGTTGTCGCTGACGCGAGATTTCTTTGCAAAATCAGCCAGTTACAAAAAGTTTAAAATGCCACCTTGTCCGGCGCTGGAAAACGGTCTATCAATTTTCAGCGCGCCGCAGAATCACCGATTTCGGTTCGTCACGGGCTTCGAAGCGATCGATTGCGGCGAGTGTAACCGTGCGGGGTGCAGCTGGCTTAGCGCCGACGAGTAAACCAAAAGCCAGAGCCCGAAACACCCCAATCAACAACAAGTTAATAGAGATGCTCCTCGAAATGGCTACGAGCCTTTCGGAGCAACGGAAAAGGGGCTTATTCACAACTGTGGATAAGGCTGTGCGTAACTTGCGCGTTGCCGTCGCCAGCTTTGGCCGCCGCAGGCCCCGACTCGTGTTTAGCAGGAGTAACGCATGGAAGCACTGTGGGAAAAAACCTCTGACCGCCTGCGAGGCTCGCTAGGAGGAGCCTGCTTTCAAACCTGGATTGCGCCGCTGCGTTTCGTAAGCATGGAAGGCAAGCGGGTAACGCTTGCAGCCCCGAATCGGTTTTTTCGCCAGTGGATCGAAGAGCGCTATCTCGACGCCGTGCGCGAGTCCCTGTCGCTTGAGGCTGGCGAGAAACTCGAATTGGCACTGACCCTGCAGGATGGCAAGTCCGCTTCAAACCACCTCAAGAGGCCTTCGCCGCAGCAAGAACTCTATGACGACTATTCGCCGAACCGGGCGCGTGGCCCGCAGCCGCCACGCCTGGAGCGCGGCATAACGCTCAATTCGCGCTATACGTTTGCCGAGTTCGTGGTCGGTTCGGGGAACCAGTTCGCTCACGCCGCGGCCAAGGCGGTAGCCAACCAGCCCGGTGAAAAGTACAACCCGCTGTTCATCTACGGCGGCGTCGGTCTGGGCAAAACGCATCTGGCAAACGCGATCGGCCACCACCTGCTATCCGGCCGCGAGCGCAAGCTCAGGGTGATCTACCTGTCGGCTGAAATCTTCATGAACGAGCTAATTAGCTCTTTGCGTCGCGATCGCATGGCGGAATTCAAGGAGCGCTTTCGAAAAATCGACGCGCTCATTCTAGACGACGTGCAATTTTTGGCCGGCCGCGAACGCACGCAGGAGGAGTTCTTTCATACGTTTAACTCGCTCCACGCTGAACGCCATCAAATCGTGTTAACCTCGGACAAGGTTCCGCGGGACATTCCGGACCTCGAGGAACGACTGCGCAACCGCTTCGAGTCGGGCCTGATTGCGGACATTGCTCCGCCGGATCTCGAGACGCGCGTCGCTATCCTGCATAAGAAGGCGGCGCACGAGAACATAACGTTGACTCCTGACGTTGCGCTATATGTCGCCCAGAGTGTGTCGTCAAACGTGCGCGAGCTCGAAGGCTCGCTAACCCGCCTCGTCGCTCTGGCGTCGTTGCGCGGTTGCACGATCACGCTCGATTTTGCGCGCCAGGCGCTGCGCGACCTGATATCTGAGAAGCTGGTAAAGCCGGATATTGAGTCAATAGAGCGCGCCACCGCGGACCTGCTTCATATCAAGCTCAGCGACCTGCGCTCGAAAAAGCGCACGCAGCCGATCGCGCTGGGCCGCCAGGTGGCCATGTACCTATGCCGCAAGCTGACCGAGTGCTCATTCCCGGCAATCGGTGAGCACTTCGGCCGCGACCACTCAACCGTAATTCACGCCTACAACCTAATCTCGAAGCGGGTCAGCGATGACCCTGCCTTCCGGCAGACGATCGAGAAAATCGAGCGCCAGCTTAAACCCCGCGGCGCATAGCTGGTGAAAATCGTGTGGAAAAGCTGCGAATGGTTGCGCTTTATGTTCACAATCATCCACAGCGCGCGCCGCAGTTTCGCGAAATGTGGACACGAAAGAGAGTTCTCCCATGAATTATTCACAGACAAAAATCCAGGTCCCACCGCGAACTTTCCCTCGTTTCAACATGTGCACATAGTCTACTAGTTCTACTTTTCCTAAGAGATATATCTAAAAATGAAGTAGTAAGAATGGGACGAAAGGCGAAATGGAATTTTCGATAGAACGATCCTCGTTGCGCAACGGTCTGGCATTAGTTCAGGGGGTGGTCGAAAAGCCCAGCACGATGCCGATACTCGGCAGCGTGTTGATGGAAGCCGACGATAGCTGCCTCAAGCTCGCCGCGACCGACCTTGAGGTGGGCGTTCGCGCCGAACTTCCCGCACAGATAGGCAAGAGCGGAATAATGACGGCGCCGGCGCGCAAGCTCTGGGAGATTGTCCAGGAGACCGAGAGCGACAGCCTCACGCTGCGCGCGTTGGATAGCGAGCAGCTCGAGGTGCGATGCGGCCGAGCGGTGTTCAAGATGATGAGCCTGGATCCGCGCAGCTTTCCGGCGATGCCGGCGGTCGAGCTTTCAGGGCAGCAAGCTGAGGCGCAGCGCGCGCGGCTTAAACTTGGACCGCAGGTTTTGCGCCAGATGATCGAACGCGTGCTGTTCAGCGCAAGCCAGGACGAGAGCCGCTACGCGCTCAACGGCGTCCTCGTCGAGTCGTCGTCCCCAGGGGTTGCGCGCTTTGTGACCACCGACGGCCACAGGCTGGCGATGATTGAGCGCGAGGCGCCGGGCTTTAGTGTTGAACGCGGCTCTATTCTGCCCCGCAAGGGTGTAAGTCAGATCGAGAAGCTTCTTGCGTTCGGTTCGCAAGAAGAGGTGGAGCTGACCTTGGAGTCGCGGCTAGCGTGGATTAGCTGCGGTTCGGCGCAGCTTTCGATGCGCCTGGTGGAGGGCGAGTTTCCCGACTATCGCACGGCTATTCCGGCGGAGTCGCGCTACACGGTAAGCGTCAGCCGCGACCTTCTACAGGCTGCCGTGAAGCGCGCGGCGATTTTCTCAAACGAACGGTTTCACGGAGTGAAGCTTCACCTAGCCAACTCGGAACTCACCGTATCGTCAATCACCCCAGGCCTTGGCGAAGCGAGTGACGTTATCGAGGTCAAGTTCTCAGGCGAGGAGTTCTCCGTCGGCTTTAACTCGAGCTACCTGTTGCAGATGCTGGCGGTGGTGCCGGAAGACGGCTCGGTGACGCTCGGGCTAACCGACGAGGTGAGCCCGGGACGTATCACGGTCGACAGCGACTCCGGCTATTTATACGTCGTGATGCCGATGCGGCTGTGACGCACACGCGCCAAATCCAGATTTGGGCGTGGTAAATTTCGGCTGGAATCTATTCAAGCGCACGGCGATGACGGGATACGTGAGCTGACAAAAAAGTTAAATCGCCCTAGGCGGGCGGCGCGTAGGGCAAGCGTCAGTCGCGGCCGATACGGAGCAGGAGGTATTTACTCTGCGTGCGCTTTTTCGGCTCCCATGGGAAGGTAGGCTCGCGTTCCACGATCGTGAAGGGCTGGGGTATCGCGTCGAGATCTTGCGCGCGAGTGATTACCCACCGCGCGCCGCCGTGAGCAAGGTATGAGCTTAGCGCCGCAGGTTCTTCAAAATCCGGAATAGACCTCGGAGAACCCAGATAGAAGGCCAGCCCCGGCCCCCATATTTTGTACATCGCCAGCGCATCATGCGCGCCGTTAAGACGGGCGACGACTGCGCGCGCAAAGATTCTCTCGCCGCGGTAAGGTTCCACTGCAGGCATTGCGATAATGAATAAGTAGAACAAGGAGAGATACGCGCTGACGAAGGTTGCGGCTAACCTTAAGCGCACGCCTGGCTTTATCAGCGCGTAGATCACCCCGGCCGCAGCGATGAGCCACATCGCGGCGAAGGCGTAGGGATGCGGCAACGAGGGCAGCCTGCTCAAGTTGCCGGGCAGCAGCGACGGTGGTACCAGCGCGACAGCGCCAAGGATTGTCGCGCCGACGACTACGTAGAATCCGGCGTCGAGCATCCGGCGGGCCAGTGATGATAGCGCCCGCGACTGCGCGCTGAGCGCCCGCGCCACGAGCAGCGCGCCGGCCGGCAGAATGGGCAACAGATAGTAGCTGCGTCGCGAACCCGAGGCAGTGAAGAAAATGAAGGTGACCCAGAAGAATGTGAGTGTGAACCGGTCACTGGAGCGCGGCGCCGTCGGGTCAGGCCGCTTAACTAATTGGTGAACCGAGAGCAAGGCGCCGGGCAGAAAAGCCGACCATGGCGCGAGCAGCGCGAAGATCACCGGAATGTACAGCAAAAGCGGTCCGCGGTGATCAAACGGACGAACGAAGCGCAGGATATTTTCCCGAAACACCATATAAAGGCCGAGATTCGAGCCCGTATGTATGTAAGACGCGATAAACGGCAGCAGGTAAAAGGCGGCGGCGATGGGTAAGGCCGCGAGGGTTTTGCGATTGAAAAGCCAGCGGTTGCGCTTGATCAGGACGAGCGGGGCTTTGATCAGCGGAGCAGTGGTAAGCTCGCTAATCAGGTCTTGCCAACCGTCGGCCAGACAGGCATAGCTTGCGGCTATCAGCAGGGGCAAGGCGAAACCTAAAAGGCCCTTGGTGAGCGACGTCAGTGCCATCATCAGCCAAAATGGCACCAGCCATCTAAGCGTCGGGCGCGCGCGATTTTCGAGAAACAGGGCAAGGGCGGCAAGTTCGCCCGCGACGGTCTCCATGTCGGCCGACGCATGGCGCGAAAAGAAAACGAAACTGAAGCTTGAAAGCAGGACCACCGCCGCCGAAATCGCGATCTCTCCACCGTAGAGCCGGCGCGCGATGAATAGCGTTAGCCCGACGGCGATCAGCCCGGCGACGGCAGACGGAATACGCACTGCGGCTTCGTCAATCCCGCCCATGAGCTTGCTCGCCCCAACGACGAGCCAATATGAAAGCAATGGTTTGTCGTAGTAGACTCGTCCGTTTATCGTGGGCCAGAAATAGTTCCCGGTAACGGTCATCTCGCGCGAGACCTCGGCCCACCGCCCCTCGGAAGCCCACAACGAGCGGCCGCCGAGGCGCCAAAAGAACATCACGGCGGCAAGCAGGAGGACCATCGTGGCCAGCAGGCGAAAACGCTCGCCAAAAAGGTTCGAGCAAGCGCTTTCACTGCGCGCGGCCAGATTAGGCGAACTGCTCTGAAACGCGGGCTCGGTCAGCTTCATCGCGGACTATTTTAGTGCACCAGATCGTCGAAATCGCCATCGAGCTTTGCGCGCAAGGGCCGCTTGACGGGCAATCCGTGACCAAACCAAGGTATTCGCGGTCGGCGCGTCTCGGGTGCGCGATCCGCGGGCTGCATGCCCGCGAGCGTGGCCAAAAGCCGAGGGTGACACTCCGTCCGCCGATGTGTTAGGTTCGGCTAAAGGTCGTCGCTAAAGCGTCCGACCCGGCATCCTTGCGGCTGCGGCCAATAACTCCCTCCGGCCGCGCAAGGCAGTCCCGAATTTACACGGAGGCATTAATCACGTTGAGCGAAAACAAAACGGAGCGTTCGCAGCCGCCGCGCAAACCAAACCGCCTGATCACTCAACAGAGTCCGTACCTTCGCCAGCACGCCTACAATCCAGTGGACTGGTATCCATGGGGACGCGAGGCGCTCGAGCGCGCCCAGGCGGAAAATAAGCCCATTCTGCTCTCCATCGGCTATTCCGCATGCCATTGGTGCCACGTAATGGAGCGTGAATCCTTCGACGACGAGGAGACGGCTCAGTTGATGAACGAGCTTTTCGTTCCGATTAAGGTGGACCGCGAAGAGCGTCCCGACCTGGACCAGATCTACATGGACGCGGTGCAGTTGCTTTCGGGACGCGGGGGCTGGCCGCTGACAATGTTTCTTACCCCCGACGCGAAGCCCTTTTTCGGTGGAACGTATTTTCCTCCGGAAGACCGGCACGGCTTGCCCAGCTTTAGGCGCGTCCTGCGCGCCGTCGCGCAAACTTATCATGAGCGTCGGCATGAGATCGCGCAGAACGTGGAGCAGTTGACCCGCGCGCTCGACGGGCTCTCCGGCTTTCGGGGAACTGAGATGGAGCTGTCTGCCGCGACGATTGAGCGCGCGACCGCCACGATTTCAAGGTATTACGATCCGGTCAACGGCGGAATCGGCCAAGCGCCCAAATTTCCCAACCCTTTCATATTGTCGCTTTTCCTGCGTGCCCACCGCAGCACCAAGGAATCTGCTTACGGCGATATGGTACGCCATACGTTGTCGAAGATGGCCAAGGGCGGGATTCACGACCACCTCGGGGGCGGCTTTCATCGCTACAGCGTGGACAGCGCTTGGCTGGTGCCGCACTTCGAGAAGATGCTCTATGACAATGCGCTGCTCGCAAGTCTCTATCTCGACGCCGCGCGTGCGCTCAACGAAAGCAGCTTCGCGGAGGTGGCACGAGGGATCTTCGACTATGTGCTGCGCGAGATGACCAATCCCGAGGGTGGCTTCTTTTCAACTCAAGACGCCGACAGCGAGGGCGAGGAAGGCGTCTTCTTCCTTTGGACACCGGCTCAGTTGCAGGCGGTCCTTGGCGAGGATCTCGCCCGCATCGCGGTGCGATATTTCGATGTCACCGAAGAGGGCAACTTCGATGGGCGCAACATCTTGCATCTCACGATTGACGTCGCGGACGCGGCCAAGCTCTTCGGGCTCGACGAGCGCAAAATGGCCGCAACCATCGACGAGATAAAGCGCAAGCTCTTTGCCGCACGCGAGACCAGAATCAAGCCAGCGCGGGATGAAAAAAGCCTGGCCGCCTGGAACGGGTTGATGATAAGCGCGCTCGCCGAGGGGTATCGCGCACTGGGCGAGATGCGTTATCTCACCGCGGCCGAACGGGCGCTCAATTTCGTCATGACCAGGCTTTGGGATGGAAGCCGGCTTAAGCGCTCATTCAAAGACGGCGTGGCGCAGCACAACGGCTATCTCGAAGACTACGCCTGCGTCATTCACTCCCTTATCGATATGTACGAGGCGACCCTCTCCGCGGAATACCTTTCGCAAGCGCAGGCGTTGACGCGGGTAGTGCTGGACCATTTTGCCGATAAGGAAAACGGCGGCTTTTTCTTCACCAGTGACGATCACGAAGCACTTATCACCCGCTCCAAGCCGCTGTTCGACGGCTCCACGCCCTCGGGCAACAGCCGCATGTGCCTCGCGTTGCTACGACTCCATGCGTACCTTGGTGAAGAGCGCTTGCTGAAAGAAGCGGAACGAATCCTTGCTTTAGCCGGATCGGCCATGCACGAGCAGCCGATGGCGCTCTCTCATATGTTGGAAGCCGCCGACCTGTACGTAGAGGGCAGCGATGAAATCGTCCTGATCGGCGAGCGCGAAGACGGTGAGCTTGCGCGATGGCTTGGATGGATCGGAAAGCGCTACCTGCCGAACCGAGCGATTTTCCTGGCCGACCCTGGCTCGAGCGCGCAGCGCTTTATGCCGGAGCAGGCGGTCGGGAAGGCGCAAGTCAACGGTCAGTTGACCGCCTACCTATGTCGCCGTCGAGCCTGTTCCCCTCCGCAAACTACTATCGAAGGGCTGGCCGCTGAACTGGAACGTTGAGGACTAGAAGCGCCCGCCGCCTCGGGTGACCGACCGCGGGCGACCATAGACCGCGCTGTGAGGCAGCTCCCTCGCCAAGCGGCGCGGGCCGGCGTACGCAGGTTTGGCGCTGATGGCGACGGGGGCGCGCCTGAGGGTTAATCCGTCACGGCACCCAGGGCGGCCGACGACACCAAGCGCGCGTACTTCGCCAAGACGCCGCTGGTGTAGCGCGGCGCCGGCGGTTGCCAGCGCTTGCGGCGCTGCTCCAACTGCGCCGCCGGGACGTTGAGCTGCAGCCGGCGTTCACGCCCGTCAATCGTTATGGAATCGCCGTCCTGAACCAGCGCGATCGTTCCGCCGACCTGCGCTTCCGGCGCCACATGGCCGACGACCAGCCCGTGACTTCCGCCCGAAAAGCGTCCGTCGGTTATTAGGCCCACCGAGGCGGCCAAGCCCGTGCCCACAAGGGCCGAGGTCGGCGACAGCATCTCGCGCATCCCCGGACCTCCCTTGGGTCCTTCGTAGCGAATGACGACGACGTCGCCGGACTTGATGCCGCCATTGAGAATCGCGTGCAGGCACGATTCCTCGTCGTTGAAGACGCGTGCCGGGCCGGTTATGACCGGGTTTTTCACGCCGGACAACTTGGCCACGGCGCCTTCTTCGGCAAGGTTTCCGCGCAGAATTGCCAGGTGCCCGGTTGGGTAGACTGGGTCGTCGAAGCTGTGCAGCACGTCCTGGTCAGGGGGAGGCTCGGAGGGCTCCTTGGTTAGGTTTTCGGCAACCGTCCGCCCGGTGATAGTGAGCGCATCGCTGTGCAGCAAACCCCGCTCGAGCAGCATTTTCATTACCCGAGGAACGCCGCCCGCCCGATGGAAATCAACGGTGAGATAGCGTCCGGACGGCTTGAGGTCGCATAGGACCGGGACGCGCTCGCGAATTCTCTCGAAATCATCCAGGGAAAGCTCGACCTTTGCCGCGTGGGCTATTGCCAGCAGATGCAGCACGGCGTTAGTTGAGCCGCCCACCGCCATAACGACCGAGATCGCGTTCTCGAAGGCCTTGCGTGTTATGATCCGGTCCGGCGTCAGCCCGTTGCGGATTGCTTCAAGCACCACCTCGGCCGACCGCGCTGCGCTATCGGCTTTTTCCGCGTCCACGGCCGCCATCGTCGAAGATCCCGGCAGGCTCATCCCCATCGCCTCGATCGCCGAGGACATCGTGTTTGCGGTGTACATACCGCCGCACGAGCCGGCACCGGGGCAGGCGTGACGTTCGATTTCGAGCAGCTCGGCGTCGTCGATTTTTCCCGCGGTGCGCTCGCCCACGGCCTCGAACACCGTGACGAGATTGACGTCTCGGCCCTTGTAATGTCCGGGTTTGATGGTTCCGCCGTAGACGAAGATCGCCGGTATGTTGAGCCGGGCGATCGCGATCAATGCCCCCGGCATGTTCTTGTCGCAACCGCCGATCGCCACCAGTCCGTCCACCGCCTGCGCGTTGCACACGGTCTCAATGGAATCAGCGATCACCTCGCGCGAAACGAGCGAGTACTTCATCCCGACCGTGCCCATCGAGATGCCGTCGCTGACGGTGATCGTGCCGAACTCCTGCGGCATCGCTCCGCCCCGCTTGATCGCCTCTTCAGCCCGGCCCGCAAGCAAGCGGAGCCCGAGGTTGCAAGGAGTGATGTTGCTGTAGCCGTTGGCGAGACCGACCAGCGGTTTGTCGAAATCTTGGTCCCTGAAACCCACCGCCCGCAGCATCGAGCGGTTAGGTGCCCGTTCCAGACCTTGCGTGATTATCTTGCTTCGCAAGTTGTACGACATCGCTTGCGCCCTGACCTCCGCTGAAAAAACGCGAGTTTGCCGCGCTCGAGCGCGGGCCGCACCCCCGGCGGCACGTTAAAACCTTATCGCAAGATAAGACCGAAGGAAAACGCGCGCCGAAGCCCTCCACACCGAGGCGCACCAGAGCCGCCCTTTCGAAGGGACGCTCGGATTCGGCTGGGCAGCTAGACGCGACGCAAAAACGCGCGCGGGATGCTTATCAGGAAAGCGCGCACGCGATTAGGTTTAGTGCGTCGTGAGGTGCGAAACCGTCTCGGATAAAACCGGCTCGCGCTCCGCGCGCGCGGCAACGCCGCAGCGACGTAGAATCTGACGCAGGCTTAGGATAACCGGAAACACTTCCTGGTTCAGGTCCCCGCCCTGCGCGTCGTAGGCCTTTTGCTCCGCCTCAACGATCATCTTATCCTGGCGAAAGACCAGTTCGGTGAACAGGCGCATCGCCGGCCACATCACGTAAGCCAGGGCCGAGATGGGCGGTTTTCGCACCATCAAGATGCCGAAACTATGGTTCACGTGCTGCTCGCGATCGACCGGCACGTACGCGGCCCACAAACTGACGGCCGCCTTAGCGGACCTCGCTGGAAACACTTCGAGCCTTTGATAGGGATATTCCGTGCGCACGACCATCAACTCGAAATCATGATTCGCCGAGCCCTCGTCGCGCCCACCGCCGGCCAACATGAAGGACGAACCTCGATGTGGCTTTACGTCCTTTTTGTTGCGAAACTTGTAGCGAGCTTCGATCCAGTCCTCGCCCTGCTGCCAATCGAGCAGCACGGGCTCGACGAATCCCATCAGCTTGCGGTGTAAAAACTGATGGTTCATGTCCATCAGGTTTTCATGCATGAAGCTGTAATGGCAGTTGAGCTTGCGCCTGAAGCGCATCGCCAGGAACTCCGAGGAGCCCCATTGCGGAATGCTTGGGATGGAGACCTGGGACGCTTTTGAGGGCTCGCCAGGGAAGACAAAGATGTGGCCGTACGCTTCCCGGCACGGGAAGCTGCGCACACCGCGGCAAGGGGGCGTCGACTCGTCGCAAAGGTACGGCACGCGAGTCAGCTTACCGCTCATGTCGTAGGACCAGCCATGATACGCACAACGCACCGTATCGCCTGAAAGCACGCCCATGTGCAGAGGCACCTGCCGATGAGCGCAGCGATCCTCTAGCGCGAAGACCGCGCCCGCGTGGGTGCGTATCAGCGCGACCGGCTCACCCGCGAAGCGAACGCCGCGAATTTTGCCAGGCCTTAGATCCTGGGAGCGCGCCAGCGGGTACCAGAACTCCGGGTTGATGCCAACGCGTCGCAAGTCCATATGATCCGCCGTAAGCTCGTTGAATCGCATGAGCGCTTAGTTCCTCGCACTAGGGTTTTCGTCCGCCCCTGCGCGCTCGGCGTCCGCCGCTCGAGATTTGCGGCGGTAATCATGTGCGACCTTGTCGTCGCCTAGGCGCGCGGCCCTGTCGAAACGGAACTGATCACAGAATTTCCTATAGGCCAGGATCGTTGCGTCTTCGGGTACGTAGTTGGTGGTTGCGTCAACCGTCAGGTTCTCCCAAACCGGCCGGTCCTGCTCGAGCCCCATGCTTTCGTATTGCAAGATCAGTTGAGCGACCTCTTGGTTGGGCGCGGAGCCGTCAGCCGGCCGCGGCATCGCGATCGACAGCCGGACCTTGCACGTTCCGTCGGGCTGTGGCACGGCGCCGGCGATCACATGGTGAGGATGGTCGCCGCCCATCGCGATGGTGGTGATCGTCAGGTTCGGACTGAACGCGCGCGCCAGCAACGGAACGTCGATAAACGTCGAGTCGTCGCTGGCGCCGCCCTGCCACGCCGAAGGTCCCACCCTGAGCGTCGCGTCGACCGTAAAAACACCTCGCTCCATCACGGGTGGTTGCGCGCGAACTTCCTTAACGTCGTGGATCGGCTTGAAGTGCGCGGCGTCGAACGCATTCTCGATCACCAACTCAGGCGCCACACGGATAGTTTTCTCCCAGCCGGGGACGATCTCGTGGCTGGTTGCTAAAGCCTTGAGGAAAGCAGGAAGCTCGCCGGGATCATCCCTTCCGATCAGCGCGAAAACCAGGCCGCCGACAGTAATGGAATGATATCGGCGCACGCAAAAACGCTCATTGCCGCCGCGCCCCAATGTGATTCGATAGCCGTGGTATCCACACACTACGCTTTGTTCGACGAGTCGACCGTTGACGCTGAGGTCAGCCCCTCGATGCGGGCACACCGCGTCGTAAACTTCCACGCCTGAAGGTCGCCGCACGCACAGGAGCTTTAGCGAGCCAACCGGAATCGTTGTCAGTTCTGCCGTGAGGTCACGCTCGAAAGCTATCTGAAACCACCCGCCGTACTGCATCTCGTTACTCCGTCCCGTCTTTTCAGCTTGAGCGCGTTCGTCTCGCGCGCCAATCGCCGCTGACGGCTCTTGCGCCGCAGCCGGCAGGTTGCGGCGCTAACTGGCACGCGGGCGCCCAGCGTCGCTTAAGCGCCAGTTCTTCACCGCCCTGGTGACCATCGAGGCGAGGCGCGATGCTCTTTGTTGAACGAGGCTTGCGAAGACGATAGTCATGCTCACGGTGATGGGTCGATTATGAAGTCGACGAGGATGGAGCCCGCTTCCCGAGCACGCAGGCGCCATCGTGATCACCTAAGCTTCAGCGCTGAAACGTCATAATCAGAAAAGCATACTCGCGCAACGTATAGGAAGCCCTGGACTGTTATTGTGGGCGGTCAGTGTGTTCTGCTCGTGACCCGTTGCGACCACTCGCCTCGGGCGCAGCTAAAGCCCTTCAAATTCAGCAACTGCGCGTCAAGTTCCGCGGTGTGCCGTCAGGGCAAGCTCAAACTGTCGGCATCTCGCCAGTAGGCCGCCTCACCTCGGGCGCAGATCCCGCCTGAAGCGGAGCCTTAGCGGGCGCGCCGCGCAGCGAGTGCGAGGTTACTGACTCGACGCGCACCAAAACGGTATCACCAGGACCTAGCCCATCAGAGGCAGGGAAAACAGCGGTCTTAAATTGCGGCGTCTTGCCGCTAAGCATCCCGTTACCGCGGCGAGCCTCGCCTTCGATCAGGACCGGAAAGTCGCGTCCGACGAGCCGCTGGTTGCACAGCAGCGAGATTCTCTCCTGAAGCGCGATCGCTGTCGCCAGCCGCTCTCCCTTCTCGGTCTCGCTTACGGTGTCGCCGAGCCTGTAGGCCTTGGTGTTTTCACGCAGCGAATACTTGAAGATGAAAGCGGAGTCGAAGCTCACCTCACGCAAAAGTTCGAGCGTCGCTTCGAAGTCATCGTCGTTCTCGCCATGAAAGCCGACGATAATGTCGGTGGAAAGAGCCAGCTCCGGAATCGCCGCGCGCAGGCGCTCAACCAACGCGCGGTATTCACCGACTCGATAGCCGCGCGCCATCGTCTGCAGCACGCGGTCCGAACCCGACTGGACCGGCAGATGCAGATACGGTTGTACCTTGGGTTCGGACGCGATTGCGTCAATCACGGCGGAACTCATGAAGCGCGGATGAGGCGAAGTGAAACGAACCCGTTCGATTCCGTCTACCGCGCAGACCATCCTGAGCAACTCGGCGAAGCCGGTTTCCCCGTGGCGGTAGGCGTTGACGGTTTGGCCGAGTAGCACGATTTCTTTCACGCCACGGCGCGCCAGCGCTTGGACCTCGTCGATGACGGCGTCGGGAGCAGCGCTGCGCTCGCGCCCGCGCACGTATGGAACGACGCAGAAGGCGCAGAACTCGTCGCACCCGCGCATAACGGTGACGTAGGCGCGCACGGCGTTGGGTTCATGCTCCGGGACGACGCCGGCATAGGTTTCGTCACGGTTAAGCCGCACGTCCACGATCGGATCGAAATTCGCTTGCCGGAGCATTTGCGGTAACCGGGCGTAAGTGTCGGGACCGGCGACGAGGTCGAGGTAGGGCGCCTTTTGAAGCAGCGTCTGGCGGTCATGCTGCGCCATGCATCCGAGTAAGCCGAGCTTAAGCTCGGGTCGCCGGTTTCGCAGTCGGGCCAAATCCGAAAGTCGGCCGAGCACGCGTTCCTCGGCGTGCTCGCGAATCGCGCAGGTGTTCAACAAGATTACGTCGGCTTGGTCAGGTTGCTCGACGCGTTGATAGCCGGCGCGACGCAAGATTCCCATCACGAGCTGCGAGTCCGCGACGTTCATTTGGCAGCCGTAGGTCTCGACATACACCGCCGGCGCTAGGGAAATGTCGGCTGATTGGGAACCCTTCATGCAACTAAATCTTAGGCCAGCTCGCACTAGCCGTACAACCGCGGCGCCCGCACAGGCCGCGCGTTTGGAGCGCGATGCCGGTGCTCCACCCGCGTCGCGCTAGCCTGCGTCCAGTCTTGGCATGTCACCGCCCGAGCATCAGAGCGGACCTTTCGCGGAACAACGTTTTCACCTTTAGTATACTTCATTCAGTGCTGCAGCATTTTTCATCTTTGTTGGAAGGCTATCCGGAAGGCTTTTGTGGTAAAATTGCGCGAGCGTAACGGCCCAAAATCCAGCTGAAGCGTGCGGGAGTTACGTTCAAGCTTACCTAACACTCCGGGGAAGGGCTGTGGCGCAAGCAGTAGCGATAACGCAACAGGATCGGTTCGGCCAGACGTCGCGCCGCGACGCATGGTGGGCATCGCCGGCGGCGGTGGTGATCGGTTTGGTTGCCTTTGTAATCTACACGACGTGGGCGGCGCTTCAGGGTGCGAATTATCGCTATGACGGGTATTTGTCCCCCTTCTACTCGCCGGAGCTATGGGGTTCGCCGCAGGCATGGTTTGGCGCCACGCGGCCATGGTGGTATCCGAGTTGGCTGGTCTTCACGCCCGCGCTTTTCATTCTTTGGATTCCCGCCGGATTTCGCCTGACCTGTTACTACAATCGGGGCGCTTACTATAAGGCGTTTTGGGCAGATCCGCCGGCCTGCGCAGTGGGCGAACCGCGCCAGAGCTACTGGGGCGAGAACTACTTCCCCCTGCTGCTCCAGAATATTCACCGTTATTTCATGTACCTCGCGGTGCTGTTGGTTCTGGCGCTGCTGACCGACGTGTGGCACGCCTTCTGGTTTACCGACGCCTCTGGTCACGAGCATTTCGGTATCGGTGTCGGAACCCTGGTTATCGCTTTAGATGTCTTTTTGGTTGGTGGTTACACCTTCGGGTGCCATTCGTTGCGTCATCTTTGCGGCGGCAGGCTCAACCAGCCTTCTTTATGCCCGCTGCAGAGCAAACTGTACTCCTGCTCGAGCATGCTTAATCGGCGCCATATGGCATGGTTCTGGTGTAGCCTCGCGTGGGTGGGCTTCAGCGACCTATACGTGCGCTTGTGCGCGATGGGCGTGATTAGCGATTGGAGAATAGTGTTCTAATGGCCGAGTATGACGAGCATCAGCACGACGTTCTCGTAATCGGTGCTGGCGGGGCCGGACTGCGTGCCGCAGTTGAAGCTGCGGCGGCAGGCGTCTCGGTGGGGATCGTATGCAAGTCGTTGCTCGGCAAGGCGCACACCGTGATGGCGGAAGGCGGGGTGGCCGCGGCGATAGGCAATGTCGACGAGCGGGACAACTGGCAGGTCCACTTCGCGGACACCATGCGCGGTGGCGCTTACGTGAATAATTGGCGCATGGCCGAACTTCACGCCAAGGAGGCGCCCGCTAGGGTCAAGGAGCTGGAGGCCTGGGGCGCCGTATTTGACCGCACGCCGGACGGACGAATTCTGCAGCGCAACTTCGGCGGCCATCGATATCCTCGCCTAGCCCATGTCGGCGACCGCACCGGTCTTGAAATGATTCGCACCCTCCAAGACCGAGTGATCTACGACAAGGTCGACGTCTTCATGGAGTTTACCGTCGTGGACCTCCTGCGCGACGGCGACCGCGTCGTCGGCGCGTTGGGTTACGACCGCGAAAGGGGCGCGTTTCACCTGTTCAAGTGCAAAGCGCTGGTACTCGCCACTGGCGGGATAGGCCGCGTTTACAAGGTCACGAGCAATAGTTGGGAATCCACGGCCGATGGGATCGGGCTTGCCTATCGCGCCGGCGCCGAACTCATCGACATGGAGTTCGTGCAGTTTCATCCGACGGGAATGGTTTGGCCGCCGAGCGTGGCGGGCATCCTGGTCACGGAGGGCGTGCGCGGCGAAGGCGGAGTGCTGCGCAACAAGCTCGGCAAGCGCTTCATGTTCGACGATATCCCACCGCTTTACCGCAACCAGACGGCGGACAACGAAGAGGAAGGGTGGCGCTACACCCAGGGCGACAAGAACGCTCGGCGCCCGCCCGAATTGCTCACCCGCGATCACGTGGCCCGCTGCATCGTGCGCGAAATTCGCGAGGGCCGCGGCAGTCCGCACGGCGGCGTCTTTCTCGATATCGCCTGGATCAAGGAAAGGATCCCGAACGCTGCGGAGCATATTAAGCGCAAGCTGCCCAGCATGTACCACCAGTTCAAGAAGCTTGCCGATCTTGACATCACGAAAGAACCGATGGAGGTGGGTCCGACGACTCATTACGCGATGGGCGGAGTGAGGGTCGACGCCGACACGCAAATGTCGACCGTGCGTGGCCTGTTCGCCGCTGGGGAAAGTGCCGCGGGCCTTCACGGCGCCAATCGCTTGGGCGGCAACTCACTGTCGGACTTGCTGGTTTTCGGCCAGAGGGCGGGTGAGCACGCCGCTAAGTTCGCCAAGCAAAATCCGGCCGGGCGCATCGACCCGCAGCAAGTGGAAGACATCACGCGCCGCGCGCTCGCCCCGTTCGAGCACGCAAGCGGCGGGACGGGAGAGTCGCCGTACGCCGTGCAGCGCGAGCTTCAGGAAAGTATGCAGGAACTCGTCGGGATCGTCCGCACCGAGGACGAGATGCACCAGGCGCTGGAAAAAATCCGAAAACTGAAAGAGCGGGCCCAGCGCGTCGAGGTTGACGGCAACCGCATGTATAACCCGGGCTGGCACACTGCAATTGACCTGCGCAACCTGCTGGTTACGGCGGAGGCTATATGCCGCTGTGCGCTCGAACGCAAGGAAAGCCGCGGCGCTCATTTCCGCGTTGACTACCCGGAGCGCGACGAACGCTTCGGCAAGGTCAACATGGTGACGCGGCCTGGACGCGACGGGTCGGCCGAGGTGCGCATGGAGCCGATTCGAGAGATGCCCGCTGAACTCAGGCAGATTATCGAGGCGATGAAGTGAGCTCTTCCGCAACGTTCCGAATCTGGCGTGGCGACGCCAAGGGCGGTGAGTTCCGGGATTACCAGGCGGAAATCTCGGAAGGTATGGTGGTGCTTGACGCGGTGCATCAGATCCAGGCCCGCCAGGCCAACGACCTGGCGGTGCGATGGAACTGCAAGGCCGGCAAGTGCGGATCGTGCTCCGCCGAGATCAACGGGTTTCCTCGCTTGATGTGCATGACCCGGCTCACCGATCTGCCGCTGAGTGAGGTCGTCACGATTCAACCCCTGCATACCTTTCCCTTGCTCAAGGACTTGGTGACCGATGTCTCGTGGAACTTCCGCGTCAAGAAAACCGTCAAGCGCTTCACTCCACGTCCGGCCGATGCGGCCGACGGCTCTTGGCGGATGGCTCAGGCTGACGTCGAGCGCATTCAGGAATTTCGCAAGTGCATCGAGTGCTTCCTATGCCAGGACGTTTGCCACGTGCTGCGCAACCATCGCTTGATGGATCAATTCGCTGGTCCGCGCAACTTCGTCAACGTGGCGAACCTTGAGATGCATCCGCTGGATACGCAAAACCGCCTCCCCGACCTCAAGGACCGGCACGGGATTGGTTATTGCAACATTACTAAGTGCTGCACCAGGGTTTGCCCGGAGGAGATCAAAATCACCGACAACGCTATCATTCCGCTCAAGGAGCGCGTGGTTGACGAACACTACGACCCGGTGACGATGGTGCTGGGCAAGATCTTCTCGGGCTTTCGCGGCAAAGCCACCACCGCGGCTAAGCGCTAGCGTCACGACCAACCGCGGCTCACGGCGCAATGTCGGTCCGGTTCGCCCGCTCTGTGGCCAGGTTACCACGTCTTTTCGAATAGCTCCCCCGCGCGGGAACGGATCGCGCGCCGTTCACCTTTCCCAGGGCAGGCGAGAACGCTTGCGCCGGGAATAGTCGGTGCGATGCTCCTACGCGCTCGCTGAGGGCCGGTGTACCCCAGCGTTCAGGGTCGGACCGGACCTCACAAAGGATATCCGTGTAATCCGAGTAGGCTGGGGTCGCCTCGACACCGTCGCGCACGGATGGCAGGCTAGCTCCCCTCTTCGGGGCCGATCATTTTCTCCGGGCGGACTAAACGGTCGAACTCCTCGCCGCGCAAAAAGCCCAATTCGACGCATGCTTGGCGCAGAGTCTTGTTCTCCGCGTACGCCTTTTTGGCGACTTTCGCCGCGTTGTCGTAACCGATGCGTGGATTTAGCGCCGTCACGAGCATCAGCGAGTTGTTGACGAAGTGGTCGATACGCTCGCGATTGGCTTCGATTCCCACCACGCAATGGTCGGTGAACGAGCGGCAAGCGTCAGCCAACAGTCCGCCGGAGTGCAGGACATTACGGATAATCACCGGTTTGAAAACGTTGAGTTCAAAATTACCCTGCGACGCGGCGATGCCGACCGCCGTATCGTTGCCCATCACCTGCACGCAGGCCATCGTCATCGCCTCGGACTGAGTCGGATTCACCTTGCCGGGCATTATCGACGACCCGGGCTCGTTAGCCGGCAGAATCAGCTCGCCGAGCCCGCAGCGTGGTCCCGAGCCGAGCCAGCGGATATCATTGGCGATTTTCATCAGCGAGCAAGCCAGTGTTTTGAGCGCGCCGCTGGCCGCCGCGAGCGCCTCATGGCCCGCCAGAGCGGCGAACTTGTTCGGCGCGGAGACGAAGGGCAGGCCGGTAAGCTCGGCGATGCGGTCGGCGACGGCCTGCGCGAAGCGGGGATGGGTGTTAAGGCCGGTGCCGACGGCGGTGCCGCCCAGCGCCAGCTCGTAGAGCGCGGGCAGAACGGCTCTGAGCTGCGCGAGGTCGTGATCAAGTTGCGCGACGTAACCGGAGAACTCCTGGCCCAGAGTGAGCGGCACGGCGTCCATAAGATGAGTGCGCCCGATCTTGACGATCTCGGCGAAGGCCGCTGCCTTGGCGTCAAGCTCCTGGCGCAAGTAGGTGACGGCGGGAATCAGACGATGATGGAATTGCTCGGCCGCCGCTATATGCATCGCTGCGGGAAACGTGTCGTTGGAAGACTGCGACATGTTCACGTGATCATTGGGATGAATCGGACGCTTGCTGCCAAGCGGCGCACCCGCCATCTCGCTGGCCCGATTAGCGATCACCTCGTTGGCGTTCATATTGGTCTGGGTGCCGCTACCGGTTTGCCATACTCGCAGCGGAAACTCTTCGTCGAGCTTGCCGGCGGCCACCTCTTCGGCGCACGTCGCGATTAGCTGAGCCTTCTCGGCGTCGAGCAACCCCAAGTCGCGATTCACTTCGGCGGCTGCCTTCTTGATGATGCCGAAGGCATGGATGACCTCGCGCGGTATGCGATCTTCTCCGATCGAGAAATGGACCAACGAGCGCGCCGTTTGCGCTCCCCAGTAACGATCGGCCGGAACTTCGATCGGTCCCATGCTGTCGGTCTCGGTCCGAGTGCCCTTGTTTGACGGAGATTTACTCTTCGCGTTGCTCATCTAGGTTCGCTCCTTTGATGCCAGTGATAATGCGCTGACAACGTCGCGCTCGTTCGACCGCCCCTGCCTATCGCTCGCCGGCCATCGGCCAATTGCCCACAACCAGGGCCGAGGGCTCGCGCGGCCGAGATCGCGCGGACGGCTCGTGGTGTTGCCGGCGTGCGGACGATGGCGCCGCCAACTGAATTATAGCCGGGCAAGCCGGGACTTCATAAGTCAACGTTGCAGCGGGCTGCGCTTAGATTCATGTCAGGTAAACTCGCGCCCCAGAAGGATCCGTAGAGACCGCGCCGGGAACGCCGCAGTGAGGAAGGTTACGCGACTAAGGCGCTGTTGTATATTCGATCCAGGATAGAGCCCCGGCGCCTCTCAGCGCCTAAACCGGCTCAGCGTCGTAATCGAGCAGGCGGCCGGGCTATGCGTTGGGCGCACTTTTCAGCGCCGACATAACCGGCTAGCCTTAGGGTTGCATTGCTGCACTCGAAGAAAGGAACCAAAACGCCTTATGCCTTGGGTCATTACGCGGCTTTGCCGTGATTGTGTGGATACCGGATGCGTCAGCGTCTGTCCCGTGGACTGCATCTACGAGTACGTCGGAGAGGACAAAGAGACCTTCCCCAATCAGTTGTATATCCATCCGGACGAATGCATCGATTGCGGCGCCTGCGAGCCTGAATGTCCATGGCAAGCGATTTTCGAGGAACCCGCCGTGCCGAGCTTGTTCCAGGACGACGTCCAGCTAAACCGCAAGATTATGGACGACATGGATCAATTCAAGGTAAAGACCTTCCAGCAAGAGCCGAGGCCCACGCCGGAACAGGTCGCCGCCAACAAACGAAAGTGGGGCCTCTCCGAGGAGTAAACTCTTAGCGCCGGCCGGACAACTTGGCCGCGAAAGCCGTGGCAGCTTGACGCGGTCGTTCTCTTGACAAGGCGGGTATGAGGGATTGCGTGGCTAGTGCCGTTCCAAGCTTGGAACGGCACTAGCGCGCTTGAACCGGATCTAACGGCCGGCCAAAGCTTCCAGCACGCGGACGTCGGGTGTCGGCTTGCCGTCGGCTCGTAGCGGCAGGACGCAAACCTGCGTGGCGCCGGCTCTGAGGTGAGCCTCAATACGCTCGCGAATCTTGTCGGCGGTTCCCCAAGCCACGATATCGTCCACTAGCCGGTCGCTGCACCCGTTAGCGAAGTCGCTGTCGGGGTAGCCCAGATTTTGCAGGTTGCGGGTGTAGTTCGGCAGTCGCGGAACGTAGGTTTTCATGTACTCGCGGGCCACGCGGCGCGCCACCTGAGCGTCGGTCTCAAGGATGACGGCCTGTGCGGCGCAGATCCACGGTTTGGGACCGATGGCGGCGCGGGCCTTGGCCGTATGCTCCGGCGGAACGAAGTAAGTATGCGTGCCGGTGGCTTCGGTGGCGGCAAGCTGCAGCATCTTGGGATGCAACGCGGCGAGCAACAGCGGCGGCTCTTCCTTGGGAGCGACCGCCTTGTAAAGCGCGCCCTTCATCTTGGAGACGTACTCGCGCATGTAGCTGTAGGGCTTCTTGTAATCGTGGCCTCGCAGACGCCCGACTAGCGGTTCGTGGCTGACACCGATACCGAGGGCGAAGCGGCCGCCGGAAAGCTCAGCCAGCGTTCGCGCACCGGCCGCCATCGTCATCGCGTCGCGCGCCCAGATATTCGCGATTCCGGTAGCGATCACCAGCCGGTCGGTCTTGCTCAACAGATAGCCCGCGTGAGCGAAAGGCTCGCGGCCGACCGCCTCCGGAATCCACAGCGTGCTGTAACCGAGGCGCTCGACGGTGCGGGCGAAATCCGCGGTCTCCTGAGCATTCATGGCATCGAGAAAAAACCATGCTCCTAGTTTGCCTATTTCCATAGCTCACCTCTGTTTACGTATGCGCTCGGGGCGATCGGTCAAGGAAACGCCTGCTGGGCGAATCCGCTGGCAACCCCTGCGCTTCAATATATGTGGCCTTCACCTGCCGGCCATTGTACCGCGTGCAACGAGCCAAAAAATCAGCGGCGGCGGGCGTTGCGCTGAGCCCCGTCATCTGCCGGAGCTTGTGGGCAAAACCGTCGGCTAAGTTTAGCTTTTCGGCTTTGAGGAATTAAAGCCTACGAGCAGCGCCATGGCGAATCGTGGCCGGTCCGCCGACGCCGCTTGGTTCTTTTTGCGCAGCCGCTCATAGCGCGCCGGGCGTTTAGCGCGTCGATTAGAATCAGGTGCTTGAGCCGTAACCGTAAGTGCGTATCGCTCTTCCGAAAAGCCTAAGGCGCGACAATCGCTCTTCTTATGCTTGCCTGCGCGGCAGGCTAGAATAGGAATCTGATAAAAGGCATTGAGGCGGGGCAGATGAAACTTGGCATCATGTTTTCCAATAGCGGCCCGTTTGCTGATCCCGAGCTTTCGACCCACCTGGCGCAAAGTGCCGAGCGTGTGGGCTTTGAATCGCTATGGGCGGTGGAGCACGTGGTGGTACCGCAGGATTACGCCTCGGCGTATCCCTATTCGAAGTCGGGCAAGATGCCCGGCGGCGGCGACCTGCCGATTCCCGATCCGTTCATCTCGCTGACCTGGATGGCGGCGCACACGACGCGGATAAAGCTCGCGACGGGAATAGTCATTTTGCCCCAGCGTCATCCGCTCTACGTGGCTAAGGAAGCTGCGACGCTCGACGTGCTGTCGCGGGGCCGCTTTATACTGGGCGTCGGCAGCGGGTGGCTGAAAGAGGAGTTCGACGCCTTAGGAATCGACTTTCACCGCCGAGGGGCGCGCACCGATGAGGCTATCGTGGCCTTGCGCGCCGTGTGGGGCGGGGCACCGGCCAGCTTCCACGGCAAACATTTCAGCTTTGGTCCGCTCTTCAGCTCGCCGCGCCCAGTTCAGCCCGCTGGCGTGCCGATTCATATCGGCGGCCATTCTCCCGCCGCCGCGCGCCGTGCCGGGCGCCTTGGCGACGGCTTTTTCCCGGCGCGCGCCGAGCCCGAGGCGTTGCGCGACCTGTTCCGCATGGCGAGCGAAGAGGCTGTCAGAGCGGGTCGTGATCCGGCGAAAATCGAGCTTAGCTGCATGGGACGTGCGTCGCTGGACACGGTCAAACAGTGCCAGGACGTAGGCGTAGCGCGGCTCGTGATCGCGCCGCCTGCCTATGACCGCGAGGGGCTTACGCGCGCACTGGACAAAATCGGTGACGAGGTTCTCAGCCGCCTATAGAAATGCTCGGCCGAGGCGGACGCGCTCGGATTGCTTGAGGCGAGGGACGAATTTTTCGGTAATTTACTGGCGCTGCGCAACCGAAGTCGATGGCGCCGGGCTAGAACGTCGGGCTACCCGCGAGCCGCACGGGAGGCGCGATGTCCGGCGGACGCCGGAGCGGGCCGACTTGGCTGCCCGGGCGCAGTACGATAGGGAGAACCGCGAGGCATGAGCGTCCATACCGAAGCCGGCCCTGCCGCAAAGGACCCCGTCTGCGGCATGACGGTCAGGATTCGTCCCGAGGCTATCACTGACGACTATGAGGGCACGCGCTTTTATTTTTGCTGCCCGCGTTGCCGCGAGCGCTTCAGGTCCGAGCCCGCCAAGTACCTCGGCGCTCGCCGAAACGGCGAGGCGCATCTCGCTGCAGCGCAGCCCTCACCCCAAATGGCCGCCGCGCGGCCGCAGGCGCTCGGGTACACCTGCCCGATGCATCCCGAGGTCAAGCAAAGCACGCCGGCGGCCTGCCCTTTATGCGGAATGGCGGTCGAGCCGATCGGCATCGAACTGCCGCAGCAGACGACCGAGTACTTCTGCCCGATGCATCCGGAGGTGGTGCGCGATCAGCCAGGGGCATGCCCGATCTGCGGCATGGCGCTGGAAGCGCGCGTGATAAGCGCGCAAGAGCAGCCTAACGAAGAGCTTCGCGACATGACCCGCCGCTTTTGGGTAGGCGTCGCGCTCGCCGTACCGGTTTTCGTTCTGGAGATGGCTGATTTAATCCCGGGCCAACCGCTGGAACACGCGCTCGGCGTCAGGCTGATCACTTGGGTGCAGTTCATTTTGGCCACGCCGGTGGTGCTGTGGTGCGGATGGCCCTTTTTCGAGCGGGGATGGAACTCCATCCTAAATCGCAGTCTCAACATGTTCACCTTAATCGCTCTGGGGGTCGGCGTTGCTTACGCGTACAGCGTAGTGGCGACGGTGATACCCGGGGCCTTTCCGGCTTCGCTACAAGGCGCCCGCGCATCAGTTCCGGTTTATTTCGAGGCCGCCGCAATCATCACCGTGCTGGTCCTGCTCGGTCAGGTGCTCGAGTTGCGCGCCCGAAGCCGCACCGGCAGCGCAATCCGGGCCCTGCTCGGGTTGGCGCCGAAGACCGCGCGCATCATTCGTGACGACGGCCGCGAGGAAGACGTGGCGCTCGAGAGTGTCAAGGTCGGCGACCGCTTGCGCGTGAGGCCCGGCGAAAAGGTGCCGGTCGACGGCGTGGTGCTGGAAGGAGCGAGCGCGGTTGACGAGGCAATGATCACCGGGGAGCCAATCCCGGTCGAGAAGAGACCCGGCGAGCGCGTGATTGCCGGAGCTGTCAACGGCAGCGGAACCTTGGTCATGCGCGCCGAGAAAGTGGGGAGTGAAACCTTCCTTGCGCAGATCGTGCGGATGGTCGTTGCCGCTCAACGCACCCGCGCCCCCATCCAGCGCTTGGCTGATTTGGTGGCCTCTTATTTTATCCCGGCCGTCTTGCTCACCTCCGCGATCGCGTTCGTCGCCTGGAGCACTGTCGGACCCGAGCCGCGACTGGCCTACGCCTTGACCGCCGCGGTGTCGGTCCTGATCATTGCCTGCCCGTGCGCGCTGGGCCTGGCAACGCCAATGTCGATCATGGTCGGAGTTGGGCGCGGCGCGGTCGAAGGCGTGCTGATTAAAAATGCCGAGGCGCTCGAAACTTTCGAGAAAGTCGACACTCTGCTGGTCGACAAGACAGGCACTGTCACCGAGGGCAAGCCGCGATTGGCCGCGGTGGTTGCTCAGCCTGGATTCACCGAGAACGAAGTGCTGCGCATGGGCGCCAGCGTCGAGCGCGGCAGCGAGCATCCGTTGGCGGCCGCGATACTTGCCGGCGCCGGCGAACGAGGCCTTGAAGTGGTGCAAACGCGAGACTTTCGCGCGCTGCCCGGCAAGGGCGTGATCGCCCGCGTCGGCGAACAGGAGGTCGCGTTGGGTAGCCGCGACCTGATGCAAGAGCTCGGTGTCGACGTCGCCCAGCTAGTCGAGCAAAGCGAGGTTCGCCGGCGCCAGGGACAGACGGTTATGTTAGTGGCGCTAGACCGACGGCTGGCCGGTCTGCTCAGCGTCGCTGACCCTATCAAGGCGCGGGCGGCGCAGGCCGTGCGCCTGTTGCGCGAGGACGGAGTGACGGTCGTGATGCTGACCGGGGACAACCGAATAACCGCACAAGCCGTTGCCGCCGCGCTCGGCATCACGGAGGTAGAAGCAGAGGTGCTTCCAGCCCAGAAGGCCTCGGTGGTCAAGCGGCTGCAGGCCCAAGGGCGGATCGTGGCGATGGCCGGCGACGGAATCAACGACGCACCCGCGTTGGCCCAGGCCAACGTCGGCATCGCGATGGGTACCGGCACCGACGTGGCTATAGAAAGTGCTGGTATGACCCTGGTTAAGGGCGATTTGCGGGCCTTGGCGAAGGCGCGTCGCCTAAGCCGAGCCACGATGCGGAATATTCGGCAAAACTTGTTCTTTGCATTCGTTTACAACGTCCTTGGCGTGCCTATCGCGGCCGGCGTGCTGTATCCGTTTGTCGGTCTGCTCCTAAGTCCGATTATCGCCAGTGCAGCAATGAGCTTAAGCTCGGTGTCAGTAGTAAGCAATGCCCTACGTTTGCGCCGGGTTGAGCTGTAGACCGGACCGCCAGGAAGCCGGCGATTCGCCGGGTTGCGTGGCATAGGCTCCCTGGCTAGTGATTATTGCTTATCGCTGTCCGTTGAGGGTTTTTAGCAGTGTAGCTCACTATAATTATCCTGGACCGACCGCCACGGAATTCTGGCACGCGCCGAGCAAGCCGCTGTGCGCGGGGCTGGGGTGGCGAGCAGCGATTTTTAGTACCGGACCGGGGAACTGATGCCCCAGAATGTCCCCTGAATGTCCCATCCCCCCCTAAGATTGTCTCGCACCGTGTGACTTACCTGGCCCCGGAAAACGGTCCGGAAAATGCTTCCTCGGCTGACGTGTTCAAAAAGCGGACAGGCCGGCAGGCGAAAGGGACGTTGCCGCGGCTTGGTTCGCTCAGAAATCATCGTTTTGCGCGTTGATAGTATGGAGGACGGTGAGCCTGAGCAGGAATCGCGGATCAGTGACTGGCAGCAAGAGCGGTTTTCGGCAACCTGACACCGTCCACTAATCAGCGCCAGTTTTGGGCTACGGCTCGCGTCAAATTGCGAGTCTGCTGACCGGCCAACTGAAACGGGACTTTTTCGTCGATCGGTACGGCCGGCCTCTTTGCCGTCTCTAAGGAGCGCAAATGGCTGAAAAAGAGAGCTTGAGTCCCGCCGAAGGAGAATCCGGGGGTTTTACCGAGGACCCGCCGGCTCCTGTCGGCACGCTTTTCGTGATGACCATCTATCTGGCTATTCTTTCCGGTATGTGGGGCGTTATGTACTGGAGGCTGCTCGGACAGTGAGCGAGACGATCGCGCGATGGAAGTCTACGAAAAGATTTTCGCTTCGGTTGCGGCCGCGATCTTAGTCCTGTTCCTCGGGGCGCTGGCCTATGGCGCGCTGGTGCTCAAGATAAACCTACCCGGGCACGGTGAGGTCATCAGCCCGGGGCCCGGAGAAAATCTCGCGGTAGCGGTGCTCAAGACCCCGCCGTTCAATACACCGGGCGTGAAGCAAGTATCGCCTGGCAAATACGAGGCGGCGATCATGGCGCAGGCGTGGTCTTTTATGCCCGCCGAGATGGATATACCGGCGGGCTCGGAGTTGACCTTCAAGGTGACGTCAGTGGACGTAACCCACGGATTCTTCATCCCTGGCACGACGGTCAACATGATGGTCATACCGGGGCACGTCTCGCTGGAGACCTACCGCTTCGAAAAACCGGGCACTTACCTGCTTCTCTGCCATGAGTACTGCGGAATGCTGCATCACACGATGGTCGGCAAGGTGGTTGTGAAATGAGTACTCCGGTCGTGTACGGGGCTAATCGACCGTTCGATCTGCCGAGCGCGCAGCGGCGGATAATCGCCTGGACCATTTACGTCGGCTTCTTCGCTCTCGCGGTTGGCGTTGCCAACGGTCTTGCGCAGGCGTTGAACTACGCGCACGTCGATATCTTCAAGTACTACCCGGGCATGCGGACCTACTACCAGGGTCTGACGGTTCACGGGGTGTTCAACGCGGTCGTTCTAACCTTCAGCTTCGCCAACGGGTTTGTGCAGTTGACCATGGCGCGCGGGCTCAACCGGCCGTGCAACGATTTCCTGTTGCGCGCCGGTTTTGCGGCTTTGGTCATCGGCGCGGTGCTCGCCGCGTATGCCATGTTCGCGGGCAAGGCCAGCGTGCTCTACACATTCTATCCTCCGTTGATGGCGCACTGGAGCTTTTATCTAGGGCTCGCACTGATAGTAATCAGCACGTGGCTCACCTCGGCGAATCTGTTTGCGATGCTATCGGCGTGGCGCCGGGAGCATCCTGGGGAGCGCATCCCCTTGCTCGCCTACATTTCAGTTGTCACTTACATCTTCTGGGACATTTCGTCGCTCGGCATCGCCGTGGAAGTGGTACTGTTGCTGTTGCCGTGGTCGTTGGGATGGCTCTCAGGCGCGGCGCCGCTTTTAAGCCGCACATTGTTCTGGCTGACAGGCCATCCGATCGTCTATTTCTGGCTGCTGCCCGTCTACATCTCGTGGTACGCGATGGTGCCCAAGCAGGTGGACGGCGCGCTGTTCAGCGATGCGGTAGTGCGGTTGGTGTTCTTGATGTTCCTGTGCATCATCCCGATCGGCTTCCATCACCAGTTCGTTGACCCGGGCGTCTCGCGAGGGCTCAAGTTCGCGGTTGCGGTGCTCACGTTCACCGTCTTCATGCCCAGTCTTCTGACCGCTTTTTCGGTTATGTATGCTCTCGAAATCGGAGGGCGACGCCGCGGCGGCAAAGGGCTGTTGAGTTGGATCTTCAAGCTTCCGTGGGGAAATCCGTCGGTATCCGCGCAGGTATTGGCGATGCTGGCGTTTATGTTGGGCGGGATCACCGGACTAATGAACGCCAGCTACAACATGAATCTCACGATTCATAACACGGCCTTCGTTCCCGGCCATTTCCATCTGACGGTCGGCACCGCGGTGGCGTTGTCCTACATGGGGATCGCTTACTGGCTTGTGCCCTTTTTGGAGCAAAAGGAACTTTGGGGCCGGCGCCTGGGAGTGTTCCAGGCTTGGTGCTACTTCATCGGCGTCCTGCTGCTTGCTCGCGGCCTCATCTCCGGCGGTCTGGCGGGGATGCCGCGGCGAACGGCTATCTCTTTGGTGCCTTACCAAGAGCCGGCGGGGTGGAGAATTGCCGGCATGCTCGTGGGAGTGGGAGGCACGCTGATGTTTATCGGCGCGGCGTTGTTCTTTTTAGTCTTGTTCATGACGGTATTGTTCGGCCGGCGCAAAGAGGTTCGTGATATTCCGTTTACGGAAACGATCCAACCGCCGCAATCGCGCGGATGGCAGGTGACGATGGATCGCCTAAGCTATTGGGTCGCCTTTTCGTTCGTGCTAATCGCCGTCGTGTATGGACCTTTTTTGGTGAGCCATCTACCGCCGCGCTTGGTGGCGCAGCCGTTTCAGGCCTTCTAGGGTGGATCACATTGATGCACCGGCGATTCGTCGTTTCCGTTCGATGTCAGGCGCGTATGCGTGGCTTGAGCGAAAGGACCGCTTCGGGGACGTTTTCTCACCCCGCGGCGCCGCTCATTCGCGTGTCTCAAACTGTGGTGGGGCTGCACGCCGGTTTGTCGCACACCGTTATCAAACCCTAGCTTTCTACCTGCGAGATAACCGTGGAACGGGTTTTAATCGTCGACGATGAAGCCGACCTCTTAGAGAACTGTCGGCGCATTCTTACCAACGCCGGTTACGAGTGCCTGGCCACAACGAATCCGGAAGAGGCGCTGCGTCTTCTTGAGACCGAGCGGCCTTCGCTGCTTCTGACCGATCTGAAAATGCCTAAGATGCACGGGCTTGAGTTGCTTCATCGCGCCCGCGCGATCGACGCGAACTGTCCGGTCGTCGTGATCACGGCTTTCGCTACGATCGAGTCCGCCGTGGTCGCAGTCAAGGGCGGCGCCTTCGACTACCTGGCCAAGCCGTTTTCCGTCGATCAGCTTAAGCTCGTCGTCAGCCGCGCGCTCAACCAACATCGCCTTGCCCTGGAGAACCTGCATCTCAAAGAGCAACTGCGAGACACCTACGGCTTCGAAAACATCATCGGCCGCAGCCCGGCTCTGCAGCAGGTGATGGAGTTGGTGAGAAAGGCGGCGCGTTCGGAGGCAAACATCCTCATTTTGGGGGAATCAGGAACCGGCAAGGAGTTGATCGCGCGCGCGGTCCACGCCAACAGCGCGCGCGCCGCGCAGCCTTTTGTAGCGGTCGATTGTGCCGCGCTGCCGGAAAACCTGCTGGAGTCGGAGCTTTTCGGCTACGAGAAGGGAGCGTTTACAGGCGCGACCGGCTCCAAGATGGGCCTTATCGAGATGGCTCATCGCGGCACGCTGTTCCTGGACGAAATCGGCGAGCTTTCACTGAACCTGCAAGCAAAGCTCTTGCGCGTCTTGCAGCAGCGAGAGATTCGCCGCGTCGGCGGCACCCGGTCGATCGAGGTCGACGCCCGCGTCGTTTCCGCCACGAACCGCAACCTTGACGTGCTCTGCTCGAAGGGTCGCTTTCGTCAGGAGCTTTACTACCGCTTGAACGTCGTGGATATCGCGCTGCCGCCGCTGCGCGAACGCGCCGGCGACGTCGCGCTGCTGGCTCATGCTTTTCTGCGCAAACACGGGCAGAACAGCGAGCGCAAGATGCGCGGCTTCGAGCCCGGCGTGCTGGAAGCGCTCGAAGCCTATTCCTGGCCCGGCAATGTGCGGGAATTGCAAAACGTGATCGAACGCGCCTGCGCGCTCGCCGATAAAGACGTCATCACGTTGGCGGACCTGCCGCGCCATATCAGGGAGCGTGAAGCCACGGTCGACACCGTGCCGACGCTCGCCAGGGGCGGCCTTACGCTCAAGGATGCGAAGGCGCGATGGATGAGCGAGCTCGAGTCCGCCTATATCCTCGAGCTCCTGCGCAGTAAAGGCGGAAATATTTCGCAGGCAGCGCGCGCGGCGGGCGTGGACCGGAAGACAGTCAGGCGCATCCTGACCAAGCATCATTTGCGCTGAAATCGTCCACGGAACAAAGCCGCAGTCGAGCTCGCCGACCCGCCCCATTTGGTCTTGGTTCTCACAACTCGTCGGACGCGTCGGAAATCGGCAAGCAGCGTAGCGCGGCCGCGAGGTCGCGAGCCTTCATTATCGGGTTCCGAGAAGGAATTCCTCGACGTCGCGCAGCCGATCCTTGCCGAAGAAAATCTCTTCCCCGACAAAGAAAGTGGGTGCGCCGAAGGTTCCGCGCTCGACCGTCCGCTGCGTGTTTTGCAGCAACTGTTCCTTGACCGCTGGGCTTTGAGCCAGCTCGATGATTCGTTCGGCGGGCATGCGCGATTCATCGAGCGCCGCGCGCAGCACCTGGGGGTCGTCCATCTTCTTCGGGTCGGCCCACATATGCCGGAACATCTCCTCGACGTAGCGCTCGAACACGCCCAACGATTGTGCGGCAATCGCGCCCCGCATCAGCGCCAGCGTGTTCACCGGAAAATGCGGATTGAGCTTGAACTGGGTGATCCCGTGTTTCCGGATAAAGCGGCTAATCTCCAGCCGTTCGTATTCGAGCTTGTTTTTGACCCCGCCGAACGCCTCGATCGGCGAACGATTGTTCGTAAGCTTGAAGACCCCGCCGAGCAGAATCGGTACATACTCGAACTTGGCGCCGGTGCGCTGCTCGATCGCGGGAATCACTAGATGGGCGAGGTACGAATTGGGGCTGCCGAAATCGAAATGAAATTCCACCCTAGCCATAACTTCACCATTTCTCCCCGTAAGGACGAATCTCCTGTTCGAAAGTCCAGGCGTCGCGCGGCTGCCGATAAAGCTGCCAGTAGGCTTCCGCCACCGACGCGGGCTTCATGAGGCGGTCGGGCTCAAGATTGCGCAGCCCCGCTTCCCCCTCGCGTTGCCTTATCATGTCGCGCACCCAAGCCGTGTCCACTCCCGCGTCGATGATTAAATGAGCGACGTGTATGTTCTTCGGTCCCAGCTCCCGCGCCGCGCTTTGCGCGACGGCGCGCAGGCCGAACTTGGCGCTGGCGAACGCGGCGTATCCGACGCCGCCGCGCAGACTCGCCGTCGCGCCGGTGAAAAAGATGCACCCGCGGCCGCGCCCGAGCATCAGACGCGCCGCCTCGCGGCCCGCCAGGAACCCGCCGTAACAGCTCATCTCCCAAACCTTGCGGAATACGCGTTCGGTCGTCTCCAGCAGCGGATAATTGACGTTGCCTCCGACGTTATAGACGCAGACCTCCAGGGGCGCTAGGTGGTCCGCGTCCTGCAGAAAAGCGGCGATTTCATCTTCCTTGCGCGCGTCGAGCGAGCGCGCGAAGATCCGGCCGCCCGCGCCCTCGATATCCGCGACCAAAGGCGCGAGCTTGTCGCCGTTGCGCCGTCCGGCGAAAATCGTGAAACCCTCGGCGGCGAATCTTTTTGCCACGGCGGCGCCGATATAATCCCCCGCGCCGATCACCGCCACGCTGGCGTTGCGGCTGTTCACTGATCCTCCTCCTTGTCCTTGATCGCCCCGCGTCCCGCCGCTGCTCGATCCGCTCCGGTTGCGACCGATCGGCCTCTTCGCGGCGGCGAGCCCGCCGTGCCGGACCGGGCCTTCCGGCGCGTCCGCGTTGGGGACGCGCGTCCTGACGCGAGAACGCGCACTCTTGCGGCCGTCGCGTTCAAAATTCGCGTGGAGAATCTTTCATCGCCCACTGCGCGCGCGATAATTAAGGCCCCGGCCATCGCAACAAACGCCGCGATAGCGTCGTCATAGACCCGCGAAGAAGCGCGGCGCGGTATCGCGCCGGCCAGCACGCCCAGGGCTTCCTTCAATTGATTCGTGAACGCTTGGCGCACTGCGGCCGACTGGCGCGCAAGCTCGCCGCCGAGAGCGGCGACGACGCATCCTTGGCCGGGACGGTCGCGATGCGCGGGTGAGAGGTAGGCGTCCACGATCAACGAAAACGCTTGGTCGCGTCCCTCGCGCTCGATCATGCGCCGCCAAAGCTTTGCCGAACTCTCGAGCGCGTCGCCGATCGCCTGCGCCGCGATCTCCTCCTTGGAGCCGAACCGGCTGTAGATCGCTCCGTGCGTCAAACCGGCTTCCTCGGTGATCGCGTCGACGCCGGTGGCGCCGATTCCTCGCTCGCGAAATAGACGAGAGGCCGTCGTTAGTATGTTCCGGCGATTTTGCGCGGCCTGTTGCCTTGAAACACGCATGGCAGCCCTGCCGATTCCTTTCTCTGCGCTCGTCCCGATACGCTTGACTCTTTTGATTACGTTCGTCATTAATGTATCAACGATGACGAGCGTCATCAATAGGTTCTGGGACGGCGCCGCAAAGCGCAGGGCGGCTGTAACGGCGACTGGGCGGCGAGCCGGTTTCAGGTAATCCCGCCGCGCGGCCGGCGACACGGGAAGAATGGCGGCCTTGCGGGCTGATAATAGCGCGGGCTTAGACGCCGAGCGATTCCGGATAAATTCTAGTATCCTACAATTCGAGCGGCGCGGGCCGGGGCCTTGAGTTCGAGGCTGGAGCGTTGCGAGACAAGCGTGGATCGGAGGAGCGACGGTTATGGCGCATGATTTGACGGTATGGGGAGCGGGCACGAGCCGCACGATGCGGGTGCATTGGATGATGCTGGAGCTTGGACTTGAGTACGAGTTTTTTCTCATCCGCCCGCGCACGCCGATGACGCAAAGCGCCGAGTTCATCCGCCTCAACCCGCGACGCAAGGTCCCGGTGCTTCGCCATGGGTCGTTCGTGCTGACGGAGAGCGCGGCGATTATTCAGTACCTCAGCGAGGCTTTCGCTAACCCCGACAAGGTGTACGCTCCCGATGATGCCAAGGGCCGGGCGGCGCTCAACGAATGGTGCTACTTCGTCATGTCCGAGATCGACGCGGCCTCGCTGTATGTCGCCCGCCGCCATGAAGGGCTAAGCCACATTTACGGCGAGGCGCCGGCTGCGGTGGAGGCCGCCAAGCGGTACTTCCAGGCGAATATCGAGGCGATGGCGCCGCGCATCGACGAGAGGGGCCCTTATCTGTTCGGCGATCGCGTGAGCGCGGCAGACATTTTGTTGATGACCTGCTTGGATTGGGCGGTGTCGCTCGGGCATACCCTGCCGGTGGACGCGGCACGCTATCGCGAGCGAGTCGCGCGCCGGCCCGCGTACCAGGCTGCGCGCGAACGAAACAACGCTGAGTAGGCGACGGCGACGCGAGAGGTCAGCGAGATGGCTGGAGCGTTCGACGGCGTGCGGGTCCTGGACCTCGCCACGATGGTCGCCGGGCCGGTGGCGTCAATGATGCTGGCCGACCAGGGTGCAGAGGTGATCAAAGTTGAACCGCCGAATGGGGAGCTGATGCGGCAGTTGGGCGACGGCCGCGCCGGCGTGTCGGCGTCGTTCGTCTCCTGCAACCGCAACAAGCGCTCCTTGGCGGTCGATCTGAAAAAGCCTGAAGGCCTCGAGATAGTGCGCAAACTCGTCGCGACATCGGCGGTGCTGGTGCACAATTTTCGCTCCGGGACCGCGGAGCGTTTGGGCCTTGGCGAGAAGGCCGTGCGGTCGATCCGGCCCGACATCGTTTACGTTTCGATCAGCGGCTATGGCGAGAGCGGCCCTTACGCCGGTAAGCGTGCCTACGATCCGGTGATTCAGGCGTTATCCGGTTTGGCCGAGATTCAGCGCGACCGCGACACCGGACGCCCCAAGATGGTGCGAACGATCATCGCCGATTACACCACCGCGCTGACGACGGCTCAGGCGATCTCGGCGGCGCTTTTCGCGCGGGAGCGGACTGGACAGGGACAACATGTTCGGATCGCGATGCTCGACGCGACCATTTCTTATATTTGGCCGGAGGCGATGCCGACGCTGACCTTTGTCGGCCGCGAGCGGGACCCCGCCGAGTTCGAGCCCGCACCCGATCTGGTCTTCGCTACGCAGGACCGCTATATCACCGTCGCGGCGCTGTCGGACTCCGAATGGGCCGGTCTTTGCCGGGCGCTCAATCGCGAGGACCTGATCGACGATCCTCGCTTCAAGACGGCGTATGGCCGCTCGATAAATGGCGCCGAGCGGCGCGCGATCACGATAGCCGAACTGGAGAAGTGGCGCGGCGAGGAGATACTGCCGAGGCTGCTCGCCAACGATGTTCCCGCGGCCCCGATACTAAGCCGCAGTGAGGTGCTTACGGATGCGCAGGTTCGCGAAAACCGCATCTTCGAGGAACATGAGAGCCCGGCGCTCGGCCGCATACGCCAGCCGCGTCCGGCGGCGATCTTCGATCGCACGCCGGCGAAGATTCGCCGCCTGGCGCCTTCGCTCGGTGAGGATAACGCGGGCATTCTGCGCGAGTTGGGCTACCCGGCCTCAGAGATCGAGCGCCTCGAGCGCGATAGGGTGCTGATCTGCCGCCCGTACGCACCGCCCGCCAAGTAGCTCGGACCAACGCGGGCCTTTTCCGCCGCTCGGAGCCTAGCGCGCGCAGGCGCGACCTTTGCGAGGCCGCAAGCGGACATACCCGCAAAGGCCCCCGCTGAAGGATTAGAGCAATGAGCGTACTCGGCTAATCCTTGTCGAGAGGCAACCCTTCCCATTTGATGTAGTCGATATGCTCGATCGGCACCGGCTCGCTGGCGAGAAAGATCACTGCGCGAAGCCCGTCCGTGTAATACGGATCGCCGGTCAGATTGTGCGCGGGATGCTCGATGGTTGAGACGCCTGCTCCGCGGACGCAGGCGAGCGCCTCAATCGCGCTGGCGGCGGCGAGATCCTCGACCAGATAGTCGCGAGCTTCATCCACGTCCGGATCGATCTTGTGCGTGGTCAAAAACGGCGAGGCCAGGGTGAAGCGAACGCCGATGTCCCGGCTGATCTGGCCGATCCAGACATCGCGCCCCTGATAGGTGTACGGGCTTAGCCAAAGCCGCATGTGATTGCGCTGATGAATGGTGCCGCGAGCCTTCTGCAGGGCGATATCCTGGGGCCGCCCGAAAAGGTACAGCGAACTCACCGGCGAATAGCTGCACCGCTACTCGGATAGGAACGATTTCACCGTTCGGTTCAGCGAGCTAGTCGCCAGGGCGAGGGTGGGATTCCAGTTCTGCTGCACGAGTGCGACGAAAACCTCACTTTGCGAGCCGATCAGCACGAAATTGAGCGGGTCGCCTTTTCCGTCTCCTTTGGCGCTGCTCGCGCAACATGGTAAATCCGCGAGGAACCTGCGCAACTGGTCAAGACTCACCGCCTTGCCTTGGGTCGGCGTATATAAACTGTCGAAATTCGTTACCTCATAATCGAACTGCCCGTTGGGCAATTCGAGAAAAAAGCCGATGTCGATTAGGCCCCGGCGTGCCATAACTGGATGTTGACGTACTTGGCGCCTTCGCTGAGGTTCGTGAAAATGAAGCCGCTATTGGTCTCGTGCGGCAAAATCAGACGGGCGATGGCGGGCTCGTGGAAAAAGTGGTCCATCTCCTTGTTGGACCGCGCAGCGAACGGCTTATGCTGCAGATAGGAGGTCTCCAGCGCGGAAAAATATTCCGGGTCGGTCGCACGCGGTATCAGCCACAGCGGAAACGGATTGCGGTTTTCGATTTTGAGCCACACCGCCTGAATTCCACTGCGAGCTAGGGGAACGCCGAAAAATTGCTTCTCTTCCTCACTGTTCAGCACCGCGAGGGAGACGCAAATGTGGTCTTTTTTCCGCACCCACCACGTTGCGCGCGAACGGCGGCTCCTCGCCGTTGGGTGGGGTGAAGCCGAAACATCCGCCCAAATCGCAGGCAGTGATGAACGCTATCACGAGGGCCTCCAGCCGAAATCCAGCAGGCTGGCGCGGAAGACGGTACGGTCCCGGAGCTGCGGGCAACGTTTGGGTGAACACGCCAAATCCTTGTTGCGCATGCCGAAGTGGAGACACGGCAATCCCGCGATACGGACAAGTGCTACAGGTCCTCATCCTCGTGCTAGTGTGTCCCCGACGTCATCCAGTGCTCGTTTCAATTTCCCGAGGCTGACTCTCCGTAGATGGGGGAGGCTTAAAAACCCATAGCCGTCCGGATACTTCTAGTCTTTGGAAACTCGGCGGCTGTGCAGATCAAAATTCCCACCCGGATCCATAACACCGCCGTCGTCGCCGCGCTCAAGGGGCAACTCCCCCTTGGCAACGACGTCCAAGCGTCGCCTGTTGCGGTGAGGTTCAAGCATGAGGGGCAGCCCGATCACGACCGGCTCTGCAATAAAATTTTGCAAATGCTATGGCGATTGCGCGGCGGATGGCCTCCCCGATAGCGTTCATTAAAAAAGGCTCAACTTTCCCACAAGTTGGACGCTTCACCGAATATGAGAGCCTGCGCGAAGCTTATGCCCAAGACGCGAGTCGAACCCGGACAATAGTAGCCTTCTGAGGCAAGGCAAATACCAGCATCAAAGCGCAAGGCGATTCAAAGGCTTTCGGCCATCTTCGAGTCACGATGGTTGCCTCGGGTGCACGTGCTTTTCCTCGGTTTGCGGCCAAAGTTGCCAAGAATTTGCTAAGGATTTCGCTGGCGTTTAGTACTATCGGCACTGTAGCAGTGTGGGTCTCCGGCGACCCGCGGCTTTGGTGGGTGGCGCTATAATCGCTGCGGGGTTCTCAATTCTGATTGAAGACACCAAGCATGCGCCCTAAGCAAAAGACCCGCGTCGTATGAGAACCGTGATACGCCACGAGAGTAAGAACCGTTTCGTCAGATTGCTGTGCTGAGGCGCAGTGGCACCCGTAGCCCGCGGATATAGCCCGAGACAGTCAAGTGATGGCGGCGTCCCGGCTGGTCCGGGTGCTGGAGATATCGGTCAATAGGTGGCGGGCGAGACGGGAGGCTCCTATCCGTCCGGCGTGCGAGTGGTAGCTACTTCACGCTGAGCAGATCGATGTCGAACATCAGCGTGGCGTTCGGCGGGATGACGCCACCTGCGCCGCTCGCGCCATAGCCTAGGTTCGGCGGAATGATCAGCGTGCGCTTACCGCCGACATGCATCGTAGCGACGCCTTCGTCCCAGCCCTTGATAACCTGTCCTTCGCCGAGAGTGAAGGAAAACGGCTCGCCCCGGTCGAGCGAGCTGTCGAATTTCTTGCCCTTCTTGCCGTCGACGTACAGCCAGCCCGTGTAATTGACCGTAACGGTCTGGCCGACTTGCGGCACCGGTCCGGCTCCCACCTTGGTGTCTATGATGCGCAGGCCGCTGGGCATAGTAACCTCGCTGGCGGCCTGGGAGGACTGGGCAACCAACGGCACTGCTGCGAGCGTGACAAAGATTGCGGACACGAAAACATGATGGAGGGACATGACACCTCTTAAACTGTTTGTTAAAAGCTCGGGGAATTACAACTATCGGCCCGATAGCACACGACACTAGCATCATCGGGGCGGTTGCGGGAGGGGGTGCCAGGCTTTGACTCGCGCAGCCTTTGATTGCCAGGCCTTGGACGGACAGTTTCGTTTGCCATGAAGGTTTCCTGCTGCTCATTCCTGCGAGGTCCCTGCTCATCCGATAAAGTTCTTGCCATCTGTTCGGTGACGGGCGACGGAGCCACCGGGAATGGAGCCGAGGCTGCCACATGGGATTGCGCATCCGCGGAGAGAAGGACTTGACGATGCGATTGCTTGCATCACCAGCGCCATCAGGTTGCGGGCGCGAGTATATTCTGGTCAGGCAACAAGGCCGCAGCATGGAACCGTTGAACGGGGCGATACGGCGAGTCAAATTCGCGCGCTCGCGAGCAGGCCGCTTGTCTCCCAGGCGGGCGTTGGGCTGAAATACCACGAGGCCGTAGAGCCTCTAGCACGGCGGACTTGGACCGCTCGACGCGCTTTCTTACGACACCGCCGGATTTGCTGGAAATCCGCCACACGTGTTCGGGCATCTTCCAGCCCGATCGAGAAAGCGGCCTGCTTTCGGGCACCTATTTGAGGCGTGGTGCCCCGGCCGGGAGTCGAACCCGGACTTGAGGCTCCGGAGGCCTCCGTGATGTCCTTTTCACTACCGGGGCGTGATAGATGACAGAAACCGAATTATACCAGGGTCAGCGAAGGCACAAGCGGCTTGTCGCCACTTCATTCATTACACCATTAAAACGCGAACCGTACGGTATAACCGCGCTTGTCCGACGCAGTGCGTCGAATCGCGTCGCTAGGCCGGTTTCCCGCCGGCGCTTTGCAGGGTCTGTTGAAGCACCGCAATCATCGAGCGATGCAGTCGGTGGTTGCTGGCCACTATATTGCCCCCGTCGAGTTTGAGCCGGCTGCCATCCATATTGGTGGTTCGACCCCCTGCCTCTTCGATGATCAGCGCGCCAGCCGCAACGTCCCAGGCCTTAAGGCCAAATTCCCAGAAGGCGTCCAGCCGCCCGCAGGCGACGTACGAGAGATCGAGCGCCGCCGCGCCAGCGCGGCGCGTCCCGTGCGTTCGCATCATGAAGGCCTTCCAGAAGGCAAGAAAAAAGTCAGCATGTTCGCGCCGGTTATAAGGAAAGCCGGTTGCCAACAGCGCTTGTTCCAGCGCGCGCACCCTGCTCACGCGAATCGGCTGGCCATTCAGCAACGCTCCTTGGCCGCGCCGCGCCTGGAAAAGCTCCTTCCTTAAGGGGTCGTATACGACTCCGACCATCGGACGGCCCGCGCGCAAGTAGGCGATCGACACGCAGAACTGAGGGTAGGTGTGCGTGAAGTTGGTAGTCCCGTCCAGCGGGTCGACGACCCATAGCGGCCCTTGCCTCGGCATCTCGCCGCCGGTGACGCTCTCCTCGGACAAAATGTGATCGCCTGGACAACGGCTTTTGATGAGGCGCAGTATAGCCGCCTGCGCCTCCAGATCGGCTTCGCTCACGAGATCGATCGATGTGGATTTAAGCGACACCTTGCCGGCCCGTCCGAACCGATCCAGCAGGACTCGGCCGGCGGCCTTAGCTGCGCGTAAGGCAGTTGCCTCGGCGCGATCAAGTACGTCGGCGGCGACACGGTCTGCTCCACCACGTTTGGCGGGGGATTTGCCTGGCCGCTGGCCGCCCTTTCTTTGACCCATACGACACCTCGAATTATAGAGGGTAGAGCGTACCCTGACTCACGCTGCGCATGAAGTATCACCAACGAAGTTACTGCGTTGCGTCTCGTGGGACTTCCGAAGCTTGGCGCGCTACGCTTGCGACCCCACAACTTCGGCGATCGATTTGAATCCGTCGCGCCGCAAAAGGGCGCATAACTCGCCTTTGATCCGCGCGACCAAAGCTGGCCCTTCGAAGACCAGCGCCGTGTAAAGCTCAACCAGGCTTGCGCCGGCTGCAATATGCGCATAGGCGTCAGCGACGCTGCCGATGCCGCCCACGCCGACGATCGGCAGCCGCCCCTGGCTATGACGATAGATCGCGCGAATCATTTCGCGCGCGCGCAGCTTAAGCGGCTGTCCGCTGAGACCGCCCTCGGGAACGTCGCCGCGGCGGAGTGCGTCGCGAGCCGTGGTCGTATTGCATGCTACAACGCCGTCGACGCCCAGTTCGAGGAGCACGTCGCACGTTTGCTCAAGCGCGCCCTGCTCGAGGTTCGGCGCAAGCTTGACCAGCAGCGGACAGATGGGGCGATCAGGAAGATGTTGCGTGCTGGCTGCTGGGGCCTCAAGACGTGTCGCGTCCGACACGGCCGACGACGCGGACGCGGTTGGCTGAACCGAGCTTGCCGGCGGCCCAGATACCGGTATGGTTGGCGTCGAGCCTCCGCTCAGCGCCGCCGACCGAGCCGCCAATATCGTCGCTAGCAGGCTTCGCATCTCCTGCGCGGCCTGGAACTCGCGCAAGCCGGGTGTGTTGGGTGAACTCACGTTGACCACAATGAAGTCGGCGAGCGCCGCCATGCGTGCGATTAACGTTTGAAAGTCCCTCGGTACATCCTCTTTCGACGTCGTCTTATTGGGTCCCAGGCTGATCCCGAGGCGAATTCGCGCGCCGCGTGCGCGTATTCGCGCCACGCGGCGCGCCACGACCTCCATCCCGGCGCTCGGGAAACCTAATCGGTTGATTAACGCCTGTTCCTCTACGAGCCGCCATAGGCGCGGGCGCGCGTTGCCGGCCTGGGGCCTCGGCGTGACCGTGCCCAGCTCGACGAAGCCAAAGCCGAGCCACTCCCATCCGCTCACCGCGCGGGCGTCCTTGTCCATGCCGGCGGCAAGGCCGATCGGGTTGCGAAGCTCAAGCCCCCAGACGCTTTGCGCAAGCTCGGGCGGGTCGGCCGAGCCGCGAGGAGCCGGCAACAAGCTCAACGCCGCCAGCGCGAGCGCGTGCGCGCTCTCGGGTTCGAGCCGAAACATCAGGGGACGAAGCACGCGCCGATAAAGTTGGTCTACACAGCGACTCATGGAAGACTCATGCTCCGCATCGGCCGGCCTCAAGCGCCGCTGGTCTCCAGGAACGGGTTATCCCGCCTGGGCGCGAAATGATGCGGCGATGCGCGCGACGGTGATCGCCTTTGCGCGCCGCGCCAACGTGGCCGCCTGAGCGCTTGCCGGCTACAATCAAGATGATAGGTTAAAGGTTTCCGGCAGCGATGGAAGTAAAACTCGTCGATTACGCGAGCGCGCCTTTGGAAAAGCTGTACGCAGCTTTTCGCACCTGTTACTCGTCCGACACGCCGATACAAATCTGGAACAAGATTAACAGCGGAAAGGTCGAACAGAAAAAAATTCGCGAGTTCATTACCGAAAGGCTCAAGACGGGCCATACCTCGCCGCTTGAGCAGGTGGTTTTCTGGTTCGCGATAGCGAACGTCTCGCGCTCGTTGTCCCATCAGTTAGTGCGCCATCGCGTGGGCATCAGCTTCGAGCAGCAAAGCCAGCGCTACGTCAGATTTAATCGGCAACGGCTCGCCTTCGTGATGCCTGACTCCTGGCGGCGCGCCGGGCTCGAGGGGGACTTCGAGCAGTTCATGGCCCGATGCTCGGAGCTTTATGCAAAAGCGTTGGAGGCCGGGCTTCCCGCCGAGGACGCACGCTTCGTGCTGCCCAACGCTGCTCCAACGAATTTTCATCTGATGGTCAATTTCGCCGAGATGCTTCATATCTGCGACGTCCGGTTGTGCGTGCGCGCGCAATGGGAGATCCGCAAGATGGCGGCGGCGATGCGCCGCGAAATAAAGCGCGTGTTGCCGGAACTCGCCCTTTCGCTGCAGCCCAAGTGTGGAGAGAACCGGATGGGCTATTGCGATGAATCGCTGGAGGACTGGAGCAAATGCCCGCTCGGCAAGGTGCGCCCGCACAAATCGAGTCTCTTCGAGCTTTACGACCGATACGGTTCGACCAAGGCGCGCGCATTGAGTGACGAGGAGTACCGAGCGGTTGAAGAGCAGGAGCAGCTCTAGCCTTGAGTCCAGCCTAGTCCTCGGGCTCGGTGGCTGCGGGCGTGAGGCGTCCGGTGGACGTTGCCCTTGCCTCAGCAGAGCGCTATGAATCCGCATCTCAAAGAAGCGATCGAGCTTTTCAACCGCGGTGATTACTTCGCGGCGAGCGAGCGCTTCGAGCAGGCCGCGGGCGAATTCGACGCACAATCGAAGGAGACGCTTCTTGCGCTGAATCGAATCGCTGCGGCGCTCCATCTGCGGTTTGCGCGCGGCTTGCGTCAGGGACCGATCAATCTGCTCTCCCAGGCGCTATTTGCGCTGGAAGACATGGGGTCTCAGCGCGAGGGAATTGACCTCGAGCGGCTGCGTGACGAAGTCGGCGCATGCGTGGAGCAAATTCGTGCGGCTGGGCGCGAGCCGAAAAACCTGGGGCTGCGCACGCGGCTTTTCGGTGCGCGCCGGCGCGTACCGAAAATCAGACTCCGCGCTTGAGGCCCAAGCCGGCGCTGTCTCGCTCTGGAAGTCTAATTCCGCAGGGCGACCGGCGGCAGAAAACCTAGGCGGATCGGATTTGCCTATTGCCGTAGGCGTACCTCGACGCCGCGAAGGCGGCTCAACACGTGTGGGAAAAGTGTGCTCAAGCGCGCGCGCTCCGAAGCCGATATACCCTGCTCGCCGAGAATCAGGACGGCAGTAGCGCCGAAATCCGCACGCTCTGCGTCCTTCTCAGAGGGGACCGGCGTGAGACGCGTATCCGCAATCGCGTGGAAATTATCGCGGGCGGACCCGTAGTAGCGTGCGACGTTTACCGCGTACGCGGGAGCGACAGCGATCTTTGCGGCCGGCTGGGCAGAGGAGAGAGCCAAAACTGTTGCTTCGCGCCATTGAGCTTCATGGGGCTTACGGCCGTAAGTGTAGACGTGTCCCAACGACAGCGCGACGCATAATACCGCTGTCAGGAACCTTGTCGAGCCTGACTTGATCGCCGCGATGCCCAGGGCGGCCAGAATAAAGAACGGGACGAAGCTCGAAAGCGCGTAACGCTCCACAAAGACCGGCCTTAACGTCAGTGAGAAGGCGAACATGACCAACACCGGCGCCCACATCCATATCAACAGAAATTGAACCTCGGTTCGCCGCCATCGTTCAGCCACGAGCGCGCCGAGCGCGGCGACAAAAGCGAGCATCGGAAAGGCAAACGTGCCTGTGGCTTTGTTGAAGAAAGATAGAGGTTCCCAGAACGCGGGCCTCTTGATCCATTCCCAGGTGCCGGTGCGAGCCGCGTAGATCACAGTGCCGAACGCTGCCCAGGCCAGTGGCAGTAACACAAGCAAACCGGCGGCGAGCGACAACGCTACGTATCGCAGTCGAGGTTCGCGAGCAACGGGCGTCTTTTCGCCGAACCAGGAACGAAGCAATAGATAGACCGCTTCCGCGGCAACTAAAAATCCGGCGCTGAAGTTGGTGGCGAGCGAAAACGCGGTCAGAAATGCCAGCGACCACCAGAGCACCAATCCAGGGACGCGCAGTGCGCGAAGGAATAGGACGACCTGGATTAGCTCTGCCGTTAGGAGAAGCGGGTACATTCGCGCTTCGCGCGAATACTTGATCGCGACGAGATTGAGTGCAAACAGCAGCGCGGCCAAGCCGGGCACCAGGGCTGCATGCTCCAATGCGGCCTCGCTGCGCGCGCCTTGGCCGTTTCGGCAAAGCTCCCTGGCGACCAGGTAGACCAAGGGGATCGCGATTACTCCGCAAAGCGCTGAGAGCGCGCGCATTGCGAAGAGGCCGTCGCCGAAAAGCGCGATCCAGCCGTGCAGAGCGAGATCGTGTAGCGGCAGTTTGCCGGGGTTGAGTCGGGTCCCCAGGCTAATCACCAGTCTCACGCTCGGCGCCGCCGCACTCGCCCACGAGGCGGCCTCGTCAGCCGACATTTCCCGTGCGGCAAGCCGTTCAAAACGAAGGATGCCACCCCATACGATCGCGAGAATGACCAGCGTTATCTCGAGCGCGATAGGCCGGCGTTCATCGCGCGTCAACCCGACCGATTTCGGGTTTTTGGTCGAGGCCATCGCGGTCGACTCTTCTCTTTTTAGGAAGCGGATTAGCGGACCCAGACGTCGCGCGCCTGCGCGCTTTTTGCCGCGTAACGGGGCGTCCAGCCTCTGGCGAGAGGCGGCGTCAGGACGAACGCGAGCGCTCTAGCTCACGCCAGATCAACCCCCAGCGGACTCCTTGATCGCTGACGACGAGGCGCTCAACGGCGAAGTGAGCCAAGAGGCGGTCGAGGATCGTAACGCCCGCGATGATTACATCCGCCCGCTCCGGCAACATAGCTGGCAAGGCTTTTCGCTGTTCGAGATTCAGCGCGCGCAGCCGCTCCAGCACCTCCAAAACGCGACAGCGCTCCAGTTGCGCCCCATGGACTGCCGCGTGATCGTAGTGCTCAAGGTTGAGCGCGATCGCACCCAACGTGGTCACGGTTCCCGCGATTCCGACCGCAAGAGTGGGGCGAAACTGCCAGTCGAGGGAACCCAACATCTCGTCGACCGCGCGCTCCATCTCGCGGTTTTCATCGGCCGAAGGCGGATCGTGCCTGATGAAGCGCTCGGTGAGTCTCACGGAACCTATCTCGAGGCTCACGAGCTTAAGCGGGGTTCCAGCGCTGGCCGCGATGAGCTCGGTCGAGCCGCCTCCGATGTCGATAATCAGCAGATCCGTTGAGAGGTCCAGGTTCAGCCCGCGCACCGAGGCAAGGTATGAAAGCTGCGCTTCGACTTCGCCCGAGATGATCTCCAACTCGATTCCCGCCTCGTCTTTGACTCGCGCGATGAACGCCGCGCCGTCGTGAGCGTCGCGCAAGGCGCTCGTCGCCGCGGTTACGATCCGCTCCGCGCCGAGTTCACGTGCTCGGGCGGCGAATTCAGTAATCGCCTCCAGCGTGCGCGCGGCGGAGCCGGGGTCGAGATGACCCGTGCGGTCCACGCCGCGTCCGAGGCGCGTGATGCGCGTGAGTTCGGCAAGCGTCTTCGGCTGACCGCCGTCGGCGCAGTCCACGACCAGCATCAAGACGGTATTGGTTCCGACATCGAGCGCGCCGAGTTTCATTTTTGCACGCACCTGGACCGTATCAGAGTGGCAGAGCCACGCCGCCTGGCTTCACGCGAGCCGATCGCTAGTGCCGCCGCTGTCAGCTTTACGCGCGCAAGCGTGCGCGCGCAAGCCTGCGATCCTCGATGCGCGCCTCCCCGCTCAGGCACGCAGCCGCTCTCTATCGGCCGGTTGAAGACCGTGGGCGTCAATCCATCGGTCTAGCGTCGCCAGCGCGCGAATTCCCATCATCTGTTTCTTCTGCCGGCCCCGAACTCGCGGCTTAAGCTCGGGCATCAAGCCGTGATTCGCGTTCATTGGTTGGAAATCGCGCCGGCCAGCGTCGGTAACGTACGCGATAAGGGAGCCGAGCGCGGTTTCGAACGGCGGCGCGACCATCTCCTGGCCGCGGAGCAGGCGCGCGGCGTTAACTCCCGCGAGCAAGCCGCTGGCGGCTGATTCAACGTAGCCCTCGACTCCGATTATTTGCCCGGCGATGAAAAGCTCCCGACGGGCGCGCAGGCACAGGGTTGGCTCGAGCAGGTTCGGCGAGTCGATGAAGGTGTTGCGATGGAGCGAACCGAAGCGAACGAATTCGACTTTTTCGAGGCCTGGGATCATGCGCAGCACGCGGCGCTGTTCCGGGTGCGTCATCTTGGTTTGAAAGCCTACCATGTTGTACAGCCGCCCCTCGCGATCGTCCTGGCGCAACTGAACAACTGCCGCCGGCGCTGATTGGCCGCGAGGGTTGACCAAACCCACCGGGCGCATCGGTCCAAACGCCAACGTCATGCGGCCGCGGCGCGCAAGCTCCTCGATCGGCATACAGCCCTCGAAATAAACCGGCCGCTCGAAAGGATGGAAGGGCACGGTCTGCGCCGATAGAAGAGCGTCGACGAATGCCTCGTACTGCGCCGTCGTTAGCGGGCAGTTGATGTAGTCGTCGCTCCCTTTGCCGTAACGCGAAGCCCGAAAGGCGACGTTCATGTCAATCGATTCGGCGGTCACGATCGGCGCTATCGCATCGTAAAAGTAGAGCCGGCGAGGACCGGCGACCTTGGACAATTCGGCCGCCAATGCGCAGCTGGTGAGCGGTCCCGTGGCGACGATCGTTATTCCCTCGGGCAGCGTGCTGACCTCCTCCTGGATTACCTCTACCATCGGATGGCTGCTCAGCACGCGAGTGATTTCACCCGCGAAGAGTTCACGGTCAACGGCCAGGGCCGCGCCAGCGGGTACACTGGTCCGGTCCGCGATCGAGATGACCAAGGACCCCAGCCGGCGCATCTCTTCTTTGAGCACCCCAACCGCGGTTTCGGTAGAAGCGTTGCGCAGGGAGTTCGAACACACCAGTTCGGCGAAAAGGCCGCTGCGATGGGCTTCGGTCATGCGCTGCGGGCGCATCTCGAACAGCCTGACCCGGATGCCGCGGCGGGCAAGCTGGAAGGCGGCCTCGCTTCCGGCAAGACCGGCGCCGATTACGTTGACCGAACTCTCACCCATCTCACAACTGTGCACTCAGGAGCAATTTTCCTCGATCATCAAGGGTTGGGCTCGTTGGGTATCGAGCTAGACAGCCGGGTTGGCAGAAACGCTTGGCGCGCCTTCGACGCGCGTCTTGTAACCGCAACCCTGCTGCGCGCAAGCGATAACCAAGGCGCCGTCCTTCTGCGGCTTTTCGACCAGGTACGCAGCGCCGCACGTCGGGCATCGCTGGGCGACTGGCTTGTCCCAACTCGCGAATTTGCAGGCGGGGTAACGGCTGCATCCGTAAAAAAGCTTCTGGCGTCGGCTGCGGCGCTGAAGCAGATTGCCCTCGCCGCATTCAGGACACTTGACGCCGATATCGAGCGGCTTTGAGCCCAGCTTTTTGATCCCGTCACATTCGGGATAACCGCTGCAACCAAGAAAAGCGCCGAACCGCGAGCGCCTTAGCACCATGGGCTTGCCGCACTTGTCGCATACCTCCTGGCTTAGCTCGGGCGCTTTTTCTTCTTGCGACACGACGACGTTCCCCTGATCATCGCGGACGAACTGTTTGGTGTTGCGGCACTTGGGGTAGTTTGCGCAGGCGAGAAACTCGCCGTTGCGTCCCCACTTGATCACCATTTCGCCGCCGTCGACCTCGCACTTGATGTCGGTCTTGAGGCCGGCGCGCTTGATGTTGGGCATCTTTTTCTTCGCGTCGCCCAGGCGCTTGGAGAATGGGCCGTAGAAACGACGCAGAATCTCGACCCAGTTCTCCCGGCCTTCCTCGACCTGGTCGAGCTTTTCTTCGAGCGAAGCGGTAAACGAAGTCTCGATAATATCCGGGAACGAACCAATGAGAAGATCGCTGACGGTCCTGCCCAAGGTGGTGGGATGCAGCCGCTTGCTTTCATCCTCTTCGACGTAAGAGCGGTCGAGGATGCTCGTCATGATGCTGGCGTAGGTGGAAGGCCTGCCGATTCCCTTTTCTTCAAGCTCCTTGATCAATGTTGCCTGCGTAAACCGCGGTGGCGGCTGGGTGAAGTGCTGTTCCGGCGCAAGCTCGAGCAGTTTTAAAGTGTCGCCTGGGGCAAGTGCCGGCAAACGCTCATCGGCGTCGGACTTTTTCGCGGCGGCGCCGTTTTCGCCGTCGTCTTGACCCTCGGTATAGGCACGCACAAACCCGTCGAACTTCAACACCTGGCCGGTCGCGCGAAAGATCGCTTGCTCAGCCGCGATATCGGCCACAGTACGATCGTAGACCGCCGGACGCATCTGGCTTGCCACGAAGCGGTTGAAGATAAGTGTATAGAGCGCCAACTCGTCGCGCTCGAGGTAGGGAGCGACCGATTCCGGGTCGCGCGCAACCGACGTCGGCCGGATTGCTTCGTGAGCCTCCTGCGCCGACTTAGCGGCACGGTAAATATTGGGCTTCTCGGGCAGATAACGCGCGCCGTAGCGCTGCCCGATATACTCCCGCACCGATTCGAGGGCTTGCTCGGACACGCGCGGCGAGTCAGTGCGCATATACGTGATCAAGCCGGTCGGTCCCTCATCGCCTAACCCGACACCTTCGTAAAGGCGCTGCGCGATCTTCATGGTGCGCGACGGCGAGAAGCGCAGCTTGCGGGCAGCTTCTTGTTGCAGCCGCGAAGTGATAAATGGCGGTGCCGGATTCCGCCGGACCTCCTTGCTATCGACGCTCTGTACCTGAAAGACGGCGTCGCGGCACGACTCGACGACCGAATAGGCCACGTCGCGGCTGAGCTTGTAATCCTTGTTGTCGATTCGCTGACCGCGAAAACTGTATAGGCCGGCTTTGAACAGTGGCGGGTCTTGTGCCTCCAGCGTTGCGTCAACAGTCCAGTACTCCTCGGCACGGAACGCCTCGCGTTCGCGTTCGCGCTCGACAACGATGCGCAAGGCGACCGACTGCACGCGTCCGGCGCTGAGTCCGCGCTTGACCTTTTCCCATAAAAGCGGGCTTATCTGATAGCCGACTAGACGGTCGAGCACGCGGCGCGCCTGCTGCGCCTCGTAGAGATGATGATTGAGCGTGGTTGGGTTGGCCACAGCTTCCTTTACCGCCGCAGCGGTAATCTCGTGCAGGAGAACACGGCCCAGCTTCTCCGCAGGGAGATCTAACTTTTCCGCGATATGCCAGGCGATCGCCTCACCCTCCCGGTCAGGGTCAGTTGCCAAATAGACGCGCTCTTTGCCGGAAGCGGCCTTCTTGATGTCCGTGATCACCTTGGCCTTGCCAGGTATGACGTGATACTCGGGCTTGAAGTCGTGATCGATATCCACGCCTAGCTGACTCTTTGGCAGGTCCATCACATGACCTACCGAAGGAGCAACCTGAAAGTTCGAACCCAGGAAACGTTTGAGCGTTTTTGCTTTGGCTGGCGACTCGACGATTATGAGATTTTTAGCCACCGGTTAGCGCCTGACCTCCGGTTTACGGGCGAAAGCTCCTTGCGGGCAACAGCCGGGCTTTCCAGCAGTATGCTTTATTGCGTGGCAAGTGCGAATAGCTTTCCCGGATGCTGGGAAACCACCCCTTTGAGTTCGAGTTCGAGCAAAATTCTAAGCACAATTGGCGCGCTTAAGCCGGACTGTTCGATAATCGAGTCTATATGAAGCTTTTGTTCGCTCTTTAAAGACTCCACGACGGCCTTAATCTCGTCAGTTTCCGGCGTGAAAGTCGCTGCCCTAACGACCTGTGCATCCTTCTCCATATTGGACGACGAGCGCGTGCCGGTGATGTTGAGCGCCTTGAGCTGGGGCCCTAATTCTTCGAGCACGTCTTCCACACACTCAACCAATCTTGCCCCGTCCTTAATAAGGCGATTGCTGCCGCGGGTCTTGCCATTGAGAGGGCTGCCGGGAACCGCGAAGACCTGACGGTCCTGTTCCAGCGCAAGGCGCGCCGTGATCAGAGAGCCGCTGCGCTCGGCGGCTTCTACAACCACGACGCCCAAGCTCAGGCCTGAGAGAATTCTATTGCGTGCGGGAAAGTTCTCCGCGATCGGCGGCGTGCCGAGAGGCAGCTCCGTAATCAGGGCACCACGACCGGCGAGGATCGCGTCGGCGAGCTTGCGATGCTCGGGTGGGTAGATCACGTCTATTCCGCAGGCCATCACGGCGACCGTGCGTCCTGCGCCTTCCAACGCGCCACGATGGGCCTCGCCGTCGATTCCACGCGCTAAGCCGCTAACAACTATAATGCCTTTGGCCGCAAGCTCCAGACTTAGCCGGTGCGCCATACGCAAGCCGGCGTCGCTTGCGGTTCGCGCGCCGACAATGGCCACGCTGGCGGGCGCCAATGCCTCGATATCACCGCGCAAGAAAAAGTAGGGCGGTGGATCGGCTATGTGGCGCAGATTTTCCGGGAATTCCGCGTCGCTCCATCTAAGCAGGCGCACCCCCAAACGCTCGAGTTCGCACAGCGTCTTTTCTAGCGCCTCGAATTGGTTGAAGCTGCGCAGATTGCGAGCGGCGTTGATGGGTATGCCAGCGTCGGTCAGCTCGCTCTCGTCCGCGGCGAAAATCCGTTCCGCCGATCCGAAGCGTTCCAGCAACAAGCGACATGTGCGAGGACCCAATCCGCGCACCCGGCGCAGCGCAAGCCAATATGTGTCCGGGTGATGCGCCATGTCTTTTACCTCGCACCGGACGGCAAGGCATTTCGCGCAAGCACTCGCAGCGTCATCTCGTTTGCGATTCTTTCCGTCGCTAAGCTAGGGTATAGAGCAGTTCATGGCCTGGCAAGCCATGTCTCTGAGCCTGACACGGCAGCGTGCGGTGTGCCTCGGTCGACCCTGCCAACGGTTATTTCAGTGGCCCGGGGCCGCCTCGACGTCTTGGTCACTACGCGCCGATGAACTAATATGAGGCGGCCAGAGGAACTTATGAGAGGCCTGCGTGGCCGGGCCGCGTAACAGAGAAGGGCGCGCTTTCACATGCCCAAGGTGCGCGCGCGCAGCCTTTCTTACTCGCGTATACAATTTAGGAGATCATTGATGAACCTCAATTCCGTATCCACGAAGGAAAAGCAGATACTGATCTTCAGCTTTTACCGTGACGCGGAGCTTCATGGTGCGCGTCTGCTCTTTAATCTTATTGGCCACCTTAAAGATGCCGATTCCCAAATAAAGTTGGCACGTCACCTGGCAGACGAGGTGCGCCATGCGTGGCTTTGGACCAAGCACATTGTGGACCTCGGCGGCACGCCGATAAGCGTGAGTGACGGTTATCAGCGGCGTTTGGGAGCGCGCTTGGGTTTGCCTAAGGGGGTTATCGAGCTTCTTGCGCTCACGGTGGTCGTGGAAGAGCGGGCGCAGAGCCGCTACACGGAGCACATGGCGCTGCCGGACGTCGATCCGGAAACCAGGGAGGTGCTCAAAGCGGTGAGCCAAGACGAACAATGGCATCTCGCATGGGTGGAGCAAAAGATGCGAGAAATTGCCGCCCAGCACGGCGACGAGAGCCGCGCCGATCAGGCACTGGCCCGCTATAGAGAAATCGAGAACGAGGTGTACTCGAGTTTAGCGGCTGACGAGGCCGAGTTAATGCGCTCCTGAAGTCGCGGCCTTTTATTTTTTCACAGTAGCTGAGGTTTCTGTTCAGCACTCCCATTTTGCCAGATTGGTCCATCGGTTCCGCTTTGCAACGCTCTGGTCCGGCGAGAAGCTACACGGTGCCAAAATTACTTGCCCCGCACGCTGCCGCAGCGTCGTGCTTGCCGGAACGCCGCCCTGCCTTGAACCCTAGTGGCGTGGAGAAAACCACGGCCGTTGATCGCGGCCCCAGCGGCGCCTGACTTTGCCGTGACGCTCAGCGCCAAGCCGCCGCCTGCCTGGCTCGGTATTAAGACCGACCGCCTGATGGTGGCGTTGACCGCCCGACCTGCGGCTCGCCGGCAAGCAGTGCTGCGCGTCGACGAGGTCGAGCTTGTAGTCGCGCTTAAATCGCGGGCGCACGAGGGCCGCGCGAACGACGAGTTGCTCCGGCTGATCGCGAAGGCGGCCGGTGTACCGGCGTCATCCGTGCGTCTCGCTCACGGCGCAAGAGGGCGACATAAAATGGTGGAAGTTATGACGGCCCATCCCAATGAACTTGCCTCGAAACTTCGCGCCTCGATAAGCTCGTTGCGAACGTAAATAGCCTTCTTACGTCTGCTTTGGCTAAAAATGATTGCTCCGCAGTTGAAACACGAAGAGGCGGCGCGAGCGGTTTGTCGACGGAAGGTTCGTATCGCGAACAGAACTTCGGAACTAGAGGAATGGCGTTAGGCAGGCGACCGGCATTTGCTATGATTGAAAGGCCCAGAAGGCGACGGAAAAAAGCAACCTTCGAGGAGCTTCTCGCGTTGAGGGCCCAGAAAAAGTGGTTATTATAGTCGCCGGGTGAACTCTTATGCCGATCTACGAGTATCAGTGTAATCAGTGTGGCACTTTCGAGCATAGCCAGCGCATTACGGATAAGCCAATCAAGAGCTGCCCGAAGTGCGGCAGCGCGGTAAGACGGGTCATTTCGCGCACCTCCTTCGTCCTCAAGGGCAGCGGTTGGTATGTCACCGACTACGGCCGCAACGGGTCAAGGCAGGGAGACTCGAGTTCAACGGTCGACACCAAGAGCACCAGCGCAGCCGACCTGCCCAAGACTCCCTCCACGGTCGGCGAGTCAGCGACGAAGTCGACGGATAAGACGCCCGCCACGGGTGGAAACGCGGCTCCGTCATAGCCTGCTTCGCAAACCCACTGAGATCTTTTTCACGCGGACCAGCGGCCGGATGAGCAGGCTGTCCAGCGGTGGAATGCGAAGAACCATAACGCTCCACCGCTTGCCCGGCCGCTTTGCGCGTCATTTCATTGCGAGCCGGGGAGACCTTCCTTCGCCACTTGTGTCCGAATCCGAAGTGAACCCAGCGACCGAGCTGCATTCTCCCGCCTTTTAGGCGGGCTCAGCGCCGAAAGGCATCGGTGCACCAGCGCGTGGCGCGAAGTCGCATCGCTCCGCGAGGTCGCGGCTGAGCGCCTGGCGGTTCAGAGAAAGTAATTGCTGGGGCGAAGGCGCGAATGCGCCGATGACCATCAGATAACGGCCCTAGCGGGGTGTCGCGACGCTCTGTTAACGTGGGTGCATGTCTGAGCGCCGTCCTACGCTCTACCTCATCGACGGGTCCGGTTACGTCTTTCGCGCTTTTTTTGCCTTGCCGCCGCTCAGCACGTCTCGTGGGCAAGCGACCAATGCAATCTATGGTTTTACGCGGATGCTCCTCAAGTTGCTTAAACAGGAGCAGCCGTCGCATCTGGGTATTGCCTTTGATTCGCCGAAAAAAACGTTTCGCGACGATCTATTTGCCGAATATAAAGCCAACCGGCCTGCGACTCCGCCGCCGCTACTGACGCAAATTCCGTTTATATACCGTCTCGTTGAGGGAATGGGGATTAAGCCCTTGCTGCTCGACGGCTACGAGGCAGACGACGTTCTGGGAACCTTGGCGGCGCGGGCCGTACGCGACGGCTTCGATGTGATCATCGTGACCGCCGACAAGGATTTTATGCAGTTGGTCGGTCCACACATCAGTTTATGGGACACCATGCGTGATCGGCGCGTGACGGCGCGCGAAATTCGCGAGCAGTATGGCGTTGAGCCCCGAGACCTGATCGACGTGATGGCGCTGACCGGGGACGCGGTCGATAACGTAAAGGGAGTGCCTGGCATCGGGCGGAAAACTGCCGTCGCGCTGATCCAAAAATTCGGCAGCCTCGGCAATCTGCTCAAACATCTGCACGAACTCGAGGCGAGCGATTTCGCAGGCGGAAAAAGGCTTGCGGTGTTGATCGCGGAAAACCGTGCAAACTTAGAACTCGCGCGCAAGCTGGTCCGGATCGACGCCGACGCGCCGGTCACCGTGGAACCGCGGGACCTCAGTTTTGGCGGGTTGGACAAGATCGATCGCGAGCAACTCACAACGCTTGCCCAGGAATTGGAGTTTCATTCCCTGTTGCGCGACCTGACCCTGAGCGGGGCTGCGTCAAAGCAGCCTGATAAACCGACGCCGAGCCCCGCGCTCGAGCACTCGCTCGAGCAAATGACTAAAGCTGGCCGTTTGTTCGTCCATTTAACGGACAAGATGGTTGACGGCGAGCTATTGAAGCTCAGGGCGGAGGGCGAGAACGGGGCGGACTGCGTGCTCACCTCGGCGTCTTTTGCCAAAGCGGCGCCTCTGCTTGAAGACGGGCGTTTGCCGAAGGCGTGTCATGACGCGAAGGTACATCAAAGACGTCTTGGCGCGCACGGAATTAAGCTTGCAGGAGTCGACTTCGACACGATGCTCGCGGGGTTTTTGATCAATGCCGAGCGATCGGAGCCGACTCTAGCGATGCTTTGCCAGGAGCATTTGGCCAAAGGACGAACCGAGGAGCTTTCCGGTGCCGCCAGGGCGGCGGATCTCGCCGGCGCCAGCGAGCCGGAGATGGTGGCGATGCTGATGCCGGTTTTGCGCGCGCGCATGCAGGGCGCAAACCTGATCGAGCTGTTCACCGAGATCGAGATGCCTCTTACATCGGTGCTGGCCGAGATGGAAGAGGCGGGAATCAAGGTCGACAGCGAGGCGCTGGGTCGCATATCCGCCGAGTTCGGACGTGAGCTTGCCGATTTGGAGAGCGAATGCCATCGGTTGGCGGGCCGGCCTTTCAATCTCAATTCTCCGATTCAATTGCGCCAGTTGCTGTTCGAGGAGCTCAAGCTTCCCGTCAAAGGGATCAAGAAAACCAAGAGCGGACTTACCACCGATTCAGAGACGCTCGGGAAGCTCGCCGAGTATCATCCATTGCCTGCGCGTGTGCTTCGCTATCGGGGGCTCGCCAAGCTTAAGTCCTCGTATGTGGATTCTCTTCCGGCGCTGGTTGACTCGAAAACCGGGCGTCTTCACACAACGTTCCATCAGGCGCTGACCGCGACGGGTCGCCTAAGCTCGAGCGAACCCAATTTGCAGAATATTCCTCTGCGAAGCGAAGACGGACGACGTATTCGCCGTGCCTTCGTGGCCGGGCCGGGTAACGCATTGCTGTCCGCGGACTACTCGCAGATTGAGCTTCGCGTTCTGGCGCATCTTTCCGGCGACGAGACGTTAATCGAGGCTTTTCGGCGAGAAGAAGACATCCACGTTCGCACGGCCACCGAGCTATTGGGAGTCGCGCCCGAGGCGGTGGATTCGAACGCGCGCCGGATCGCCAAGATGATCAACTTCGGTCTAATCTACGGGATGGGACCACAGCGCTTGGCGCGCGAGCTTGGCATCGAACGCAAGCTCGCGGCCGCGTACATAGAACGCTATTTTGAGCGTCTCAGCGGTGTCAAGCGTTATCTGGAAGCCACGCTCTCGCAGGCGCGTGAGACCGGATTTGTGACCACGATGCATGGGCGTCGGCGCTACCTGCACGAGCTTAATTCACGTGCGCCCGAGGTGCGTGCTCAGGCCGAACGTGCCGCCCTCAATACTCCTGTGCAGGGCACTGCTGCGGAGTTGATCAAGTTGGCGATGGTGCGGCTTGAGTCGAGGCTGCGCGCCGGCCGGTATTCGGCCCGCCTTCTGGTCCAAGTTCATGACGAGCTACTGCTCGAGGTCGGGATAAACGATCTCGAGCCGGTTGCACGATTGCTCAAGGAGGCAATGGAGGGGGCAGCCGCTTTGAAGGTTCCGCTGCGCGTCGAACTTAGACACGGGCCCAATTGGGCCGATCTCGTAGCCTTGGACCTCGAATGAATTTACTCCTTCCACCGACAGTCTAATTGACTGGAGAAAACAGATACGCGGCCGACGAGCAGGAGCTGATCCGGCGGGCCAAGAACGGCGACCATCAGGCCTTTGCGGTTCTTGTGAAGCAATATCAGCGGCGTCTGGCCGGGGTTGCTTTGGCGCTCACGCGAAACCCGGATGACGCCGCGGAACTGGCGCAAGAAGCATTCGTACGAGCTTATCAGAATCTTCATCAGTTCGAGTTCCGCTCGAGCTTTTCAACTTGGCTGTATCGAATCGTGGCCAATTTGGCCATCGACTTCCGCCGCCGGCAGAGTCGACACGTTGTGTTGCGCGGCGAGGAAGCCGAAAACGAACTACGACGGTTGGCAGGAAGTGGCGACACTGCATTCAGTACGGCCTTTGGCGGTGAGTTGAGGACGCGGTTGCGGATGGCGCTGGACGAGTTGACGCCTGAGCATCGCGCAGTGATACTTTTAAGAGAAGTGGAAGGGCTCTCGTATGAGGAGATTAGCGAGACCTTGGGCTGCCCGCGCGGTACGGTGATGAGCCGTTTGCATTATGCGCGCATGCGGTTGCGCGAACAGTTAAAGGATTTTCGCCAACGGTAGCACGCGTGGGAGTGAAACGTGATGGTTGATTGCACCGAGGTTACCGAGTTACTGGGCCCTTTTCGCGACGGCGAGCTTGACCCCCACCAAGTAACGTTTGTTGCTCGCCACCTCTCCACCTGCACGCGCTGCGAAGTGTTGTTGAGCGAGATCTGCGACCTCGGCGAAACGCTTCGCGCCAGCGTTTGCGAACCCTGCTTGGACGGCTTCACCGAGAATGTTCTGAAGCGCGTGGCGCTGCTGCACGAGCCGCTCTATCGCCGTCTGCGCCGCCAGCTCGCGGCGTTGAACTGGGACTGGCCGATAGCGGTGACATCCGCTTCCATGGCCACGGCGTTAGCGAGTTGGCTTGCGCTGATCACTTTCGTCAATCCTGTGACGGCACCGAATGAACCGGCGGCGTCGAGCGGCGTCACTGAAGTTGCCGGCGGCGCCCAGCAGTTCGCGCAACCTCTCGGCTTGGCCGTACCGTACGACGCCTCGCAGACCAGAGATCAGGTCATCATTTCCCGTCTCGAGACCGATCGACGTCACGTCAGATC
>JAJYYI010000023.1:0-28098 GCA_021801125.1 Deltaproteobacteria bacterium | reverse complement strand
TGAAACCGATCGACATCATGTCGCGCTCTGGAGCGAACCCGAGGGTAGGACGACCGTGATTTGGCTGCCGGAGGAGACGGAACTCGGTGAGTGAACAGACAGTGGTCAGCAGAGCGGTGATCGTGCTCTTGCTGGTACTGGCGACTCCTGCTCTCGTTGTCGCTGAACCCTGCGATAGGCAGATCGAGATTCGTGTAAATTGCGTTCTGGCCGCGGACACGAATCGGGGACTCGATGAGCAGTTGCGCCCGATGGGCGGGCAACTGAGGCGCTTGTTTCGGTATTCCACTTATCGCCTGGTAAGCCATCAAGTTGATCACGCCAGCTGTGGCGATGGAAAAGCCTTCACGCTTCCCGGCGGGCGAGTGCTTCATGTCGATCCTCAGGATGTTCATGACAACACCATCAGGATGGAACTCGTCCTCTTTCAGGGCGAACGTCCAGTGATGACGACCGATGTGAAGCTGCTCAATCACGGGCTCCTTATAATTGGTGGCGCGAGATACGAGGAAGGGATGCTCATCATCTCGATTGAAGCGGACGTTCCCGCACCACCGGCGCCTGAGGGCCCCGTCGCAACCCCTGCCACCAAAGCCAGCAAGTCTTCTTTCGCGCCTTCGGAACTGGTCCCCTAGCAAGAACTCACGCCTGGCTCGCTTCGTAATCGCCCGCTCTCGCCTTTGCTGGCGGGCGGTGCGTGGCGGGTAGCCACCGCTCCGTTCGGGTGTTGCAATACGGGGTCGATGCGGCAGAATTAGAGGGGTATGCGCGCTGTCGGCGCGCTCTTAAAGGACGAGCCGAGGCTTCAACGGTCCTCTGCCCAGCACGCGAAGGGCTACACTGCCTCGTGCGAGGTTGCCGATGCGCGAGGCCGGTCTCGGCGGCATTAACGGGTGGCTTTGCGGCGATGGGGCGCGAGAGAGAATCGTACAGTCTCACTTCGTGGGGGGCGTCGCTGAATGCGAAACCGCGAGGAGGTTGTCGATGGCGACGGTCGCCGGTCGCGACGCTCGTTCGCTCCGTTCTCAACCTTGTTTTCGCAAGACGCCAAGGCGCATGCACGGAAAGTTGACGCGAATGGGGTGGCGACAATCGCCAAGAGCGCTCTATGCGTTGCTAATAGAGTGTCCCGACGCATCGCTTGACGCCACGTTGGCCAGGCGCGGCCGCTGAGTCGCCTGCAAGGCTTTGCCGCCCGCAGCTACGCGCGCCTTTCGATATCCGCCCACGGAGCGACGGGGTTTCAGGCTTGACGAGCTGGGAGTTGCTCGCGGCGACCGGAGCAAAACGCGCAGAGGGTGTCGAGTGGCGCTTTGCGACTCGGTGGGGATTGAAAAATGGTGGAAGCGGGATGAAGCAACCGGGCGCGCAAGCAGGCTCGCCGCGTGATCGCGCCGCAGCGTCGCGCCGGCCTGCCGCTTGTTGGTGTCGGATGGAGCCGCGCGAAGCGCGCGAGGCGCTAAGGGGCGAAATGATGGTTGGCTGGCTGGCGTTCCTCGCAGCGCGCCGATAGCAAACCGTCCAAACAAAAAATCTGACGTGCGATATGCCTTTTTCTACATTGCGTTAAGAGAGGGATAACCATGGCGTACAAGGAATACACTCCAAAGGATTACTCGCAGCTAAAGGGACTGGTTGGCATAACTGACGAGCAGATCCTCGCGCATCTGGACCTTTATAAGGGCTATGTGAGACGCGTCAACAGCATGCTTAAGACTCTCCAGGAACTCGACCCCGGTAGCCAGGCTTGGCAGGAGGAGCGCCGCAGACTGGGCTGGGAGTTCAATGGGATGCGCTTGCACGAGGTATATTTCGACCAACTTATGAAAGGTTCCGGCGGGGCTTCCGGAAAACAAAAAATCACCTCGGTCCTTTCGCCGGTTTTCAAGAACTTCGACGAATGGGTCAAGGAGCTCAAGAGCGCTGCTGTGATCCCTGGTATTGGGTGGGTCGCCGGGTATCTGGATAAGCTGACCGGACAGATGATCACGGTCTGGGTCAATGAGCACGACCAGGGACATCTGGCGGGTCTCCAGCTCGTCTTCATCCTCGACGTATTCGAGCACGCGTATGGCAGATACCTGCCCTTTACCGAGCGCAAAAAGTACGTCGAAGACTATTTCGAAAATGTCAATTGGGACATTGTCGCCCAGCGCCTTGGCTAGGTGACCGCGCGGGGGATCGGACGCGAAACGAGGTCCGATGGCGCCGGGAAACCGGAGAGTCAAAAGCCCGCTTGGCTGAATGACGAACACCGACCTGACGTGCCGCGATCGTGCGCGGTGCGTCGGGTCGGCTTGATGTACGCAACGGCGATTGGCGCAATCAGCCCGCGGGCATAAGGCGGTGATTATGAGTAACGTGCGATATCTGACCGGCGAAGCGGTTACTTATAGCAGCGGGACGCCGGGCCGCGCGCTGTGGAGCGCGCGCCAGAACCACTTCGTGACCGATGATCTGACCGATCACGGCGGTCCGGGGGAAGCGGCGACCGCGATCGAGCTTTTTCTGGGCGGGGTGACGGCGTGCGCGGTGTTCATGGTGGAACGCCTGGCCCGAGAGGCGGGATTACCGCTCAAGCGCGCCGAGGTAAAGATGAGCGCGATCGCCGATCGGCAGGCCAAGCGAAGCGGTCCACCGGTCCTGGATCAGTCGGCGATGCATTTCGAGCTGGTCGGGATCACCGAGCAGGACGCGGCCAAACTGGTCGAGACGTTCAAAAACAGATGACCGCTCTATGGTTCGATCGCCGTGGCGGTCGCCGACAAAATGACGGTTACGTTCGCGGTTAAGCCTGACTGACGCGGGAGCGGCGCCTATCTCGCGAGAAGCGCGGCGCTGAGCCGGCCCGCAGCCGTTGCGCGGGGTGGCTCTCGCTCAAGCGTTAGCCTGAGCGTCTGCGTTGCCCTTGCGCACGCCGAGCAGATACGCCTCTATAAACTCGTCAATCTCGCCGTCCAGCACGGCGTCCGTGTTGCCCACCTCAACGCCCGTGCGGTGGTCTTTGACGAGGCGGTACGGGGTAAGGACGTACGAGCGGATCTGGCTGCCCCAAGCGATTTCCTTTTTTGCTCGACTGAACTCTTCAAGCTTTTCTTGCTGCTTGCGCTGTTCCAGTTCGAACAGCCGCGCGCGCAGAATTTTCATCGCGGTCGAGCGATTCTTGTGCTGGGAGCGCTCGTTCTGACAGGTTACGACGATACCCGTCGGCAGGTGCGTGATGCGCACGGCGGAGTCGGTCTTGTTGACGTGCTGCCCGCCCGCGCCGCTGGCGCGGAAAGTGTCGACGCGCAACTCGGCCGGATTAATCGTGACCTCGATCTTCTCGTCGATTGCGGGATAGACGAAGACCGAGGCAAAAGAGGTGTGTCGACGCGCATTGGCGTCGAACGGCGAGATGCGCACTAGTCGATGGATACCTGCCTCAGCTTTGAGGTACCCGTAGGCGAAATCGCCCTCCACGGTAAAGGTCACGCTTTTGATGCCCGCGCCTTCGCCAGCCAACAGGTCAACCACCTCGGGTCTAAAGCCGTGGCGCTCCGCCCAGCGAAGGTACAGCCGCAACAACATCTCGGCCCAGTCCTGGGCCTCGACGCCGCCGGCGCCCGGGTGAATGGAAACGATCGCCCCCAACCGGTCATACTCGCCGGCCAACATGACGCGCAATTCGTGCGCCTGTAGCGCGGCGCGCGCCCTGTCTAGAGCGTTGCCGGCCTCGCGGGCGGCCTCGGAGTCTTCGACGCCTTCCTCTTCGGCCAACGCAAGAAACAACCCGGTCTCGTCGAGGAATTCACCGACCTGGCGGTAAAGCGCGAGCTGCTCGTTGATTTGGTCTTGCTCTTTGCACACCGCCTGAGCGGTGTCCGGCCGGTCCCAGAAATCCGGTTTGCTCGATTGCTCGAGTAATTGTGCTTGGCGGGCGTTTAGTGCAGGAAGGTCAAAGACGCCTCCCGAGCGTGGTAAAGCGGGCCCGCAGGTCCGTCAGTTGTTCCCGCAACTCGTTAAGCGTCATAATAAAGCTTCACCCCTTCCCAAATCCGTTTTGCAGATCACCATTATTATTGCACGTTTCGGGTGGTCGCGGTAACTGGCCGGAATTCCACGCGCGCCCGAACCGACGCTCGCGCAATTCCCAGCGCGCAGATGACCGCGCGCTGGCGGCCATCGTAACTATCGCTCAACCAAGATGGCCCGTTCAACGGGAGCCGTTCAATGAAACGAAGTGCGAGATGCCTACCTCGCGGGGTTTGAGGCTGGTAGGCCGCAGCGAGGCGATGATCAGGCCCAACGCGGTAAGCCCGCAGCAGATTTCAGCGAACAGATCGCCGACCATCGCATAAACTGTGCGCCTTGGACGAAACTTGACCGTTACCAGCCGAGTTGTGCGCTTGAAAAGCTCCGTATTAGCCCGAATTCGGCCCAGCGGGTCAATGACCGCGCTAATCCCCGTGTTGGCCACGCGCACCATCGGCGTATGGTTTTCAACCGCGCGCATCGCCGCCATCGACAATAGCTGATAGGGCGCAGCGCTAGTGCCGTACCAGGCGTCGTTAGTGATATTGACCAGGACGTCGGCGCCGTTAGCCACGGCGCGACGAGTCAGGTCAGGAAAAAGGCTTTCATAGCAGATCAGGATGCCGAGGTGCGCCCCCTTGAAGCTGAAGATGGTTTGTTGTCCGCCTGGCACCAAGTCGCCGAAACCGGCGGCTACCGCCTTGACCAAGCTGCCGAGCAGCCATCGCAGCGGAACGTACTCGCCGAAAGGAACCAGTTGAATCTTGTCATAATAGGATTCCACCTGGCCGTCCGCGGAGACCAGGTATGCTCGATTCACCGGCGCAAAGCCGTCGTCGCTTCGACGCAAAGCGAGCGCCCCAAACAGGATCGGAAGCTTGGTCTCACGGGCCAGCGTCAGCAACATCTGGCGGTATTGCGCATCCGACGCCAAGCTGTCCGGATATTTCCCTTCCGGTTGAAAGATGAAGGTGGCGGCCGCCTCCGGCCAGATCACCATGTCCGCCTGGTTGCGCGCGGCAAAAACCGTGGCCTGGGTGTAAGCCGCAAAGCCGTTTGCTCTAAAGTCCGGGTCCCATTTGACTTCCTCGGCGATATTGCCCTGCGCCATCGCCAACTTGAGGACTCCGTCAGGGGTCTGCTTGTCTAGCTGCTGAATCCGTAGCAAGCCGAAAACGGCCGCTCCAATCATCGCGACGGTAACCGTGGACAGCGCCCAGGCTTTGCGCCTCGAGGCGCCGTCGCGATGCAGCACCTCAAAGAGCACCGCGTTGAAGAGCATGATAAGCGCCGATACGCCGTAAACTCCGGTGAACTCGGCGTATTGAATCAGCACCAGATTGCGATAGGCGGCGTCGCCCAGCAAATTCCACGGAAAGCCGATCGGGAAAGTTGCTCGTACCCACTCCAGCCCGGCCCAGGAGATCGGAAGCGCGATAAACAGCGCTATCGGCAGATTGCGCGACACATACGTCGCGGCCCATATCGCGACGGCGCCATACAGGGCCTCGATCGCCGCTAATAAAACGAGCGGCCCCGGCGTCAGCCATAAAGGCATCGACGTGAAATTGTGCAGCGTGATCCCGATCCAATAGAGCGAGACAGAGAAAAAACTCAGCCCCTGCAACCAGGAATAAAAAAAGACCTGCCCCATCGGCGCGTTCAACACGGCGTAGAACAGCGGTACGAAGCCCACCCAGGCGAAGACGCCCAGGTCCGCCTTCGGGAAGGCAAGCGACACGATAACGCCGCTGAGAACGGCTAGCAGCCAGCGAGGCCAGGTTTCAAAAGGCATTGTCTAAGCGTAGGCGAAGACGTCACGCAGGGGAATGACGCCCGCGCACGGGGGGGTGCCGTTGAAATAATCGTAAATCGCCTCGCTATCACGCCACGTCTCGACCAAGGCGACTGCGTGTCGGTTTTCCAAAGGCAAATCTCCCGGCAAGCGCCATTCTCGTTCGAAGCACCAGTCTATAGGTGGGTCGCGGTCGAGTTGAAGGGCGACAGCGCGCCATAACTCGTCCCGCGGCAAAAGTTGCCGCGCCTCATCGGCTGGCAAATAAATTACCGGTCTCGCACCATGGCGGAAGGCGTATCGGCGGTCGACTGCGACCCCGAACGGCTCATAGCGCCGCCGGTTGCGGCGCGTCACTGTCCGCGCCAATTCTTCGAGCGTCGCGTCGAAAAAGCAGATTACCGGCCGCTGGCTTCTGACCATGCGGCTGCCCGCGCGTAGAACACCGTCGTGCAGTATTGAAACCAAGTTATCAAAGGCGCTGGCCTGCTTGGAGGCCCGCGTAAAATGCGCCAGCATCGGCCCGCAAACCCCGGGTGCGGCCCAGGATTCCTTTTTCATGCTGTTGCTTCCCGTCTTGATTCCGCAGCCAGCCTTCGAAGCCGATATTCCAGTTGGCTTGCGCGTCGAAACATGCGCCGGGCTTCGAGCTGCGACGCCTCGTGGTCGTAGCCGAGCAGATGTAGCAAGCCGTGGATAAGAAGCGCGCGCAAACGCGCGGCGAGCGTAACCCCCAGTTCGCGGGCCTGGCGGCGGGCCGTATCAAGCGAAATCACCACGTCGCCGAGCGGCAGCGGCATCGAGTCCGCCGGCTTCACCCGCTTTGGCCTTTTGCGACTCGCGGACCGACCGCCGGACGGCCAGTCAATTTGAGGAAACGACAACACATCGGTCGGGTAGTCTCGCCCGCGAAAGCGGCGATTCAGCTCGCGCATCGTCCCGTCATCCGTAAGCAGCAGCGAAAGCTCGTACTCCTCAAGGCGGCAAAGCTTGAGTAGGTCGCGCGCTTGCGCGCGCAACCTTGTGCTCCAGGTCTTTGCGCGCACCTGAGATGTGACAATTTCAACGGGCATTGCCGGGCGAATTCAACCCCGCGGGCCTCGGAAGATTGCCGAACCTGCGCCGCGGCGTATAGATCATGCTAGCGGGCGGTTCAACGGCGCTCGGCGCGTCGTTTCCCGAGGCGAGTCCCCCTACCTGACGCCATCGCTATTTGCCGGAGACGCTTCCGCCGCGTCGTAAGCGGCGATTATCGACTGCACCAGGCGATGGCGCACCACGTCAGTCTCGTCGAAGTAGATGAACGCGATTCCCGGGACGTCGGCGAGAATCGTGCGCGCCTCCTTAAGCCCGGAGAGTTTGCCGCTGGGCAGGTCAATCTGCGTAATATCGCCGGTGATGACGGCTTTCGAATTCTGGCCCATCCGCGTCAAGAACATTTTCATTTGTTCGGTCGTGCTGTTTTGCGCTTCGTCGAGAATGACGAACGCCTCGGTAAGCGTGCGTCCGCGCATGAAAGCCAGGGGCGCGACTTCGATCGTACCGCGCTCGATCATCCGGCGCGCGCGCTCGTAATCAACCATGTCGTGGAGCGCGTCGTAAAGCGGGCGCAGATAGGGATTCACCTTCTCGGCCAAGTCGCCGGGCAAAAACCCTAGTTTTTCTCCAGCTTCGACCGCCGGCCGGCACAGGACCATCTTTGAAACCTGGTTTTTGAGCAGCGCCGACAGGGCCATGGCCATTGCCAAATAAGTCTTGCCCGTCCCGGCCGGGCCCACGCCGAAGACGATGTCATGCTTGCGGATGGCGTCGATGTAACGCTTTTGGTTGATGCTCTTGGGCGAGATTACGCGCTTGTGCGGAGAGACGAAAATCGTGTCGAGAAAAATCTCCTTGAGGTCCGCGTCCCGGTCCCCGCGCAGAATCCTCAATCCGTACTCAATGTCGCCGTTATAAAGGGAATAGCCCTGCTTGAGCAGATCGTAGAGATCACCCAAAAGTTTACTGGCCAGCGCCTGGTCGGAATGCCGGCCCGAAACCTTTATCGAGGTGCCGGACACGCGAATCCGTACGCCCAGCGATTGTTCGACCGTGCGGACGTTGCTGTCATGCCGCCCCAGTAAATCGCTAAACAGATGAGGGTCGTCGAACTTAAGCTCTAAAGAATCGTCGGTTAACTGTTGAGAAATGGCTTTGGTGTACCTCCTATTGACCGTGGACCGGTCGATCGAGTCGCCTGCGCGTACGACTGATGCAGATTTTCCTTAAGCTACGATTTAATTATACGCATCGCGCGCGACCGGAAAATGGGCTCACGGCGCATTAAGACTCAGCTTAGCAGCGTGTACACCTGCTTTAGGGCCTCGCCGGCCTTTTCGGGTAATCGTCCACCGGCCTGAGCAAAGTCGGGGCGTCCACCACCCGAACCGCCAACGATCGGCGCGATCTGCCGGACTATGTCGCCGGCCTTGAACCTTGCGCTCAAATCGGGCGTGACCGCGACCACGAGCGCAACTCTGTCGTCGAACTTGGACGCCAATGCGACCACGGCGGAGCCGTGCTGCTCACGCAGACGGTCGGCAAGCTGGCGCATCGCCGGCGGCTCGACGCCCTCCAATTCGCGCGTGATCACCTTGACGCCGTGGATTTCGCGCAGCTCTCCGTCGCCGTTGGCCGCGCCGGCGCCGGCGATAAGTTTCTGCTCGAGCGCGCGCACGCGCTTTTCAAGCTCCTTTTCGCGCGCCAGCAGTCGTTCCAGGCGCGCGACCGTTGCTTCACTGACTCCGGTGCGCAGAGCGCGTCCGATCTCGTCGAGCAGCTTCTGGCGCTCCTGCACGGCGTCGAGCGCGCCTTGACCGGTGAACGCTTCGACCCGGCGCACGCCGCTTCCGATTCCCGACTCTTCTTCCAGCGAAAAAAGGCCGATCTGGCCGGTGCGATCAACGTGTGTCCCGCCGCAAAGCTCGAGCGAAAAATCTCCCATTCGCACGACCCGCACGCGGTCGCCGTACTTCTCGCCGAAGAAAGCGAGCGCCCCCGCCTTAATCGCGTCGCCGTAAGCCATCTCCTCGGTCGTAACGCCGGCGTCTTCGCGGATGTGCGCGTTGACGTCTTGCTCGATCTGGTAAAGCTCTTCGTCTTGAACCTGTTTGGGGTAGGTGAAGTCGAAGCGCAGGCGGTCCGGCGCCACGAGCGAGCCCGCCTGATGCACGCTCTTGCCCAACCGCTCACGCAGCACGGCGTGGAGTATATGAGTGGCGGAATGGTTGAGCATCGCGGCCTCCCGCCGCCTGCGGTCAACGGTGAGCTTGACCGTCTTGCCAGGGGTCAACTCGTCCGCCCGGCCGCGCTGGAGATGCCCGATATGGATGATCACTCCCTTTTGCTTGCGGGTGTCTGTAATCGTAAGGCGCACCGAACCGTCCTCGGTTTCGATGACGCCTTGGTCACCGACCTGTCCGCCGCCTTCAGGGTAGAACGGAGTCTCGGCGAAGACCAATGCGAAGCTACCATTGACCGGCTCGCACCGTACGATTTTCGACTCCGCTTCGTAGCGGTTATAGCCCACGAAACGTGACTCGGCGCCTGCGCCAACGACGATCTCCGGCGTGGCGTACTCTTTGGCGCGGGCAGCTGCCCTCGAGCGCACGCGCTGCTCTTCCATTAGGCGCTCGAAGCCCGGCACGTCCACCTCGATTCCATCGTCGCGCAGCACGTCCTGGGTTAAATCGAGCGGAAACCCGTAGGTGTCGTAGAGCTTGAAGGCGACCTCACCCGAGAGTCGCTTGGGTGCAGCCCCGGCGATGCGTTTTCGCTCGGCGTCGATCAATTCGAGCCCGCGGTCGAGTGTTTCGCCAAAGCGCTCTTCCTCCGCGCTCACTTGCTCTCCGATCCGAGTTCGTTGCGCATCGAGTTCCGTGTAGTGCTGTCCCATGGTCGAGACCACCTGCTGGCAGACGGCCTTGAGAAACGGCATGTGTATCCCAAGGCGATGGCCGTGACGCGCAGCACGCCGAATTATCCGGCGCAAGACGTAAGCGCGCTCCTCGTTACCGGGAACGATGCCTTCCGCGATCAGGAAGCTCATCGCGCGGGCGTGGTCGGCGATGGCGCGATAAGAAATGTCAGCCTCGGCATTCTGCTTGTAGCGGACGTTATGCCCCGCGTCGCGAACCGCCTCTTCTATTTTCGCGATTATCCCTTGGAACAGGTCGATGTCGTAGTTGCCAAGCAGACGGCCGGTTTCCAGGCTCTGCATAACGGCCGCGATACGCTCAAGCCCCGCGCCCGTATCAACGTGCTTCATCGGCAGCGGCGTCAGCGTACCGGAACTGTCGCGGTCGTACTGGATAAAGACCAGGTTGGCTAGCTCGATAAAACGGGAGCATCCCGCGAGGTTCGCACCGCAGGTGCTGCCTGGATGCGCCTGGCCGCGGCACGCCTCGACACCACGATCGAAGTGAATCTCAGAGCAGGGGCCGCACGGCCCGGTGTCGCCCATCTCCCAAAAATTGTCTTCCTTACCGAAGCGCAGGATTCGCTCACGCGGGACCACGCCAAGCTTGCGCCAGGCCTGCTCAGCCTCGTCGTCGTCGGTATAGACGCTGACCCACAGCCGCTCGGGCGGAATCTTCCAGACCTCGGTGATCAGCCGCCAATGAAATTCGACCGCCTCCGCTTTGTAGTAGTCGCCGAACGACCAGTTGCCCAACATCTCGAAGAAGGTGTGATGGTAGTCGTCGCGCCCGACCGCTTCGAGGTCGTTATGTTTGCCCGAGATGCGAAGGCATTTTTGGCAATCCGCGGCGCGAACCCACGGCGGCTTACGCAGGCCCAGAAAATAGTCCTTGAACTGCACCATCCCCGCGTTGGTGAAGAGCAACGTCGGGTCGCCTTTGGGAACGAGGGAAGCCGAAGGGACAATTTCATGACCCGCCTGGGCGAAAAAGTCCAGAAACGACTGACGAATTCGGTCAACAGTCCAATACATACTACAGGGTAACCAAAACTTATTTTACCGACTGGAAAGCAGTGTTAGCTACGGGTACCCAAACCAGCCAATCGGTACGAGTCGTTAACACGAGTAAAAGAAGTTCCGACAGTTGCGTGTTTGCACCGCCAAGGCTGGAAAAGGTATTTCGTTGAAGCCCGAGCCCGACATCGCTCGAACTCCGAATCAAAGACCGTTTCCGTTGACCTCGGCGGGTGTCTTAGAGGCAAGTTTCTCGCGGATTTGGGCCTCGATTTGAGCGGCGACCGCCGGATTCGCGCGTAAAAACTCCCGCGCGTTCTCGCGCCCCTGTCCGATACGCTCGCCGTTGAATGAGTACCAGGCGCCGAGCTTCTCGACTACATTGCATTCGCTGCCCAGGTCGACGAGCTCGCCTTCCTTGGAGATGCCGCTGTTATATAAGATGTCGAACTCGGCTTCCTTGAAAGGCGGGGCGACCTTGTTCTTCACCACCTTGACCTTGACCCGCGAGCCGATCACTTCGTTGCCGCTCTTGATCGTGCCCATTCGTCGAATGTCGATCCGCACCGACGAATAGAACTTGAGCGCGTTGCCGCCGGTGGTGGTCTCGGGGTTTCCAAACATCACGCCGATCTTCATGCGGATCTGGTTGATGAACACCACGACCGTGCCGGAGCGGGCTATTACCGAGGTGAGCTTGCGCATCGCCTGCGACATCAGGCGTGCCTGCAAGCCCATCTGCGGCTCGCCCATTTCGCCTTCAATCTCGGCGCGCGGCACGAGCGCCGCCACGGAGTCCACTACCAGTACGTCGACCGCGCCGGAATGGACCAGGGTCTCGGCGATCTCCAGCGCCTGCTCGCCGTTGTCAGGTTGAGAGACCAGCAAATCCTCAACCTTCACCCCGAGCCGGCGGGCGTAACTAATATCGAGAGCGTGCTCGGCGTCGATAAAGGCGCCCACGCCGCCGTTGGCTTGCGCCTCGGCGATGCATTCGAGCGCCAGCGTCGTCTTGCCTGAAGATTCCGGGCCGTAAATCTCGACCACGCGGCCGCGCGGCAGTCCGCCCACACCCAAGGCCAGGTCAAGGCCGAGCGAGCCGCTTGAAACGGTCTGGAGGTTGGCTTCGACCCGGTCCTCTCCGAGCTTCATAATCGAGCCCTTGCCGAACTGCTTCTCGATCTGGCTCAATGCCAGGTCCAGCGCCTTGTCCTTAAAATTTTGCGCCATCGCGGTTCATCACTCCTAGGGCTGCCCTAGCATGGTTTGCGGTACATTTCCAACGCCCCGCGTCGCAGAGCGGGCATTAGGAAACTTACCGCACAGCTTATCTTTCAGCAAACGACGACGTGCCGGAAGATAGCCCCTGAAACCCGCCTTTGTTCCCGACTTGAGCCGGCAACCCGGGCTCTTTCGGTCCCGATACCCGCGCGGATGCTTAAGCGCGATGCGGCGGCGAATGAGCAACCGGCGTTGCTCTCACGCCTCGCGTTGTTTGCAAGGCATGCGGCCCAGGTCTCGAATCCGCGCGGTCTGAACGTTCGCCCACTTGAGCGCGGGCGCGAGGACAAGCCGCCGCGTTAGTTGTCCACGTTGACGTCTATCGAGTTGGTGCCGACCAGCCCGTTGCGGCAATTATAAGAATTGATCGACAGCCGGTTGGGCCCGTTGGCAACCGAGGTGGAGTCCCAAGCGTAGGTCATGGTCGGCCGATCGGTCGAGTCTATCCAGGTCCCGTTTACGTAGACGTTCGTCCAGCATACATTGGAGGGCTGATTTATCACCAGATTGGCCTTGCCATTCACGGTTGCGCCGTCGCCTGGCGAGGCGAAGTAACCGTAACAGGCCGCGTTATTAACCGTAATCTGGTTCGACGTTTGCCCGAGGTCGCTGTTGGTTGAACTATAGGAGTTTACGGTCAGCGAAACGGGCCCGTTCGGGACGCCGGTCGAGTTCCAATTAAAGGTGGTCAAGGGCTGGTCGGTTGACGCTATCCAGGTTCCGCCGGCGTAAACGTCCGTCCATACCACCGAGGACGGCTGGACCACCGTAACCGGCACCTCCTGGCCGCATACGTTGGACGCCCCATTCGCCGGCAGCGACACATACGCTAGAGAGGCCACCGGAGTTGGCGACAGACCCGCAGTGGGCGTTGGCGACGCCGAAGGGATTGGAGTCGAGACTGGAGCAGGTGTTGGGGTCGGCGTGGGAGTCGACGCCGGCGGATTCCAGGCGCCTATCGTCGGCTCCGGGCCGGTGTACGGCAACCCAACGGCGACTCCGGCGTAGATGCAAGGCGAGCCGGGCAAAAGCCCGCCTAGAAGCGCGGTTATCGACGTCAAGGGGTCGTCGGCGTATAAAGGGTCCGCGTGCCATAGGTCATGGGCGCCGTAAGCCGAACTGTAGCGCGTGTCGTTCAGGTCGAACAGGCTCAAGCCCTGCGACCCGCCGTCATCGTTGTAATCCCAGGTGATCGCGCATCCCGAATGCATATCAACCTGGCCGCCGTCGATGAGGTTGTTCTTTATCGCGAAGCTCAAAGGCGCGGAATCGCAGCTAGTGGAGACCAGGGAGTACGCGGAGGGGGTTTCGTACAGCGTGTTGTTGTAGATACTCGCGTTGATCGCGCACGATCCGTTATTGCACGGATAACTGCTGCTGATTCCGCTCTCGATCTGAATACCTACCGGCGTGTCGTAGATATAATTGCGGTGGATCTCGATTGAATCCTCGGGAACAAATGTATTCTCGTTGTAAATAGCGGGTTGGTTCGACGAGGCGTTGGGATTTGCGACGGTGTTGCTGTCGACTACCGCGCCTACCACTCCTTTGAGATCTATGCAGCCGTGAGGAGCACAGTCCGACAGAGTGTTGCCTCGCACGAGCGGAGAACCCTCGTCGTGATGCACTTCGATAGAATTGTGGCCACCCGCGTTCTCGACGGTGTTATTGAGAATTTGAACGCCGCTTTTTTGCCCGGTGGAAGTTGAGTCGATTTCGAAGTTAATTTGGTTGCGGTAGTTGCCGTCGTCATGCGGCGTTCCGCATCCGGAGCATGCGCCGGGTCCCGTGTTGTGAACATAATTGTTCTCGATAATTATTCGCGGAAGAGATGAGCCGGCGTTGAAATTGATGCCGTATTCAGTCGTATTCCGACATTCGAACCCGTCGACCGTGATGTATGAGACGTTGACGTAGACGGCTGCGATACATGCGGCCCGGATCGAGCCGCCATCGATTACCGGAAGCGCTCCTGAGCCGTAATTGCCAAGCGTTATCGGATTTCCGACGGCCCCGTTCACACCTGAAGGAATGTTAAGCTGCTCTTCCCAAACCCCGCCGCGCTGAAAGAGAATCGAGTCACCGGGCTTGAAGCGCCCGGCGCCCATCTCGCCCTGGACCTTGGCGATGGTTCTCCAAGGTGAGGACGCGCTCGTCCCTGGGTTGGAATCGTCGCCGGTGGCGCTGACATAATAGGTCGTGGCGTTGACCGGAACGGCGAGCGCTATTAACAAGCCGAATGCGCACGTAATCTGAAAAGCTGCGAGGCGGCGAGGTAGGCGGCTCGCGGTGGGGGCGCATCGCCGCATTCCATCGGCTAATGGCCCGATTAGCTGGCGCCAGCGCCGGTGGGCAAATTTTAGCCGAAGGTTGGGCAATCCTTCACCTGGCAAGCGTGGGCGGTTTTCGGGAACACACTTTTAGCTAGCGCGACGCTCGCTTACATTACCATCAGCGAAATGTTGATTAGGTAATAAGGATTTCAGGCAAATCATTTAACATCCCTTTTCTTGGGCTGCAAGGAAAAAAGATGAGGATGCTCCGCGCCGATTGATCCAGGAAAGAGAAGATCGCGGAAGACGAGCACGCGGGAGCGTAATCCGGCTCCATACTATGCTCGATCGTTGCCTTGCTTTCGTGCTATGACGGTGAACCTCGTTATAAAAGCCTCGGACCAGTTCCCAGACGCGCGTGGGGCGATGCGGCCTGGCGATGCCTTTAGCGTGTTGGCTAGGCCATTGGCGTGAGCTTGCGCTTACCCACCTTGGTCATTCATTACAGGCGTCATTTTGGCGCGCTGATCTTGGGGGTCGCGACCAAACGGACAACCTCTAATATGACCGGAGCGATTCTTGTAAAGGCCGCGCCGTGCTTCACGAAACTTCGCTGATTTATACGATCGCCACGGGGTTCGTCTTTGCCCTGGGCGGTGGTTACCTCGCTGCGCGGCTGCGCCTGCCGACCCTGGTTGGCTACCTGTTCGCCGGAATCGCGATAGGCCCGTTCACGCCAGGTATTGTGGCGGATCCGAAAATCTCCGCGCAGCTCGCTGACATCGGCGTGATTCTCCTCATGTTCGGCGTCGGCATACATTTTTCCTTTCGCGAGTTGCTTGCGGTATGGCGGATTGCCGTGCCCGGAGCGATCAGCCAGATCGTGCTGGCGGTGGGGCTTGGGGTCTTCACGGCCCACTTCTGGGGATGGCCCTTGGGGGCGAGCCTCGTCCTCGGGCTCGCGCTTTCCGTTGCGAGCACGGTTGTTCTGATGCGCGAACTTGAAGGGAGGGGCGCGCTCAGCTCGGCTCACGGTCATATCGTGGTCGGATGGCTGGTGGTCGAAGACCTAGTGACGGTTCTAGTGTTGGTGCTGCTGCCGGTGTTTGCAACGGCGTTAGGTGGCGAGCCGCTCGGTCACGGGGCGTATGCCGAGCGCAGCCTGATCCTCACTTTGGGAATTACCGTTGCGAAACTGGCGGCTTTCACGCTCGTGATGCTTGTGGCCGGCGCGCGATTTCTCCCGTGGCTGCTCGAGCAGATCGCGCAAACCGACTCGCGCGAACTCTTCACGCTGGCTGTGATTGCTATCGCGCTGGGAGTGGCGTTTGGTTCGGCCGAACTCTTTGGAGTTTCCTTCGCGCTTGGCGCTTTCTTCGCCGGAGTGCTGGTCAACCAATCGGACCACAGCCAGCGCGCCGCGCTTGAGTCGCGGGCGCTGCAAGAAGCCTTTACGGTGCTGTTCTTCGTCTCGGTGGGGATGTTGTTCGATCCCGCGATCGTTGCGGAGCGAGCCTCGCGCGCGTTGTGTGTCTTGCTGATTATCGTGGCCGGAAAGTCGCTGGGCGCGCTGGCGATCGTGCTTTCCTTCCGTTACTCGATGGATACCGCCCTGACGGTTGCGGCCGGCCTTGCTCAGATAGGCGAGTTTTCGTTCATCCTCGGAGAAATGGGCGTTGCGCTCAAATTAATGCCGCGCGAGGGCGCAAGCCTAATCGTTGTCGGCGCCTTGCTATCGATCACCCTGAACCCTTTGATTTTCCGAATCGCGCACGCCCTGCAACGGGCACCCGTCAATACGCCGGCCCGGATCGAGTCGTAGCCCCGGCTCGCCCCACCCAAGTCGCAAAAAGCGGATCGCACGAAGAGAGGGGATTTCGCCTTTCGCAAAATCCCCTCCGGCAAGATTGCGCGCGTCCACGCGCCTTTGCTGCCGATTGGCGAATTCCCCACGCTGGCATACGCGATGCTACTCCTCATAAAGCAAGGATTGTTTAGGGAGGTTTTGGAATGACGCGGTCTAAGGCAAGGCCTTTCATTCTTGCGCTCGCGGCGCTGGTGCTCGGGCTTGTTGCGGCCACCGGAACCGGCCACGCCTGGAGCTGGGGAGCCGAACACAACGGAAACGAGGAGTTCAATCCCGAGCACGAAGCTGAAATTCTTGATTACGGATGCGGGATCGGGTCTGACTGGCGCGCCCAGATTCTGGAAAAGAAAGCTTATGCGACCACTAAAGCGCCCGCCAAAGGTGCGGACGCCGTCCAGCGGCCCAACGCGCGCGAGCGAGGCGCAAATGGAGCTGCTGTTTCAGACTAACTCCAGCGTGGCGCCGCTTTTTGTGCGAGTGGCGCTGGGAATCGTCTTCTTTGCTCATGGTGCCCAGAAGCTGTTCGGATGGTTTGGCGGCCAGGGGTTGTCGGCGACGCTTACGGCCTTTCGCAACAACCTGAAGATTCCGGCGCCTCTGGCGCTATTGGCGATTCTCGCCGAGGCGCTTGGCGGGCTCGGACTTATCGTTGGTTTCCTGGCGCGGCTGGACGCGCTCGCCATATGCGCGACTATGGTCGTCGCGGCCTACGTGGCGCATGCGAAGTTCGGCTTTTTCCTCAATTGGTTTGGAGAAAAGCCGGGTCATGGCGTCGAATATCACGTCCTCGCTGTAGCCATGTGTCTGTCGGTAATTGTAACTGGCGCCGGCGCCCTGTCGCTGGACCGGGCGATAGCGTGCCTTTTTCCCCATGGCTAGCTGGGCGCCCATGGTCGCCGCACGCGTCGCTCGCCGCGCACATACGCTGTCACGTCGACCCGCGCGGGTCATCCTTTCGAACGGGCTCGTGGCGCGGCGAACGATGAACCCCCGCTCTGCGTGTGTCTGAGACCGCCGAGGGACTCGCCGGCGCCCCGATAGTCGGTCGGACAGCGTTGGCATTTCGCCAAAGGAGTCACAGGAACGTGGAATACACGAAAATTGGCGAGACGGGACTTACGGCTTCCCGTTTCGGACTGGGGACTTGGGCGATCGGAGGTTGGATGTGGGGTGGTTCCGATGAAGCCGAATCGATAGCAACGGTCCGAGCCGCGATCGACCGCGGGATAAACCTTGTCGATACGGCGCCCGTCTACGGCTTCGGCCGTTCCGAAGAGATCGTCGGCGAGGCGCTCGCTCGCGAAGGATTGCGCAACCGCGTGTTGATCGCCACCAAGGTCGGCCTTGACTGGAGAAATGGACGGGCAATTCGCCACCTGAACCGCGAAAGGATCTTTGCCGAGGTAGAGGCGTCGCTGAAGCGCTTGCGCACGGACTACATCGACATTTACCAAATTCACTGGCCCGATCCGCTAGCGCCGATGGCGGAATGCGCCGAGGCGATGCTCGGTCTACTTCGGCAGGGCAAGATTCGGGCAATAGGCGTGAGTAATTTCTCGTGCCGGCAGATGGATGACTTCCGCAAATTCGCACCTATCCATACCGCGCAGCCGCCCTATAATTTATTTGAGCGCGCTAGCGAACAAGATGTGCTTCCGTATTGCCAGCGCCACGGCATTGCGACCCTAGCGTACGGCTCGCTGTGCCGTGGGCTTCTCAGCGGGCGAATGGAAGCCGATACAAAGTTCACCGGCGACGATCAGCGAAATATCGATCCTAAGTTCAAGCAGCCGCGATACGGGAATTACCTGCGCGCGGTGGCCGCGCTCGACCGCTTGGCGCGCGAAAAGTACGGCCGGCGCGTGATTCACCTGGCGCTGCGATGGGTGCTCGATCAGCCGGGCGTGAGTGTCGCCTTATGGGGGGCGCGTCGTCCCGCGCAGCTTGATCCTTTGCATGACGTTTTGGGATGGAACTTGGACGATGAAGCGAGACGGGAGATCGACCGCGTCGTAGGCTTGTACGTTACCGACCCGGTGGGGCCGGAGTACATGGCTCCGCCTGCACGAACTCACACGGCCGCGGCGTGATGAAGCCGCAAGGCTAGACCGTCTTTTGCAAACGAAAGTTCAAACCAAGGAGTGAAATAATATGTACAAGACGAAGAATGATATTCCCGAGAAGGCGCGTGGCGAGCTTGTCGAGCTTCTCAACGCGAGACTGGCCGATAGCGTCGATCTGATGCACCAAGCCAAGCAGGCCCATTGGAATGTCAAAGGGCCGAGCTTTATCGCGCTGCATAAACTGTTCGACGAGATCGTCGACGCGGCGGAGGACTACATGGACCTTATTGCCGAACGAGTCGTGCAGCTAGGCGCAAACGCCGAGGGCACGGTTCAAATCGCCGCCAAGCGGTCCGCGCTGAAAGAATATCCGGTCAATATTTCGGCGGAGCGCGATCACCTCGAGAAGCTTTCGTCCGCGCTGGCCACGTACGGGAAGAGCGTGCGCGAGGCAATCGATACGGCTGATTCGCTCGATGATCGCGACACCGCCGATATTTTTACCGAAATCTCTCGCGGCGCGGACAAATACCTCTGGTTGGTAGAAGCTCATCTCGGCTGATAACGCTGCGCCCACCGTTTTGTCACTTTCACCGACCACTGCGATCGCCGGGCGCGGCAACTTGCGCCGCGTTTCCCAAGGGCTGATCGCGGATCTCCAGACTGTTTGGAGATCCGCGATCGCTCAAGAAGATTCCTAAGTCCGCTTGGGCGTCCCTCGCCATCGTTCTCGACAGTTCCGCAGGCGCTTGACGTAACGGGCCGCCTGATGGCCGAGTGGCAGCGCAACCATCCCGACGAGCCTTGGGTGATGGCGCAGGCGGGAGACTCTCCGCCATAGGCATCCGGCGGCAACTCCGAAGGCGCCGCGGGTGCTGAAAGTCAGGCCGCGGCGCGGAGAGCATAGCCGGACGCGGCGCCGGCGGGGAGCTGAAAAGCCAGCAGGGCGATACCTACACTAGTTTTCACGAACACGATTACCAAATATGGAAAGCGCAGACCGACGCTTTCGTCGAGTACGGCAACAAGGTCTTTCACTCGGCAAAACTGCTCGGCAGCACGAGCGGCGTGAGTTGCGATATGCGCCATCCCAACGCCGCGAACACTCACCCGGAGACCTATCCCAAGTTTCAGGTCCAGCTTCAGCGCGTAACATTGCCGCGCGACATGATCGATGGGTGCATCGAAAATCCGGTCAAGGGTGAGACCATCGGTCCGAACGATCCCAAGATGCGCGCGCTGGAAGCGTAAATACTTGCTCAGCGCAAAGGCGTTGCTCTGAACTACGGCAAGCATTAGGCGCGCCCGCGCGTGGGTATTTCCTCAAGGCGGCATAAGTCGTCTCGCCGCCGGGATCGCCTTTATCGATTCTAGCAGGCCGAGCGTTGCGATTCCTGCGAGGAGCACGCGCACGTAGTCGGCCGCGCTCATCGGAGCAAACGCGAACAACGTACGAACCGGCGGTACGCCCAAGCCGGCCGCAAGCAGGACGGCCGTGGTGATGAGAACGACCCACAGCGCCGCGTTGCGCCGCCCGAATGCGAGAACGATGGACGAGCTGAAGCATCGGTTGACGAAGACCAGGAGCAAGTTGCAGGTGACGAGCGTTGTGAAGGCCAACGCCCGCGTCTGCGCGTCTGGCAGCCGGCGATTCACGGCTTCCGCGAGCACCAATGCTGTGAGGAAAAAGACCCAGGCGCCCTGAAGGAGGCTCCAGGCTATGATCGACGCCGAAAGCAGGGGCGTCTTAGGATCGCGCGGCGGCTTGCGCATCACATCGGGCTCTTCGGGCTCGGCTTCGAAAACGACCGACGCGATCGGGTCGATGACGAGTTCCAAAAAGGCGATGTGCACGGGCGCAAAAATCAGCGGCCAGCTCCGAACAATGGGGAGTAGCGCCAGGCCCGCGATGGGCACGTGGACCGCCAAGAGGTAGCCCATCGCCTTGCGCATGTTGTCGTAGATCCGGCGCCCGAGCTGGACCGCCCTGACGATGGAGCTGAAATTGTCGTCGAGCAAGACGATCGCGGAGGCCTCGCGAGCGACGTCGGTCCCGCGCCCGCCCATCGCTATCCCAATATGCGCCGCTTTCAGGGAAGGCGCGTCGTTCACGCCGTCACCGGTCATAGCCACGACCTCGCCGTTGTCCTTGAAGGCATTCACCAGGCGCAGTTTCTGCTCCGGCAACGTTCGCGCGAAAACGCGCACGGTTTTGACGCGCTCACGAAGTTCGAGATCATTTGCCTGGGCCAGTTCGTCGCCGGTTAGGACGCCGCCGGCGAGATCCAGGCCCGCCTGGCCTGCAATCGCCCTTGCCGTTACCGGGTAATCTCCCGTGACCATCACTACGTGAATGCCTGCGCTGCGGCATTCGTTTACCGCTTCGGGGACGCCGGGCCGCAGCGGATCAGCCAGCCCGACCAGTCCGAGCAAGTCGAAGCGAAACGCGGCTGGGGAATCCGGCCATGGCGGCCCGCCGAACGATGCTTTGGCCACGGCCAGAACCCGCATCCCGCGCCCGGCCAGATCGTCGACATTGCGTTGGAGCGCCCGCAGCGCATCATCGGCGAATCCGCACAATCGCGCGATCGTCTCGGGAGCGCCCTTTGCCGCGACCACATGGCCCTCCTGTTCGGTCGGTTTCCAAACATGGGTGACAGCGAGGAGTTGTGGGCTCAGGGCGTACTCATGCGCCAGGTTCCAGTCCTCGTGCAGACGCCCGCTGCCGGCGAGCCATTGTCGGCCGAGTTCGTGAAAAGCCCGTTCCATCGGATCGAACGGATGCGCTTCGCTAGCCAAAACGCCGTACTCGATCAACGAAAGAAATTTCTCCGGAACCTGCGATTGCGTCTCCGGCGTAACCGGAAAGGACTCCCCGTCGGCGAACATCTCGGCGATCCTCATCCGATTGAGAGTCAGTGTCCCGGTCTTATCGCTGCATAAGACCGTAGCTGCTCCGAGGGTTTCGATCGTGGCGGAGCGCCTGGTCAGGACGTTAGCCTTGGAAATTCTCCACGCTCCCATGACGAGAAAAATCGTGAGGACGAGCGGAAATTCCTCCGGCAGCAGGGACATCGCGAGCGTAATCCCGGCGAGCAGCCCGCTTAGCAACGGACCTCGCATCAGTACGTAGAGGACCACGACGAGGAGGCTCAAGCCGATGCCGATCGCAGCGAGCGCGCGAACGAGGCGACTCACTTGGACCCGAAGCAGGCTGGGTTCGGTGACAATCTCCCCCAGCGCCTTGCCGATCTTTCCGATCTCGCTTTTGCCTCCGGTCGCAAACACCTCGCCGACGCCATGACCGCGCACGACCATGGTGCCGCCGAAGACGACGGACGCTCGGTCGTCCGCCGCTTGCGTTGCGCCGATGGCGAGCCCAACTGCCGCTCGCACGTGCTTCTGCACGGCGACCGACTCGCCCGTGAGCAGCGATTCGTCGACCTCCAGATCGCTGGAGGAAAGGAGTGTGGCGTCGGCAGGGACGCGATCGCCCTCTGCGAGCACGACTACATCTCCGCGCACCACCTCGCGGCCCGAGATACGCCTGGTGACGCCGCCTCTGACCACCAGCGCCCGCGGGCTCGTGAGATCACGCAGCGCTTCGAGAACCCGCTCCGTCCGGTTCTCTTGAACAATCGCGACGGCGACAGTCGTCACTGCGGAGCCGACCAGTATTAGCGCCTGAGTGAAGTCGCCGAGGACGAAATAAATCGCACTTGCGGCCAGCAGCAGCTCGAACATCGGCTCGCTGCAAACTTCCAGCGCGATGCGCAGGAGATGGCGTTTTTTGGCTCGAGTTAGTTCGTTGTAGCCCTCGGATCGCAGCCGTCTCGCCGCTTCGTCTTCCGAGAGACCATTGATTAGCGACGGCCGAGCCGGCTGGAGACTGTTTACAGAAAGGGTTTGCGGTGCAGCTGAAGACACAGGTTCCTTTAATTTATTGAGTATCGTTAGTGAGAAAACTACCGCATCGCGCGCCTTATCGCACTTCGCGACGTGGCGAGAGGAGCCGGCGCGCAGCGGCTAAACTGCTTGGTCCGGAGATTAACGCCGAAAAATGAGTTCGTCCACATCGAGTTTGCGTGCCGTTCGGATCCAACTAAAAGGCATCGTTGCCAACGCTCAACGGCGAGATGGTCCGCTGACTAGCTGACCTTCGGCTTGGTAACGTCGTTTTTCGACTCACGATCGAAAAACGGAAGGGCAACTTCACGAGTGCGAGCGCAGACCCGATAAAAATGGCACCCAGAAACGACTGTAGGAAATCGCAGCAGCCGGAAAATCGGCGCGTAGAAGAATGTTATCGCAAGTTCGGACGCCTCGTCGTCATGCAGCCCCGCTTCGACTCCATTCGGTGCGAGACGCGCGTGCGCACCCGGTCGACCGCGGCTCCCTGTAGATAATCGGGCTCTCTCCCAGCTTCGTTCGGGAAGCTGCCACGGCTATGAAGACGGTGCAAACAGCCTGCGCGAGCGTTAAGCCGTACGGAGATTCCGGCGTCGATCGTGGACGCGCGACCAAATGCGTGCGCGACGCCGCGTTGAGCGGACTATAGCCGCAACGGTAAGCTAAGCCTAGGCTCGTGGGAATGGAGGGGCACGTTGCCGCGGCAAGCGGAGCTTATGAGGCTCGCAGAGCCCTCCGCGTTGCTAGCGTAGCCACATGAGTTTCCGTCTTTGTAGGAGTCTCAAAAAATCGCGTTATTTCGATTTGGTGCGATATTCTTTCGATGTGGCTGGGGCGGGCGATGCGGCCGGGGTTGATGCCTCCGTCGGCGAGTGAGAGCACCAGGCCGACAAACACCTCTCGCTGAACCAGCACGGGGCGTTGCACCGTGCTGGCGTCGAGTCAAACGACTCTGATTCGATAGGAGCGTGCAAGGTCGGCGCGTCGCCGATTCGAGAAGAACTGAGAGATGTCTTCCGTTGACCCTGCCGAAGCCCGATACTCGCTCGAGGCGAAGGAATCGATCTGGTCTGCCGATTGGCATTTCCGCCTGCTCGCTCTTGCGCTGGGTGTGCTCGTTGGCGTAATCGGCACTGCCTTTCGGCTTGGAGCGAAGCGCGGTTTCTCGCTCTACGCGCGGCTTCTCGCGCCTGAAGACCACGGTTTGTGGTACAGGTGGCTTTTTGCCGTGTTGAGCGACGTTGTTATTGTGTCCGTCGCGGTCTTTGCGACGCGCCGATTCGCTCCAGAGGCCGCAGGCAGCGGAGTCCAGGAGATCGAAGGTACGCTGGCCGGGATACGACCTCCGTTGCGCTGGGCGCGAGTTCTGCCTGTGAAGTTTTTCGCGGGGCTGCTGGCTATGTCAGCTGGTCTCGTACTGGGTAGGGAGGGGCCGACGATTCATATTGGCGGCTGCCTCGGCGCGGCTCTCGCGAGCTGGAAGCCGATGGTAAGCGCGCGCAATAACAACGTGCTAATCGGCGCCGGCTCCGCGGCTGGACTGGCGGTTGCTTTCAACGCGCCTATCGGCGGCATCCTGTTCGCGCTGGAAGAGATTCGACGGGAGTTTCCTCTAAATCCCGTGTCCGCGCAAGGCGTGGCACTTACCACTGTAACGGCAATCGTGGTGAGCCATTTCATAGCCGGACCGGCCCGGATCCTGCCGATTCAGACCCATGATTATCCGACGCTCGTTGAGCTCGAAATGACGCTGCCTTTCGCGATGATTATGGGCGCTTACGGCTTGTTTCTGAATGGCGCGTTGTTGCGCAGTCTCGACCTGTTTCGCGGGATAGTTTCGAGGGTCGGTTGGCTGCTGCCCACCGCTCTCACCGGCGCCGTGGTCAGTCTTCTGGTGTGGTTGTTCCCGGATGCAACAGGTGGCGGAGAGGAACTTGTCTTGCGCCTTCTCCGACGCCCGCGAACCTTTGAGCTATTCACGGTGTTGCTCGTCGCGCGGATGGCTGTCTTCAACGTCAGCTACGCTATCGGCGCGCCTGGCGGGCTCTTTTTTCCGCTCGTCGCATTTGGAGCGATTTCGGGGCTTTGGTTCGCCGACTTTGTAAGGCTGCTACTTCCCGGCTTCGGGTTCGGCGCGGAAAAGTTTGCCGTCGCCGGGATGGCAGCGCTGCTCGGGGCGACTATACGCGCGCCCCTGACGGGGCTCGCGCTCGTGATCGATATGACCGGCAGTTACCAATTGTTGCTGATGGCGCTGTTCGCTTCGATCGTTGCCGATTTGACCGCAGGTGCTCTGGGAGGAAGACCCATTTACCAGCAGCTGCTCGATGACGCCGTCGGGTCGAACGGATCAAAGTCGCACGCTTAGCCGCAGCGCCTTTGTCGGGAACCTTTTGCTTGCGGGCACCTTTCTCACCGCGATGAAATGGCGGTGACGAGAGTATCGTAATCTTCGAATGCTGAAGTTCTCTTGCCCAGCAGCGTCTGCTCGCATAGTTCGGGCGAGATGGTATGTTGTCGGAGAACAAAACAAGAGCGGGGGCACCTCTTATGATGGCCATCGAGCGGATTCTCGTACCGATAGATTTTTCACCTTCTTCGCTGCGGGCGCTGGACGAAGCAGTTGAGTTTAGCCGGCCGTACGAAGCCCAGGTCGTGGTCATGTTTGTGGTCGAGCGCGGATATTATGGGTCTCCGCTATTGGTTCCCGACCCCAAAGTGATCGGTGCGAAGCTGGAGAAAGCGGCGACGGCCAGGCTTAGCAGGATACAGCAGCAGCTCGAAAGACGCGGCGTCGATTGTCGAACAGTCGTTCGATTCGGCGTCGCTTACCAGGCGATCCTCGACGAAGCTGAAAAGATCAACGCAAATCTGATCGTCATAGCAACGCACGGACGAACCGGTATTGCCCACTTCTTGCTCGGCAGCGTCGCGGAAAGGGTGATCAGAGGAGCCTCCTGTCCGGTGCTGGTCATTCGAACGGTGGCTCGACCCCGCGCGAAAAAAGGCAATCAATCAGCGACCAAGTGAACTGACTCCAAAAGACGTTGTCGAATCGACAAAGCGATTGCCTAGTGGCAGGTTTGGGTGGCCATACGGAGGCTTCCGAAAAAGCACAAGCGGTCACGCCCCCTTCGCTAATTGCCGTGCCGAGTGCAGGTGTGTAAGTACGAAAGCGAGGGAGTGGGTGAGGCGGGCCGAAAGGCAACGGTTGCGACGACCCAGCCGGGGATTCTGATTGCTCGTTATCGCTGAGCATCAGCAAAAAAGCTTCGCGCGTCAAAAGAATTTCGCCAGTGATGAAGCCTCAGCGCACAAGCTTACGTCGCGAAGAGTTTAGCAAATGTAAAGAACGAATACCTATTCTCTGAGATTGGGTAGGTTTAAATCAAATCAAAGTTTACTTTATCGGTGAATCGGTTAAGACCGAATCTGACGAGCAAACCGAGAATTCTAACGAACGAAGGCGATGGGCCACGGCCAATCAGCGGATCGCTGCCCACGCTGACGGCGACGTCCGTCGCGAGGGCAACAACGATTACACTCAGCCCGACAACCTGTTCGACGCTATCGGATCCTAGCCGGCGGCGTCAGGCTGCCCGGCGCGCCGGCTTCGCGCCGCATTCGAGCTTGGTCAGTCTTCTTAGGGCCAAGTGTCTCGCGCTGCGGGCCAGTTCCCGGCTGGCACGGCTCGGTCAGCGCCGGCTACCGCGGGGATCGGGTTGCTTTGCTCAGATCGACCCGGAGCCGGTCGTGTCGTCTCGTCGAAGCCCTCGTGCTGCACGACTTCGTGGAAAACCTGTTCTTGTGCTCTTCCTCGTTCTTCTTAATCGGTTGATTCGAGGAGCTTCTTTTAGTCGCATCAAAAAGCCCCGGGGAAGTTTCCCTAGTTCGCGCTACGCTCCTTAGACGTAGCGAACCATTGAGCCTGCGGCTTTGTTTGGGGCTGTTGTTGGCCCGCGAACCCTGCAGGCGCGTTCGAGCACTTTCGCCGCGCCGCCGCGGCTTGCATGGCGACGCCCGGGTCGCCGCCTGCCTTCACGTAAACTAGAAGGTCGCCGATTACGGGGTCATGCTGCCAACTCCAGAGATCCTCCAAGACTCCGATGGTGGCATTTCGTTCCGATTTACCTCGCTGTTCTTCCGCGCCGTACGCCTTGAGTTGCTGCTGGCGCGTGGCGACCTCCAGACGAGTCGCCTCCATCTGTATCGCCGGCGGCTGGCCGGCTAGCGTTTTAAGCAGATCCCATGCGCCTGAAGGCGCAACATCCGACGTCGCGGTTTCCGCTTCGCTTGCAAGTGGGGCCGCCGCGAGCGTGCATCCCTGCACGCAACACGCAGCCAAAGCAAGCGCTAAGCAGCATGCCGCGGAGAGTGACAACTGACTCCGCGGCGCTCTTCTCGCCGCGCAGGCTTTTCGGCTGCGCGGCTGGCCTATTTGTCCATGGCCGGGCATGTCGGCGTGCGTCAGCTTTGCAGTTTCCCGCTGCAGCGCGTCACGGAGCAAGCCGACGAGAAGGCCATACGGCTTTGGGCATGGCGGCGAATTTCCCGCTTGTAAAATCATGATGTGTCCGCCTAGTTCTGCCCTTTTGCCGGCGGTGATTTTGGCGGCTTGCGCTTGTCGAACTTAAGCGTCATCTCTTCGATTCCAGCCGCTACATTTAGCCCTGTCTGGCCCTCAACGCTCAGTGGCTGGAGGGCAATTGAATTCTTGAAGCCGCCCAGCAAGACGTTTGCCCCAGCCCCAAGGCCGAGCGCCGCTGATGCGGTCGCGCCGCCATAATGTCCCGCCAAGGCTCCTTCGCCCAGATCGGTGGTAGGTGCCAGCACCACCCAGAGAATAACCGCCGATTCCGTGTACCCAATATCGACGCCAAACTTGGAAATCGAGCCGGTGTAATACTCAGTGTAGCCTTTCTGCATCGCATAGGAGCACTTAATTTCATGCGACGATCCGAAGATGAAGCCCCATCCTCCCGCCTCGTGGCAGGTGAGGTACCCGGAGCGCACTGCGACATTTTGCTGAGCGTATACAACCGGGCGTGCCAGCGCGATTAGCATGACTACTGCAGCAGCGATGGAGAGTTTTCGTGCAAGTCCCACGTATTGTCCTCCTTAGGTTAGCAATTTTCTAAAATGAGAGCGGTCGATGCCCAGCGAACCGGACGGCAATTTTCGAAACCGATATCTGCGCACGACGGCTCGGGCGCGCATTAAAGGTGTGGCAGGAACGGCCCGGGGCGACGAGACGCTCCTGTGTCGCGCCGGTTCGCCAAATCGGGATATTCCCGTCGCCGAAAATTTGGGTTTTGGCGTGCCGCAACTTTTGAGTCTACCTGCCAGGATCTCCTGGGGCCCGATGCTTTTGCCCCAAGCTTGCTCAAACGACTAGCTGCAATGCCGCTCACTTCGTGCCCGCTTTTACGCATCGATGGCGCAAAGACTGGCGCGTTGCCGCGCTATTACTCTTGTGCGGGAGCGGCTAAGTGCAGAAGTTAACGACTATGAAACGCAAACTGAGAGAGGGGGATCGTAACCGTGCCGGTAACGAAGGGTAGGAATCTTGCGGGATAGCGCCGCGTCGGTTGGCAAACGCTCCAATGAGTCGTTCGACGGGGTTTTTATCCCGAAGCCGTGAGCAAAGGTTATGGGTAGGCGCGCCCCAACGAACCGAAAGACTCGCGGTGACGTCCGCCGGGAGCCCTTAGGAGAGCGTGATAACGGATCGCCTAAGGGCGAACGCGCTAGGCTGATCGTCGTAGCAAAGGCCGCGCAAAGCGGAGCCGCAGAACTAAAGCACGTGACGGTAAAGAAGGCGCCCATGACCCAAAACCCGAAAAGCGAGCCAGCAATAAGTTGAGTCCGAGGCGGCCGGCGTGGTCCTCTGAGCGCAATGAGGGAGGACCCGAAAGTGGCGAAGA
>JAJYYI010000129.1 GCA_021801125.1 Deltaproteobacteria bacterium | reverse complement strand
ACCTGGCGCATTACTCCTGACCTCACCCAGTGCTGGAAGCGCCGATGACAAGTCTGATAGGGCGGGAAGCGCTCCGGCAAGTCCTTCCAGCGCGCCCGCTGCGCAGCACCCAGACGATTCCCTCCAACACCTCTCTGCTATCGCGCCACAGCCGCCCACGCCCGTCGGCGCGCCGCAGCGAATCGGGAATGAACTCCCGCACCGCCTCCCATTGCCTCCGCGCCAGTTCCACCGCTTCGCCACCTCCGCCATCGCTTCCCCATCTCCGCCCAAGATTTCCGATCATTCCCGATAAGTCCATTTATGAGGCTGGTTCTAGTGTCGCCAGCGCCGAGCCCCCCAGGCCGGGTCTTTCTTTATGGCGGCTGCCGCTCATATCAGCGTCGGTAGCCCGACGACCAGAGCGGTGATCTTGGCCAAGAGATCAAATGGAAGCTGCAGCAATCCCAGCGCGAGTGCCGCGACCAACGTCGCACCCGCGTAGATTGCGAACCTCGGCGACGCCGCGGCGCGCTCGGGACTAAGCGTCCAGCTTGGGTTGCGCACGGACATGGTTTCAGGAGCCCGCCCAACCGTCGCGTGCGGCGGCTCCAGCCATGCCTACGCTGGCTCAATCAGGGCGTCAGGAGTATCTCAGGCAAGCTTCATGCCTCGCCAAGAAAACCTCTTCGCGCCTAGCGCGGTAGCGGTCCGATCAAAAATCGTACGGCTTTCGCGTCGCCCGATTCGAATATATACAGAGCCGGTTTCGCTCCGTCGACTGCGCGTAAGGCCGTTAGCGCTATTCTTTACGGACGCTTTTTCTTCTGCTGCTCTCGCATCTCGCGCCGCTTCGCGCGAAGCCGTTTTTCGCGCCGTTTACGCCGCCGCTTTATCTCTTTGCGCCGCTCCGTGGCCATCGCTGAATTTGACTCCTCTGCTCGAAAAACGTTAGACGACGGCCCGTTGGGGGCCGTCTCCAGACAAACTAGCCTGTTCCAAAAAGGCAAGCCCCGACCGCGTCCGAGGTTTAGCGCGCCCGCCATGGGCCTCGACTCTTCGCGGCAGAGGCGCTACGCGCCCATCTTCCGACGCGCCGATAGCCGAAATAGTTCGCTACCGTGCAGAAATTACACGCTATCCTGAAGCGGTTTCCAAGCTCACCGAAAGCGGATACGGCCTGGGAAGCGACAGCGGTCTCTCGCCGCGTCGCGGCGTCAGCACACCGAATCGTTGAGCCCGTGAGCGAGCGCTTAGCGTGGGTCTCGCCGGCGGTCGACACCGCAATTCATTCCGAGAGCCGAGTGTTCAATTCATCAAGGAACCTGGACGCAAGAGAAAAAACCGCGGTCCAAGCGTAGCTGCAGGCCAAGATAATTTCTCATAATCTAGCTATTGGTTGGCCTAAGCTGCGCGGCCGGGCTCGTCGAAACGCGCGGCAAGTACTGCGTGACGGCGCAGGGATCCTCAAAGGCGCCTTTTCGTAACTCGCGTTCGCGCAAGAGGCGAATGAAACCACATGTCCCATAGCTCACCTTACAGCCAGGAGCAGGCACTATGGCGGCGCTTGCTTTTAATCTCGACCCTCGCGCTGAGCGGCACTCTCGCCGCCATGGCAATCGCCGAAGTGTTGTTACGAATCGCGGGTTTCACTTACCTGGGTTTCCTTTACCGTTCGGACCCGGACCTCGGATGGACGTTGCGTCCCAACCTTCACGGAGAGCGTTGGAACGAAGGCGGCCGCGTCATGTTCGAAACGAACCACGACGGCCTGCGAGACGTGGAGCATGCGAAGGCTAGATCGAACGGCACGCTCCGCATCGCTGTGTTGGGCGACTCTTTCACCGAAGCTCAAGCATTGCCGCTCAAGCAGACTTTCTGGTGGGTGATGCAAACCGAGTTGCAGCGCTGCCCCGCGCTCGAGAAGCGCCACGTCGAGGCGATCGACTTCGGCGTCAGCGCCTACGGTCCCGCGCAGGAGCTAATCATGCTGCAAAAGCGGGTCTGGGCCTACTCTCCGGACATCGTTTTGCTCGCTTTTTACGCCGGCAACGACGTCACGGACAGTTCGCCTCGGCTCAACGGCGGACGCCCGCGCCCCTACTTTGTCCTGCATGACGGGACTCTAGTGCTGGACAACTCTTTTCGGCACTCGACGCTGTATCGTGTGCGGAACCACTGGGCTTACCAGTCCTACGCCACGCTTAGCAGTCACCTGCGCGTGCTTCAACTGATTGACTACGCGCGCGACATGTTCCACGGAGGCCGTATCGGCTTTCGTCTGCACGGCGTACTCCATGCCAGCTCGAGCGGTGTCCCCTTTTTAGGAAGCGTCGACTCCTTCACGGTCACGACGGTTGAGGCTGGAGACAAGCGTCTGTGGGAGCAGACGTGGCACACGATCGAAGCGATACTCGCAGCCGCCAACCAAGACGTCGCGCGGCATCACGCACGCTTCATTGTCGCCGTCATCGGGACCTCGGAACAGGCTTACCCAGACCCGGCCGGACGCACCGCCTACCAGCGGCTGTGGGGAATCAACAACTTGTTCAGCATTGATCAAAGGGTAGCTGAGATCGGTCGCCGCGATGGGTTCGACGTGCTAGACCTCGCGCCCCCTTTCCAACGCTATGCCGAAACCAATCGCGTCTTCCTTCACGGCTACCTGTCCGCCATACCCGGCTACGGCCACTGGAACGCGCTAGGCCATCGCGTGGCCGGCACCCTTATCGCGCAGCACTTATGCGCTCTGTTGACGGCCGACGGGACGAAATAAAATCACTCGTCGCGCCATCGCGTGGCCGCGAAAGCTTCGGCTCCGGCGATCTACCCCTTCCAGCCCCGATGAATCGCCACCGCTCCCAGTCCATGAAGGCGATAATCCACGCGCACAAAGCCAGCTTGCGCGAGAAATTCGCTCAACCGTCGAGCATCGGGATAAGGCTTGAGCGAATTCCCCAGGTAGCGGTATGCGTCGAAGTCGCTGCCCACCGCTGCTCCGAGCAGCGGAACAATGGCGTCGCGATACAAGGCCAGCGGCAGCTTAATCGGTGCCGGCGGATGGGTCAGGTCAAGGCAGACGAGGCGGCCGCCGCGGCGCAGAACGCGATGGAATTCACGAAGAGCGGCGCCTAGGTCGGCCACGTTACGCAGCAAAAACGCGTTCACGACGCAATCAAAGGTGTCGGCGGCAAAGGGCAACCTCAGCGCGTCCGCGCCGGCAAAGGCAATCCGCGCGCCATCCCCTCGCGACGCGATTTTATCGCTCGCCGCCGCCAGCATCGGCGAACAAAAATCCACGGCGACCACTCGTCGCCATCCGCGCCGAGCAAGCCTAAGCGCCAGGTCGCCGGTGCCCGTGGCCACGTCCAGCGCAAGCTCGTCCACGGGGCCAGCAAGCGTGACAGTCGCCTGGCGCCAGCGTTGGTCCAACCCAAGCGTCATCAGTCGATTCATGAGGTCGTAGCGCGGCACAATCCGCGCGAACATCGACTTCACGCGCGCGGCCTTGTCGCCTTCAGATCTTTCCATCGGCCGTTATCGTCTTCCCGAGCGTCCTTGGCGCTATCCGTGGAGGTTTTGAGTGGGCCAGGGCATCTAAACGCCAAATCCCCAAGCCAGCAAGGCCCGGCTACCGCAGGCCGACGCGCTAGGCTTCCTGCCGCGCCGCCGCGGCTACGCCAGCAACGGCCGGCAGCCATACCGTAACGGTCGTCCCTTCATGCACTTGGCTCGTGATCGTAACTCGCCCTTGATGCAACTGCACGATGTGCTTTACGATAGCGAGGCCCAACCCTGTGCCGCCCAACTCGCGCGAGCGGGCGCGGTCGACGCGATAAAACCGCTCGGTGAGACGCGGCAGATGCTCCGCCGGGATTCCTTCGCCGGTGTCCCGCACGATAAGCTCGACGCCCACCTGTCCGGCCTGCATGCTATTGCGCGCCTCAGCGACCACCTCGCCGCCCCGCGGCGTGTACTTGAGCGCGTTGTCCAGCAAGTTGATCATCACCTGATTCATCCGGTCGTAATCGGCCATCACCGCCGGCAGCCCCTGGTCGCATCGCACTTGAAGCTCGATGCCGGCCTTCTGGGCGCGATCGCGCACCAGTTCTATCGCTTCTTCAGCCAACCGCTCAGGCCTTACCTGCTGAATTCTCAGCGGAGCGAAGCCTCGCTCCAGGTCGGAAAGCTCTACCAGATCGTCGATCAGCCTGGCGAGGCGGTCCGACTGACGCCCGATGATCGATAGGAACCGGCGTTGCGTCGCGACGTCGTCCACGCCCTTGAGCAGGGTTTCCGCGTAACCGCGCAGCGCGGTAAGCGGGGTGCGGATTTCATGCGTCAGATTGGCGATGAAATCCGTGCGCAGGCTTTCGTAAGCCTTGAGCTGCGTTAAATCGTGAAACACCAACACGGACCAGGGCTTGCGGTCATTATTTCGCGCCAACGGAGCGGCACTGGCACGCAAATGGCGTGGTCCAGAAATGTTCACGTCGAACTCAGTGCTAAGGACGTCCGGGCCGGAATGCGCGATGGCGGCGCCAATAAATCGCTGCACCGCCGGATCGCGGCACAGTTCGACCAGGTTATGGCCGCGATAATCGGTCTGCGAATTAAGCGCAAACATCCGACGCGCGGCGTCGTTTAACAGCATCACTTCTCCGCTGGCGGCGGTCACCACCACAGCCTCGGTCATCCCCCTCAATATCGCTTCGAACTCATCGCGCTGCTCAGCGAGCGCGGCCAGTTCCGCGAGCAGAGACTGCGCCGCTGAGACCAACTCGCGGGCAGCATGGTGAAGCGGACCGTGTTCTTCTATCAAGAGACTGGCGGGACGCCGGCCCGAACGGAGTTCACGTGCGGCCAGCGTCAGGCCTTGCGCCTGGCGCGCCGTGGCCTTGGCAGTGAGCGCAGCGGCTAGCAGGCCGATTGCTACGGCGGCAAGGAGCGCGGCCGCAACCAGCCATGCCGCGACCCTGCCCGCGGCAGCAAGCCCCAGCAGCAACAAGGCTGCCGGACCGAGGGTGAAAAACGCAGAGAGCGCAACACGCCGGTCAAACAGCTTAGTCAAGCGCGTCAGGGTTAAAGCGATAGCCTACGCTTCGCACCGTGAGAATAAGCTCCGGGTCGGAATCGTTTCGTTCGATTTGTTGGCGCAGCCTGCGGACATGAACGTCAACGGTGCGCGGCTCGACGAAGGTGTCACGGCCCCACACAACATCAAGGAGCTGTTCACGGCTGTACACGCGCATCGGATGCTGCACGAAAAACCGCAGCAACTCGAATTCACGCAAGCTGAGATCGCGCCGCTGGCCGTCAACGAAAACCTCATAGGTCGCGAAGTTGATGCGCAGTCGTCCGCGCTCAAAGAGCTGTGGTCCTTCGCGCTCCGCACGATGCGCGCGGCGCAAAAGCGCCTTCACTCGCGCGACCAGTTCGCGCGGGCTAAAGGGCTTAACCACGTAGTCGTCCGCGCCCATCTCCAGTCCCAGCACGCGGTCAACCTCGGCACCCTTCGCCGTCACCACTATGATCGGCAAAGCCGCGGTGGCCGATTCCGAGCGGAGCGCGCGGCACAGCTCAAGTCCGGTCATTCCGGGCAGCATCAGGTCCAGCAACAGCAGGTCGGGAGCGCGCCGTTTGATGCGCTCCATTCCCTCGGCGCCGTCCTGGGCCTCTTCGACAGTTAGCCCTTCCTGAGCCAGGTTATAGCGCAAAAGCTCGCGTAAATCAGGGTCATCCTC
>JAJYYI010000121.1 GCA_021801125.1 Deltaproteobacteria bacterium | reverse complement strand
AATCCGGCCCAGATAGACTGGGACAAGCTCGATCCGGACCAATGGAGTGCCGAGCAGCGGCTTGCGCTCATGTACTGGTGGGCGCTGCTCGCCAACTTTGATTCTTCCGGTCCGCCGGTATTCGCACGGGCGATGATTCGCGCCTTCGAGACCCACGAAGAAGACCCTGTGCGCAAGTGCTTTTTTTCCATCACGCGCGACGAGGCGAATCACGAGGAATGCTGTCAGCGAGCGATCCAGCGCCTGGTGCCGGGCGGACCGCTCGACTTCGAGCCCGTCACCGACCTCGAGAAGGCCGCGCACAACAATATCGGCTGGCTTTACCATAACGGCGCGCGTTACTGGAACGGCTTTTGCCGTGCGGTGGAGAAGTATCCGCTGGCGATCCTTTTCACTTCTTTCATGATGGGAGAGGTGGCGTCTTCGAGCCTATTTCACGGGATGGCGCGCAAGACCTGCCATCCCGTGTTCAAGGACGTTTTCACTAAGATCGGACGCGACGAGGCGCGCCACCTGCAGATCTGCATTACGCTCCTGGAAAAAGAGTCTCCACATCTGACCGCCGAGCATCGCCAGTTCGTTACCAAGCAGCTGCGCGCGGGCTTCGTCTTTCTCTCGATGGTGCTCTGGGAGCCGCCGGGGCAGTTCTGGCAGCTTCCGGAGTATTTCATGCCGAACCATCGCGCGCTGCTCGACATCGCTCGCGACGCCGGCCTTGGCTGCCTGACGTACGAAGAGCAGGCCGAGAATTGGAAGCTTGCCATCGCGCGCGTCGCGCGGCTGCTTGGCAGATGGGGAATCGAATTCCCGGCGATTCCCGAGCTTAACATTCAGGGAGTCGACGTCGGCGACATCGAGGCCGAAGATATAATTCCCGTCTTTTAGGACGTGCTTCGGCTGGGTCGTGGCGCTTTGGCCTTTCTGCAGCGTCGAATTACGCGCGAAGAGGGGGGATCGCAGTGAACGTCGAGTTGATCGTTGCGGACTCAACGGCTGAGATTGTGCTTAATCGGCCGGGCAAGATGAACGCAGTAAGCGGTGCGATGATAAAGGAGCTGCACCAGTGTCTTGATCAGGCTCAGCAGGCCAGCGCCCGCGCGCTCATCCTTCGCGGCGAAGGCCCCGCCTTCTGCGCGGGTCGTGACCTGACGGAAGCCGATCCCGGCCAAGAGGATGCGCGGCTGATTCTGCGCGAAGTAGTTAGTCCGCTTATTCTCAGGATCGCGGATTTCCCGGCGCCGACCTTTGCCGCGGTGCAGGGTGCCTGCCTCGGAATAGGGTTGGGACTGGCGCTCGCATGCGACGTGGTCTACGCGGCCGAGGACGCAAAAATCGGCTCTCCGTTCGCGCGTCTCGGAGCAGTGCTTGATTCCGGCGGGCATGCGTTTTTTGTCGCTCGCGCCGGCGCGCATCGCGCGCTCGAACTCATTTATACCGGTCGCCTGCTCAGCGGGAAGGAAGCCGAGGCTTGGGGTTTGATCAACCGGAGCGTGGAGAAAGCGACGCTGCTCGAGCAGGTGCGCTCGCTCGCGAAAGCTGTAGCTTCAGGGCCGACCCGCGCCTTCGCCGAGTCAAAACGTATTGTCCGCCGGATCGAAGATGAGCGTGCGGGATTTCGCCAGGTCTTGGATTTGGAAGCCGAGGCGCAGGGTATCGCGGGAAGAACCGCCGATTACAAAGAAGGAATCAGCGCTTTTCTGCAAAAACGCGCGCCCCACTTCTCGGGGCGATAGCGGACGTTAGGCTGAGCGGAATCGCACAGTCCTGCTTCCTTGGGCGGACGCTCGACTGTATCTACGGGCAACGGAAGATCGCGCTGTTCCAATTGCGAGCCGATGCTCGTCCCTTTATTGTGTCGGCTCCTTTTACGCAAATGAACTTGGTGCCCCAGACGTCGGCGTTGGAGAGGTCAAGACCGGTAATGTCAGCGCGCGTCAGGTCGGCCGCTCCGAGTTCCGCCCAAATCATTTGAGCGTTGCGCAAGTTCGCGTTCACGAATCGGGCCGAATCGAGCTTCGCTTCAGCAAGGTTGACGCCTTCGAGGTTGGCGCCCGTCAGGTCTCCGCCGTCGAATTCCGTGCGGAGCTCCACCATCATCTGATTACTCTGGTCATTGGCCAGCATAGCGCCGGCCAGATTGGCTCCGACCAGATTGATCCTCGGCGCGATTAGGATAGCAACTACGTCGCGCAGGTCCGCATCGCGCACGTCAGCGTCGGCCAGGATGGTGAGAAACATGCTCGCCTTGCGCAGATGAGCTTTGTTGAGTTGAGCGCCGACCATGTGCGCGCGGTCAAGATTCGCTTGCTCCAGGTTGCAACCCGAGAGATTTGCTCCATCCAGCTCGGCGCCGAACAGGTTGGCTTTGGTCAAGTTGGCGCCCTTAAAATCTATCCCCTTCAAATCCAGGTTGGCGAGGTTCGCCTGCGAGAAATTTGCGGGCCTCTGAGCGTCCGCGGCGGCCAGCATCGCGCGCACCTGAGCAACGCTCATGGGGCCGCCGCCTCCCGCCGGGATGACGAACACGACCAACGTGCCGAAGCCACAGAGCCAAGCCAGCCCATGACGACCGCGACTGCTCCATCGAGTACAAATGCCAAACCAGATACGCCGGATCATCGTCGTGCCCACCACCTCCAGGACGCCATCGGCATGCTGCCCGTGTTACAGCAAGCCGCCGAGGCGTTCGGCATAGCGCGCCCCCTTCGCTGCATCGTGTTGGCTTGCCCGCCCAAGGTCAAGCCACGAGGGCCAGTTGCAGCAACAGGCCGCCTTCGTAGGCGGTTGCAGGTCGCCCGCGGTCGCCTGTATCAGTGCTTTGCGATCGTCTCAAGCTTGGCGGTGACCTGGTTCGCCACTTTTTTTATTACGTTGACCCCGACGAGATGGACCTCAATGTTCTTGTAAAGCTCGGCGCCTGAGGACATCTCGCAGTAAGCGACGGCAACCGCGGAGGAGATGTCTTTTTGTCCGGTCGGCAGGACGTCGAGCGAAACCAGATGTATGAAGTACTGGGCCCCGACACCATCTGTGGATAGCTCGTACCCGCTCAGGCTCTGAATGTTCTGCCTGACGGAATAGCACAGGCTGCCGCCTATCACGTCGCCGCTGGTGCATTCCACGTAAACTCGCACGGGCGGCGTCGAATCAGCGCTGTGCGCGGCCCTTGGCCAAAGGCACACTGCGAGCAGAAGCATCAAGAGCCTACCTCGCTTTGGTACGAGCATTCGGAAACTCCCCCTGCCAGTGGTGCGTCGGATATCATAGCTTAGCGGACGAGGTCTATCGGGCAAACCGCGCCCTGTTCAAAGAAAAACGCGAGCCGTTGATTCGGCGTCAGTGGGAAATGTAAGCCGTTCGTCCTTAAGCGGCAGTGATCGCTGCGCAGCGCGATTGAAGTTTCAGCGGCAGGCGAGATATAAGAGGCCGGCCTGAACGGAAAATGACAGACGAGTCGATCTCATCTTTTCCCCAGCCAAAATCGAAGGCTCTTTGCGCGTGGCCTGCGCAGGGTTGGGTGGCCAGGGTCTTGGTCGAATGGTCCGAGCGCAGGATGGTTTTGACGCTCTTGACGCTGGGATTGGCGATCCGGCTCTACCTGGCGCTGACTAGTTTCTGCATCGCGGCCGACGGCGTGGCCTACGTGAAAATGGCGCGCCTTTTCGCTGCCGGAGACTGGGCTGGCGCACTGGCGCGCGTTTTTTCGCCGCTATACCCGATGCTTATCGCGGTGGCGCATCACCTGATTCCGAACTGGGAGCTAGCCGGTAGCCTTGTATCGGCGGTGCTTGGCGCGGCTGCCGTACCGATGGTCTATTTTCTGATGCGTGAGATCGAAGACGGTCGCGACTTGGCAGCCGGCGCGGCCGCTCTGACCGCGATTCATCCTGAACTCGCCTCCTATTCTGCCTCGGTTTTGACCGAAGGAGGCTACTTCTTTTTTGTCGTTGCGGTGGTTTATTTCGCAGTGCGCGGAATCAGGCTTCAGAGCGTGCGTTGGATCGCAGTCGGAGGGATAGTCAACGGAATCGCTTACCTTTATCGAACGGAAGCAGTGGGCCTGCCGGTAGCGGTCGCTGCTTTCCTCGTCGCCGGCCCTTTTATATGGGGCGAATGGCGCTCAGGTTTCAGCGCGCGCGCGAGCGCCGTTTATCTCGTGCTGTTTGCGGCGGTTGCCTCTCCGTACCTAATCTATCTGCGGCTGAACACGGGCCATTGGATCGTTGGTCGTGAGGTGGCTGCCGCGCTTAGCTTTAAGATAAGCGAGGTCAGCCAGGACGGAGCCCGCTGGCAGGCGCTTGGGTTCTCGCCGTACGTGCCGTTAGGGGCCATGCTACGGCAAGTGCCGACGCTCTATCTGAAGAAAACCGCCATGGACTTCGCGCGCTCCTTTTATTATTTCGTCCAGGCGCTCGAGCCGCCCGTTGCTATCGCGCTGCTGCTCGGCTTGAGAAAACGCGGGCGTGCCGTATTAACCGAATGGCGCCAGGCGCTGCCGGCGGCGATCGTAATCTTTTACTTTTGCGGCCTGGCTCTGTTGAATACCGGCCGTCGCTTCCTCGCGCACTACATGATTCTGACTTTCGGATGGGCGGCGCTTGGAGTTGCCGTCGCGGCGGCTTGGCTAAGCAGCGTCGAGTTGCCGGGTGGCCGCCGGATTCCCGCAGGCGCTATGGTGCTCGGACTGGCGCTGGTTACCTTACCGCGCACTCTTTGGCCGTTGGGCTACGATATGCGCGGGTTCCGCGAGGCGGGAGTGCTGATATCTCGTGCGAGCGGCAACGCGCGAGCAGTGGTTTCGGGCGATTCGCGGGTTGCCTTTTATGCCGGCGCCGAATACCTGCCATTGCCGCCTTCCGCTAAGCTCGACCTATGCCAATGGCTCGGCACGCACCCCCAGGCGGGTTACGTGATGCTCACTAGCCGGGACGAAGGAAATGCCGAAGATCCTTCTCGCGCCCGCTGCTTGGCTCTGGTCAAGCGGTATCATCGGTACGGACGCGGCTATTACGACCTCTTTAAGGTTGTCAACTCAGGACAATGACCCGAGCCACCGGCAAGTGGCGGTCTTAGATTCCCAAGGCGCGATTGATTGGCTGCCCCGGGGCCTGGAGTCATGTCTATGCGGGTTGCTGGGCGTGTGTCCCTGGCTATAGAAGCCGGCAATTAGATGGTCGCATGGCGTAACGGCTTGCGATAAGGTAGCCTAATTTGCTACACGCTGCGATGGGGTGGTCGCGGCAATTACCGGTCCTTACGGTATGTGGGACTCTGGTTAGTTCAGTCGAGTTAAGGCAAAGCGGAGTTGAGCGAAAATGCTTGATCTTGGGCGGACGCTGGTGGCCGCGACGGAGCGCGAGCCGGCGGCCGAAGCGATAGTTGACGGCGAGCGTCGGCTGTCTTACGCGGAACTTCTCGACAGCGTCTGTCGAGTGATGGGGGGACTGCAAAAGCTGGGGCTTCGCACAGGCGACCATCTGGTGATGCTGCTTCAGAACCGGCTCGAAATGGTGGTCTTGCACTGGGCGTGTCAGATGCTCGGGCTCGTAAGTACGCCCGTGAACTGGCGGATTAAGGCCGAAGAGCTGGATTATTATCTGGACGATGCTGGGGCGCGTGCGGTTGTTTATCAAGACGCTTCCGCGGCCGCGGTCGCGAAATCGACCCGAGCGCGGGCGATCGCGCGGGTGGCGACCGACTCCGACCCCGACGCTACGTGCTACTTCGACGAGATGCTCGAGGTTGCGCCTGCGCCGGCCACTCCGAGGGCTAACGCGGAGGCGGTGCCGCTCATCCTCTACACCTC
>JAJYYI010000044.1 GCA_021801125.1 Deltaproteobacteria bacterium | reverse complement strand
AAGGTGCCGATCTTCGGCGTCGCGAAAACGGTTGCCGATGTTTTCCGCTATCGTCGCTTTCTCGGTACTACGCTTGCGATTGAGGGGCTTCGCGAAGCGCTTCGGAAGAAGAAGGCCACGCCGGCGGAAATCTCCAGGCAGGCGGTCGAAGCCGGCGTATGGACGGCGATGCAACCTTATCTGGAGGCTCTCACGCTCGATGGCTAAGCGACGGCGCTGATCGTGAGTAACCGACGCGGGAACTATCGTTTTCTGGCGCGGCGCTGTGTCCGGCGCAGACGCTCGTTGACTTCGCTCTTTGAGAACGCATCAGGAGCGAACTGTCCTCCCGCCCATTCGAGCATCTCATCATGTTCCTCGTGTTTCGGGTCGGCGATTGCCTCCAGAAATTCCGCATAGCCGCCGGCGCCGCCAACGTCCTCGGGTGGAGCGCTGCGCGCGCCTGCGATACAGGCCGGATAGATAACGTCCTGGGCGACGGGCAGCGTCTTTTCGAGTACGATCCGATGGCGCCAGCAATCACCGAAGTCGTATTCGTAGCTCATAGAGCTGCCAATCGAGAGGGGAAGATCGCGCAGTCTCACAGTGCGCTCATCGATGAGACCCTCTTCGTCTTCTGGATTGGGTTCGCCGTAGCGTTTGTCATTCAGAGTGAAATCATGCAGGTGGCTATCCTGCCAACACATCGCGATCTGGATGACCTGGTGCAGTTGCTTGAGAGTGAAGTTGTCGGGGACTTGGATGCGCCGCCAGATGCGCGGCTCGAAATCTTCGAGCCACACGCAAAACTGGAGAATGTTATCGAGCCGCTTGGATGGCATAATGCGGCTCATACCAAGCCTCAGCCGCAGTCGCAATTCCTCGCGGAGCATCGCGCATAATCGGAGTCGGTACGATTGAGGAAAGCATCCGAAGCGCTTCGCGCGCTCGCAGCGGTAATAAGCTTGTCCTCGTCGCGAAGCTTCGAAGCTGCGCATCTCTCCGATGCTCGAATCGCATGTTGCGACCCGGATAGGATGGCTTTCTCAGGGAGTCGTTTTGGCGATACGCTGGCGGCTACCGACCGAGATGGACGAGCAGGCGATGCAGTTTGGAATTTTTGGCGGCGCTCAAGCCGGCAGCGCCTGCCGCGGCGCAATCACGGGGCAAGGGTTCCATGACTTCATCGACTTCAACGTCGAGGCAGAGGCGTTGGGGTATCGCAGCACGTTTTTGGTCGAGCACCACTTCACGGGATGGCATCAGGTGTCGGCTCCGATGACCTTGCTCACCTGGCTCGCTGCGCGTACCCGCACGCTCCGCCTCGGCACCGCGGTGATGGTGCTGCCCTGGCACAATCCGGTAATTCTCGCCGAGCAAGCCGCGACTCTTGATCTCATGTCTGGCGGTCGGCTCGATTTCGGAGTCGGTAAGGGCTGTCGGCACAGTTAGTTCAAAGGCTTTGCCATACCGCTCGAAGAAGCCGATGCGCGCTTTGATGAAGGCCTTGAGATCATCCTGCGCGCGTGGACTTCTGAGCAGCGCTTCTCGCATCGCGGGCGCTACTGGCGATTCGACGATATCGTGGTCGAACCTCCGACCCGGCAACAACCGCATCCGCCGATCTGGATGGCGGCAGGCAGCGCGCCGTCGATCCGCAAGGTGGCCAGGCGCGACTTCAATCTTATGCTGGATCAGTTTGCCTCAATCGAAGTCATCGGCGAGCGCCTCGCTCTGTACCAAGCTCAGGTCGAATCGCGCGGACAAGTCTTCGATCCGGCGCGGGTTTGCGTCGCGCGCGACATGTATGTGGCCCGCGATGCGGCCGAAAAGCGGGTTGCGCAGGAGCGCAACGACAGCGTTAATCAGCGCATTTTGTCGGTATCACGGTGGCCGGAGCGCGCTGGGGGCTCGCACATCCTGGCGTATTCGCATTCGGAGGCATCGCGCGCGAGCTCGCTCATTGGCACTGCGGACGAGATCGCCGACAAGCTCGAAGCGCTCCGCCGCGTGGGCGTGAGTTACGTAATCCTGAATTGTCTGGGCTCCCGCGAAGCGCTGCGGCGATTTGCGAACGAGGTCATGCCGGCGTTCGTGCGCGAGCCTGGGCTCGCAGCCGAATAGCTTCAGCCCGCAGTCAGGAAGCTGTCAATCTACTTCCGGCTGCGATTTGGAGTTGTATTAGGGTATTCCACGCGCGAAGCGCGAGTCGCGGCGCCCGAGCTTCCGCTCGGGCGCCGCGCGCGCCTATTCGGCGCAACTACGATTGAGGATGTAATCGGCGGCCTTCTGCGCTTGGGCGGCGGCGAGGATCAAAAGCCTGCGATTATCGCGAAGCGCTTTTAACCAGCCGGCAACATACGCTGCCTGATTGGCGATGACCGCGTTGGAGATTCCGGCTTCGGCGCAAAGATAGGCAGCGGAAAGCTCCGCGGTCAGTTCTTCGAGACTGTACGTGGGCGAACCGAACGGCGCGGCTTCAGTAATCGATGACCGATTCAACCGCTTGCTCGCTCCTGCAGCGTGCGAACATTCGTGCAGGGTCGTGCATGCTTCCTCTTCGGCGCTGATGAAAAGCTCGCGCGGCGGAAGCGTAATGCGATCGGTGAGTGGCGAGTAAAACGCTTTCGAGCCGCCGCGTACTATCTCGGGCGGGTTAGGCATTCCGGCTACGATCTTTTCGACAGCCTCGATCGGATCGTGCAGATGCGTTTCGATCTTCGGGAGCTTGTCGAGTACGGCTTGCGGCAGTTCGCATTGTTCGAGGTTCCAAACCCGATACATTCTGAGAAGGAATCGCCGGCGCGTCTTCTGCTCTGTCTCCTCGGCGTTGGCGTCTTCGGTGCTTTGCTTTACGTCATCGATTTTCCAAAAGACGATCGCGGTAGATTCCTCGCCCTTGCGGATATGTCCGCCAAGCTCGTTAGCTTGGCGCATCGTCAACCAGAATGGCGATACGTATTTCGATGCCGAAAGCAAAAACACGTTCACGCCCCTATATGGCTTCTTGCTGACAAGATTGCGCGGCAGTCCGGTCGAGGTCCACGGCCTGCGCCACGGCACCACGTTGCTTTCGAGCAGGTTGATGATCTTATCAGTAACCATTGTGTAGATGTCCATTGTCGTAATCTCCGATTGTTGATTGGTTGGTTGCGGGAGAACCGCTTGAGCGATTCTCCCTGGGTTGGTCGGCTAGAATGGGATGTATTCGGAAGCCTGAGCCTTGGGCGCCTTGCCATTCGGCCGATTCCCGAGCAGGCGGAGTTGTCGCGCCACGATTTCCGTCCGATAGCGCTTGCCCGATCCGTCCTTGGCTTCGTACTGACGGGCAGTCAGCCGGCCTTCGACGTAAACTTGCCGGCCTTTGCTCAGGAACCGCTCGCACGTATCGGCCAGCCGTCCGAACGCGACGATCCGATGCCAGTCGGTCCGCTCGCGCTTCTCGCCGTTGCGGTCGGTAAACCGCTCCGTGGTCGCCAGCGAGAAATTCGCGACGTTCTGCCCGCTTGGCAGGCTACGAATCTCCGGGTTAGCTCCCAGATTGCCGATCACGATTGCCTTGTTGATTGCCATTGTCCTTACCTCACTTGGGTTGATTTGCTTTGCTCAATAACCGTCTTCGTCGATGCGGTGAGCGTGGAAGTCGCGTTCGGCCTTCTCGCCGTGACCGCAACGATCGCCGTAGAGGGCCTTATCGTCGGGGTAGTAGAACGCTCGCTCGCCGGGATTGATCGGGGTTTGACAATTCGGCTCGGCGCACTTGGCCGGATACCTGACGGTGATCCACTTGGGATCGCATTTGAACCTGCGTCGCATGTTTGGTTTCTCCTTTCGCCCGCTTCCGCTCTTGCGGCAGGGCGTGCTGCGCTTGGCTTTCATCCCCGCGCAACATTTTTCGCGGCGACCTCTCAACCAAAACTGGAGGTCGCAGCGCAGATTCCTCAGATGCGCGAGCGGAGCGGGCGGCAGGCCGTGCCAGAGCGAAGCGGCCCGAAGGGCTGGCGCGGCTTGCTAGCGCAGCGAACGCCACCACTTAATGCGGCGGCGAAGCGGAGACGCGGGCTGGGTCAGGCGGAGTTACCGGATGGGCGCGAACGGCGCAGCTTGCGGAGTCCGAGGGAGCGTCTCATAGCGAAGTGCCGCTTCGCTCCGGTTAGAGAGGCGGACAATTGCGGCTCTGTTACCAGATTGGGAACCGTGCTAGACTGCCTCCGGTGCGGGTGATTGCGCGGAGGACGCTGACGCGGTTCGTTGAATCGCTCAAAGGGCAGAAGGGCCAACGGGCGGTCAAGGCGGCACTCGATGCCTGGTTTCGAGAGGTTCATCGTGCGCTCTGGCGAAACTCGGCGGAAGTCAAGGAGAGCTATGCGACGGCCAGCATCGTGAGCGCCGATCGGGTGGTGTTCAACATCAAGGGGAACGATTACCGCCTGGTGGCGGCGATCGATTACAGGCGTCAGGTCCTGTTCATTAAGTGGGTCGGAAGGCACGCGGACTATGACAGGATCAACGCGAGGACGGTTCAATATGGAGATTAAGCCGATTCGGAATGAAGCGAATCACGAAGACGCTCTCCGCGAGATCGAGCGGCTATGGGGCGCCAAAGAAGGAACCCCGGACGGGGATCGGCTCGATGTGCTGACGACGCTGGTGGAGGCGTACGAGGAGAAGCACTTTCCGATGGATGCGCCTGACCCTATCGAGGCCATCCGGTTCCGACTTGAGCAGCAGGGCCTCGACCATCGTGCGCTGGTGGGCGTGATCGGCGGTCGGAGCCGCGTTTACGAGGTGATGCACCGCAAACGTGCCCTGTCGCTTGAGATGATTCGCCGGCTCAACCAGCACTTCGGCATCCCTGCTGAGGTGCTGATTCGTCCCGTTCGAAAGGGCCGCCGCCGCGCGGCCTAGCCGGAAGGGTTGAAGAAGATGGCGTCGCGGAAGGGGCCTGAGCCAAGGGTTCGCGAACAACAGAGTAATCGATGAGCCGAGCGATACCCGATAAAGAGGTGAAGTTGCTGTGTCTGTCTTCGGGGGGCTTATGCGCGTTTCCCGGCTGCGAGAAGCGACTCATTAGAGACGGCTCTTCGCTCGACGATCCGGTCGTCGTAGGTGAAATAGCGCACATCGTGGCGGAAAGCCGGAGCGGTCCTCGTGGCGGCGCGATGCTTTCAGACGAAGATCGCAACAAACACACGAACCTTATCCTAGTCTGTCCAGAACATCACACGATCATCGACCGCCAGCCGAACACCTACAGCATTGCGGTCGTCCGGCAAATGAAGGCCGATCACGAGGCGCGGATTAGAGCGCTAAGTGGTGAGCAAGAGGCGGGACCCGAAAGAGCGAGGGTGCGTGAAAGAATCTACTGCACGCTGCTGCCGGTAACGCATCTGCCAGAGGTTGTTTTCGCCGCGCCGTGCGCATTCAGCGACGGACAGGACGAAGAGTTCCGCAAGCAGATCAAGTGGCCTCGGGAGCGGGATGAACTGACGCCGTTTTTGCTTAGCGAAGGTAAGTTATTTTCCTTTAATGACTTGCGATCCGCGGCCGGTCCCTTTTCAGAGGTTGTCGACCGGAACCGTTTCGAGACGTTCCGCGCGAGGAGTTTGTGGAAGGAGCCGGAGGGGAGCCGCCGCTACATGAGTCTGCTCAATAGCGCTCTCCGCCGCTACGCCGGCCGGCGAGGGATACGATACGATCCGCTGCACAAACGCTATTACTTCGCGCCCACAGAGAAGGGTAAGGAAAGGTCCGTTCGGTATCGCTCTCTGAGCGAACGTTGGGTGGTGGTGTCTGTCAATTGGTAGAAAAGCAGTGGCATCCGAGATCCGCGAGAGTTGCGCAGTTGAATTATCAAGTTGCTACTAGGCAGCCTCCGG